>CAZQEW010000113.1:0-15380 GCA_964591495.1 uncultured Klebsiella sp.
AGCGCGCTGCGGGCGTGGTAGCCGTCGCCGTCCTTGCCGAAGATTTGGTGCAGCAGGTCGGACGCGCCGTTGATGACGAGGTGCTGGTCGGTGAAGTCGAGCGTCGAGTTCACGCAGCCGAGCACCTTGATGACACGCAGGCCGTCGAGCGTGCCGTGGGTCTGCCAGGCCGACCGCAGGATTTTCTCCGCGCAGTTCTTGGCGGCGGCGTAGCCTTGCTCGACGGTCAGGCCCGCGCCGAGCTTGCCCTTGAGGTCACTGACGTGGCCGGAGGAGAGGAGCTGGTTGCCGCTGCGGATGCAGAGGTTGAGGTAGCCAGGGGCAATTTTCTCGAACTTGAGGCCGAGGCTTTCGGCAGTCTGTTGTGGGGTCATGTGATGGATTGCGTTTGGTTCGTGCGGACAGTTTTAAAAGTGTGTCCTGCTTGACGCTTTCCCGTCCAACGCATTCGCTCGGCCGGCAGGCAGACGCGGCGCGAAGATTTCTTCATGCCCCCGCCCGATCACAGCGTCCAAACGCGCGAGAAAATCCGATGCTAACCCGCACGTTTCTACGATTCGCCTCGGCCACCGGGCTGGGCGCGATGCTTTTCACCCGGCTCGCCAGCGCTGCCGCTCCTTCGCCCGAAGGCGTGGCGTTCTTCGAGCAGAAAATCCGGCCCGTCCTGATCGCGTCGTGCTTCGAGTGCCACTCGGCGGAGGCCAAGGCCAAGGGCAAGTTGAAGGGAGGGCTCTTCCTCGACACCCGCGCTGCGCTGCTCACTGGCGGCGATGAAGGCCCGGCCATCGTGCCCGGCAAGCCGGACGACAGCCTGCTCATCAAGGCCATGCGTTGGTCGCGCGAAGACCTCCACATGCCGCCGAAGTCGAAGCTGCCGCCGGAGGTCATCGCGGACTTCGAGAAGTGGGTTGGGATGGGCGCGCCGGACCCACGCACGGGCGAGGTGGCCAAGGCCCGCCGAGAAATCAGCATCCCGCAAGGCCGCGATTACTGGGCTTTCCGCCCGTTGAAGCCAGTCGCCGTGCCGGCCGTGAAGAACGCCGCGTGGGCGCAGACGCCGATTGACCGCTTCATTCTAGCGAAAATGGAGGCCACGAAAATCACACCGAGCAAGCCGGCTTCCCGCGAGCAGTTGCTGCGGCGCGCAACCTTCGACCTCACCGGTTTGCCGCCGACGCCCGAGGAAACCGCCGCGTTCCTGGCTGACACGTCACCCAACGCGCTCGCGACCGTCGTGAACCGTCTCCTCGCGCGTTCTGCCTACGGTGAGCGCTGGGGCCGCCACTGGCTGGACGTGGTCCGCTACGCCGAGAGCAACGGCTACGAGTTCGACGCCTTCCGGCCCGGCGCGTTCCACTACCGCGACTGGGTCATCCGCGCGTTCAACGAGGGGATGCCCTACGACCGCTTCATCCGCTGGCAGCTCGCGGGCGACAAGTTGCAGCCTGAATCGGTCGAAGGCGCGAGCGCCACGGGCTTTCTCGTCGCCGGCCCGTTTCCCGGCCAAATCACCGCCAAGACTGTCGAGCGCATCCGCTACGACCAACTCGACGACATGGTCTCGACCATCGGCAGCGGCTTCCTCGGCCTCACGCTCGCGTGCGTGCGCTGTCACGAGCACAAGTATGACCCCATCCCGCAGACGGACTACTACGGCATCGCTGCGGCGCTCGCCCGGACCGACCAAGTCGAGCGAAAGGTTGACCGGCAGCACGAGGAGACCCAGCGCAAGCTCGCCGCGCACAAGCAGGCCGGCGAGCCGTTGCGCGCCGCGCTGAAGCAGTTCGAGGAAGAGCAGTTTCCGGCACGCTTCGCGAAGTTTCAGTCCGCAGAAGCCGCCGCGTCCACGAACGCCGGGCCGTGGCAGATGTGCGACGTGACTTCCGCCGCCGCCACTTCTGCCAAACTCGTCCTCGCGCGCGATGGCGCAGTGCGCTACGTGAGCAACAAAAACAAGGACGACACCTACACGGTGAAGGCCGTGACGTATCAGCGCGGCCTGCGCGCCTTCCGGCTCGACGCGCTGGCGGATGCGGAATCGCCCGCGAAGGGCCCGGGGCTTTCGGACAACGGCAACTTTGTGCTCAGCGAATTCAAGGTCACTGCCCGCCCCCTCGACCCGAAGTCGAAGGCCAAGCCCGTCACCGCCAAGGTCAAGGGCACCGCCGCCACGTTCGAGCAAAGGAATTATCCACTCGCCGCCGTCACCGACAACAAGCGCGGCTCGGGCTGGGCGGTCGCGCCGGAGTTCGGCAAGGACCACGCGGCGATTTTCGAAATCGAGGGCGAGCCGGTCGGGTTCGAGGGCGGCACGGAACTGGAGTTTCAGCTCATCTTCAAGGGCTTCTTCGGCCTCGGAAAACTGCGGCTCGGCTTCAGCAATGGCGAGAGGCCCCCTACCCTGGCTGATGCGAAAAGCGAACAAGCGGTCCGCGAATTGAGCACCACATTGGCCGCGACCGGCGGCGCACTCAACGCCACGAACCGCGCGGCGTTGTTTCGCTGGTTCACGCGTTTCGACGCCGACGCCGAGCGGTTGCAAACCGCCATCCGCGACCACGAGGCGAAGACGCCGAAGCCTGACTTGGTCGCCATCTACTCGACCAAGGCCGGCGGGCAGGATGTCTTCCTGCTCCGGCGCGGCGAGGTGGATGCGAAGGTCGCGAAGGCCGAGCCGAACTATTTGCAAGTGCTCAACACCGCCGCCGATGGCGCGAAACGCTGGCTCCCGAAACCCGAGGCCGACCCGCGTGTGGCGCTTGGCGACTGGCTCACGGATGCGCAGCACGGCGCGGGCAGCCTGCTGGCGCGCGTGATGGTGAACCGCGTCTGGCAGCACCACTTCGGGCGCGGGTTGGTCGCGACACCGAACGACTTCGGCGTGCAAGGCAAGCCACCCACGCACCCCGAGTTGCTCGACTGGCTCGCAGGCGAGTTCGTGCGCAGCGGCTGGCAGCTCAAGCCGTTGCACCAGCTCATCATGGCCAGCGCGGTGTATCAGCAAGGCGCAGAGTTGAAGCCGGCGAATCTGAAGGCCGACCCGGAGAACAAACTCTGGTGGCACCGCCCCGCGCGTCGGCTCGAAGCCGAGGCCATCCGCGACGCGCTCCTCAGCGTGGGCGGTAAACTCGAGGACAAACTCTACGGTCCGAGCGAGACGAATTACGAGTCGCCGCGCCGCAGCGTTTACCTTCGCGTGAAGCGCAGCGAACTCATCCCGTTCCTCACGCTGTTTGATGCGCCGGAGCCCGCCGCAAGTGTCGGCGAACGCGGCGCGACAACCCTGCCCACGCAGGCGCTCGCGATGATGAACTCGACATTCGTCCGCGACATCGCCGGTCGCCTGACCAAGCGTGTCCAGCAACCCGGCGTGGAGCCCGGCGCCGCCATCGCCCAGGCCGGCCGCCTTGCGCTTGGCCGCGAATTGACCGCCACCGAACAGATGCGTCTGGCCAAGTTCTACGAGCAACAGCTTGAACTCCTCGGCCCGCCCTCCGCCGACTCGAAGGCGAAGGAAGCCCAAACCACCCGCGCCCTCACCGAAACTTGTCTCGTCCTGCTCTGCATGAACGAGTTCATCTACGTGGATTGAGGCCACTGATTTTTCTGCCACAGATGAACACAGATTGGACACAGATATGGGAGTCGAGTGCGGAACTGCGCCAACCTGCTTCGAGCATCCGCTCCATCAGTTGCGTCCTGTTGAGTTCAAGGCATTCCTCCTGGGCCTTCCCATCTGTGTTTCATCCGTGTCCATCTGTGGCTAAATAGTTTTCCGATTTATGTTCGGCCAATACGCCCCCAACGAACTCGTCCTTCCTTCGCGCCGCCGCTTTCTCCAGCGCGCCGGCTTAGGCCTCGGCTCCGTCGCGCTCGGCTCGATGCTGCATGAATCCACCGCCGCGCCGGTGAACCCGCTGGCCGCGCGGCCGCCGCTTTTCACGCCCAAGGCCAAGCGCATCGTGTGGCTTTTCATGACCGGCGCGCCGTCGCAGGTGGACACCTGGGATTACAAGCCCGAGTTGCAGAAGCGCAGCGGCGAACCGCTCCCCGGCAGCGACCCGAAGACCGGCTTCTTCACCACGAGCGGCAAGATTCTCAAATCCCCCTTCGGCTGGGCGCAGCACGGGCGGAGCGGTGCGTGGGTTTCGGACATCTTCCCGCACCTCTCGCATCACGTGGACGACATGGCGTTCATCCACTCCATGCACCTGCGCGCGAACAACCACGCCCCCGCCTCGATGGAACTCATGTGCGGTGTGGACCGCCCCGGCCTACCAAGCGCGGGCGCGTGGGTCACCTACGGACTCGGCGCGGACAACCAGAACCTCCCCGCGTTCGTCGTGCTGCACGAGACGCGTCCGCGTGGCGACGATCAGATTTGGAGCGCCGGCTTCCTGCCGAAAACCTACCAAGCCCTCACGCTCGATGCCCGCCGCAAGGAGGTCATTGATAACCTCGCCCGCGCGAAGGATGAGTCCGAGTCGCAGCAACGCGCCTCGCTCGACCTGCTCGCCTCCCTGAACCGCGAGCACGCCCAGGCGCGCCCGACTCAGGCGGATTTGCTCTCGCGCATCAACTCCTTCGAGCTGGCTTACCGCATGCAGATGGCCGCGCCCGAGGCAATGGACATTGCGAACGAATCGGCCGCCACTCGCCAGCTCTACGGCGTGGACAAAAAGGAGACGGAAACCTTCGGCCGGCAATGCCTCATCGCGCGCCGGCTGTTGGAGCGCGGCGTGCGCTTCGTGCAAATCTTCGCCGGCAAGGGCGCGGGGGGCGACGGCAGCGTGAACGATGTGCCGTGGGACGGGCACAACGACATCGAGAAGAACCACCGCTCCTGCGGCGCGGCCACGGACCAGCCGGCCGCCGCGTTGCTGGCCGACCTCAAGGCGCGCGGGATGTTGCAGGACACGCTTGTCGTCTGGGGCGGTGAGTTCGGCCGCACGAGCGATTCGCAGGGCAGCGTGGGCCGCGACCATAACCCGAAGGGCTTTACCATCTGGCTGGCCGGCGGCGGCGTGAGGGGCGGCGTCCACTACGGCGCGACCGACGAGTTCGGCTACAAGGCCGTCGAGAACAAGGTCCACGGCAACGACCTCCACGCGACCATCCTGCACCTGCTCGGCATGGACCACGAGAAACTCACCTACCGCCACAACGGCCGCGATTACCGGCTCACCGACGTGGGCGGGAACGTGATCCGCGAAATCCTCGCTTAGTCAGGTTGACGCTGGCTGCTTCGCACCATCCGCGCCATCCCGATGTGTCGGCTGCGGTTTGCCGGGGCGGAAGTGCTCAAGGTGTTCAAGCCGCAAAAACAGCTGGGGATGCTGCTTGCCTACTTCGGTCAGGGCCGCAGACAGGGCGGCGTTCAGCACGTCCGGCGCCCCCTCAGCGCGACAGTTGATGATCAGCTTGCCGGCATCGAGCCAATCAGAAAGTTCCTGCGATAACTCAGGCACGAAATCGTTCCGGACGAGGTTGATAACAGCGAGGTCGCCAAGTCCCGCGGCTTCCGGCTCCAGCGTCATCTTCAGGTGGGCGACTTCGGCCTTGGCCTGCACCAGCAGGCGGCGCAGCGCGTCGGCAAGGTCGCGAATGACCTGATTGCCATCAAATCCTTTGGCATTGGCCAAGGCAACGGTGGCGTTGAGCCAGCCAAGCAGGGCCTCGCCCTCCGCATACACTTCGTAATCCACGTCCATGGCAACCCGCGCAACCTGCTCGGTGGCAGTGACGTGATTGAACCAGTCATCCAGCCCCGCCCCCGTGCGCGCGGAAACAGCCAGGACGCGGGCACGCGGAAATTCGTCGGCCAGCCGGAGGCGCAAGCGGTCGAGCTGCGCGGCGTCAAGCAGCTCCCGTTTGTTGATGACAATGAGGTCCGCCTCCTCCAGCTGCTTGCGGTAGATGTAGAGAACCTTTTCGGAGAACTGTCCCCCGGTCGAAAGGCCGAGCACACGCTGGGCCCGCACCGGGTCCACAAGCACGCTCAATGGCGCAATGGCAAACTGGTCGCCATACATCCGGCGCAGGGGATAGGTGACGGTGGCGACCAGGTCAGTGCAGCTGCCAACCGGCTCGGCGATGAAGACGTCGGGACGCGCATCGGCCTTGAGCTTGTTCGCAGCTTCGACAAGCGAATTGAATCGGCAGCAAAAGCAGCCGCCGGGAATCTCTTCGGTGGCGAAGCCACGCGAGCGCAGCATGGCGGTGTCCACCAGTTCCGCACCCTGATCGTTGGTGATGAGGCCGACGCGAAGGCCCTGCGCGCTGAGCCGCTCGGCGAGCCGGGCGACGGCAGTGGTCTTGCCGGCTCCAAGGAAGCCGCCGAGCATCACGTAGCGGGCCTTGGCGATGGAAGGCTGCCGGCTGCTGGCTGCTGATTCAGTGGCCTGATAACTCATGAGGTCGAAGGGATGAGTGGAGCTGCGTAACCAGGGCGAATCCGACGGCGTGGAAGCCGGCCGGCCGACTGGCGGAGACGGCAGGGCGTTGGGGAAGGCTTTGGCTGATGATTCCGCTAGTTTCCGGCGACTTTATGGATGGTGCTGTAAATCTCACTGCTCAGGGGAGCGCCGTCAGCGGCCTTGAGGTTGAACTTGATCTTCATCTGCATCGCCGGGGTCAGCTCGGAGAGCTTGAGCGTGACGGTCTGCTTGTCCGCACTGAGCTCGACACCGGTGACTTCCAGCTTGTCGTGCTGCTTGACCTTCGGGTCCTTGGTGTAGATCTCGGTGGTCGCCGTATCATTAAAAAAGATGTAGTTCCACATCTCAACGTTCCAGTTGCCGGGGTCCTTGGCACTGGATTCCTCGAGCGGCGCGGTGAAGGTGATGCGCACGCCGGCCTTCGAGACGTGCAACGCCCGCGGCATCCGCACGGGCGCGCCGGTGTAGCGCACGCGGCTGAAACCACCGTCCCGCACGCCCGCCGTCTGCCAGCCGCGCAGGCCGGTCGTGTAAAGCTGGCCGTCCTTGGGATTGAAGCGCCCGCGCATCGTGCCGCTCGGGAACTTCAGCGGGAACTGCACCATGCCCGCCTGCACCACGCCGTCCACTTCCTGCGGCATCACGGAGAAGAGCGTGCCCTTGCCGTAGCTCATGAAGAGGAGCTGGCCGTTGAGCGGGCCCCACTTCGCGCTATCCACCCACACCTGGCCGCCGCTGGAGTTGTCCATGTTCATGGGCAACCAGCACATCGGCTGATCGTAGGCGTGAATGTTGTCGTCCGGCGGGGCTTTGCCATGCGCGGCCTGACGCATCCCGTAGAAGCCGCCCTCGCGGATGAGGTTCAGCTTGCTGGAAGGCATGTAGTGGCCCTGGTTGTCGCTCACGGTGATCCAGCCGTTCGGGCCGATGGCCATGCCGTTCGGCGCGCGCAGACCAGTGGCGACGACATCGAGCTTTGAGCCATCCTTGGCGACCTTGAGCATGGTGCCCTGGTGCGCGGACTGCACGGTGGGCGGCCACGGCGCGCCCTTGGCGAAGTAGAAGTTTCCCGCCTTGTCGGTGTCGAGGCCCAGGCAGAACTCGTGGTAGTTCGCGGTGACGAAGGTGTCGTTGTTGAAGTTCTCGTAGAAGTCCGCCTCGCCGTCGCCGTTCAAGTCATGCAGGCGCGTGATCTGGTCGCGGCCCGTCACGTAAATCTTGCCGTCGACAATCTTCAGGCCAAGCGGCTGGAACAGGCCGGACGCGAAGCGCTTCCAAGTGATCTTCTCCAGCTTCTCGTCGAGCCCGCTGACGAGCCACACATCGCCGTGGAAAGTGCAAACGGCCGCACGGCCGTCGGGGAAGAAGTCGTGGCCGCCGAAGTAAGTCTTGGCGTTCCATGGGTTCGGCGTCGGCTCGGTGATGTGGTCCACGACGTAGGGGCCGGCATTCGTGCCGGGCACGCCTTGGGTGACGACGGCGGGCCACTGCGCGGGGGCGCCTTTGGTGAGCGAGGCGAGGTCAGCGGGGGCTTTCGCGGACTTGAGCGCGGCGCGAATGGCATCCACTTCCGCGTCCGTATCCGCGCGAGTGATAAAGACTTTCAAGTGGAGCGCCTTGGTCCGGGGCTCGGCTACGAGCGCCAATTCGCAAGCGAGCGAAAGGGTGGTTCCATTCGTCACCGTCTGACTGCGCTTTGCAGCGGTGAGCTTGCTCAGGTCCGTGTTCCCGGTGATGCCGATGACGAGACGGTTCGTGCTGGTGCCAAAGACGGCGAGCTTGAACTCCTTCGACGACTCGGTCTTCACCGCGCTCCCGTCCGCACCGGGCACGATGCCCGCGCCTCCGATGAAGCGCATCGACTGCTTGCCCGCACCGATGTTCAGCGTGCGAGTAAAGACGCTCTTGCCACCAACAGTTTCCAGCCCCGGCAGTTCCAACACGTTCGCGTCGCCCGCCGTGTGAGACAGCACCACGTTGTCCCCGTGGACGTAGAGGCCGCGATACTTCGCCTGCGCGCGCGGCAGCGGGCCTTGCTGGGTCGGGCGTGGGTCGCTGAAGTCCTCGGTAGTCGTCCAGCCCGGCCCGATCTTCGTCTCAAAGGCGAGCTGGCCCTTGATCTTCGGCGGCGGCGGCCACTCGATGCGCTCCTGCGTCTTGCCGAATTCGAGAAAGTCCCCGGACCAGCCCAGCGCGCAGCGCAGCGTGTCCGTGTCGTAGCAAAGGTAGTGGTCCTTGTTCGGCCCCACGGTCACGACGATGCCCTTGCCGGCGGCAAGCTGCTTGCCGTCGCTGGCCATGATAGTGCCGGAGAAGAACGGCCCGCGCAGGATACCATCGGCGGAGTTGCCGCCCGGCGCGGCGGCCAGGGAGACGACGAAGGCGAACGTGGCGAAAGTGATGGCAAGATGTTTCATGTGGCGAACGGCGGGATTGTTTGGCCGATTGGCAAGCGCTGGCAATGCTTTTGCAGCCGGCGGCTTGTCTTTGTGCGGGCGTGTGTTCAGCTTGCCGCGGTGAGTGGGAGCACACATCCGGGCGCAAACCTAGCGGCGGCGGGCAGTCCCACCCGCCCGGCCTGCTTGGCGCGCTCGGTCGCCGCGATGCTGGCGCGCGAGCCAGCGCTCGAAGCCGTCACCCTCCACCGCACGGAGCCGGGCGTGGCCATCGCCACGCTGGGCAACCGCGAGGTCGAGGGCCTCACCGACCGCGTCAATGCCGCCGTGGCTGCTGGCCGCCAGACCAGCGAGCGGCACCGCTGCCAACTGCTCCAGCCCGTTGGCAACTGCGCCGAGTGCGATATCCCGCTCTCCCCCGCCGAACACCAGACCGTCACGGTAACGCGCGACGGCGAACGCTCAATCATTGCGCGTATCACCTGCCCGACCGCACCGCGCTTCTGGCGCTGGCGCGACCTGCCGCTGCCAAAAATCATCCCGCGCGAAGTCGAAATCCCGGAGGCCGATGCCGACCTCGACGAGTGGAAGCCTCAGTTGATCGCCGCCGGGATTTGCGGTGCGACCACCTTGACCGCCGCGCTGGTCGGTGACGGCTCGCTCGAACTGGGCTTACACCTCGCGGCCTACCTCAGTGGCGGCTGGTTCGCCGCGCACGAAGTTTGGGAACGGCTTCAACACCGTGTGCTCGATGTGCATTTCCTCATGCTCGCCGTTGCGCTGGGCAGCGCGGTCATCGGCCACTGGGACGAAGGCGCGATGCTGCTCTTTCTCTTCAGCTTCTCCGGCGCGCTGGAGCACTACGCGATGGGCCGCACGCAGCGCGAGATTGGCGCGCTGTTCAAGGCCGCGCCCAAGACCGCCACCCAGCTCGACGACGCCGGCCATGAGCATGAGGTGCCCGTCGCCGACCTCCAGCCTGGTGCGCGCCTGCTCATCAAGCCCGGCACACAGTTCCCGCTCGACGCCGAAATCATCAGGGGCAAGACCGCTGCCGATGAATCCACGCTGACCGGCGAGGCCGCGCCCGTAGAGAAGAACGTCGGCGATTCCGTGCTGGCCGGCACGTTGAACCTTTGGGGCGCGGTGGAAGTGCTGGTGTTGCGCGCCGCCGGACAAAGCGCGCTTCACAAAATCATCCGCCTCATCCGCGAGGCGCAGCGGCTCAAGGCCCCGTCGCAGCGGTTCACGGACAAGTTCGGCAGCAATTACACCTACGCCATCACCGGTCTCGCACTGGTGATGTTTTTCGTGTGGTGGCAAGGCTTCGGGCTGCCGGCGTTCACCAGCACGGCGGAGACGCAAAGCGCGTTCTATCGCACGATGGCCTTGCTCGTCGTCGCGTCGCCATGCGCGCTGGTGCTCTCGATTCCGTCCGCCGTGCTCGCCGCCATCGCGTGGGGCGCGCGGCGCGGCATCCTCTTCCGCGGCGGTGCGGCCATCGAGCAACTCGCGGACGTAAACGTCGTGGCGCTCGACAAAACCGGCACGCTGACCACCGGTGAACTGCAGGTGGAACGCGTCGAAAGTTTCCCGCCGGGCCGCGAGCAGGACATCGCCGCGCTGGCCTGCGCGATGGAACGCCTGTCCACCCACCCGCTTGCCCGCGCCATCACACGCTACGGTAAGCAGCAGAATCTCCCATCGCTCGCGCTCGACCACTTCGAGTCCATCACCGGCCTCGGCCTGCGCGCACAGCTCGGCAACAAGGTCTGCCTGCTCGGCCGACGCGAACTGGTTCTGAGCAAGCTCCCACGCGGTTCCCATCCCGAGGCGCCACCAACCGCCGCCGGCATCTCCGAGGTGTGGGTCAGCGACGGCGAACTTCTCGGCCGCATCCTCTTGCGTGATGACATTCGTCCTCAAGCCGCCGATGTGCTCTCGCAGCTCCGCCGCTCCGGCCTTCGCACCGTCGTCCTCACCGGCGACCGCCCCGAAGCCGCCGAGTTGCTCAAGCGCGAGCTGCACTTCGATGAACTCCGCGCCGGCCTCAAGCCCGAGCAAAAGGTCGCAGCCATCCGCGCCTTCACCGAAGCTGGCCAGCGCGTCGCGATGGTGGGCGACGGCGTGAACGACGCGCCCAGCCTCGCCGCCGCGCACGTGGGTGTAGCTATGGGCGCGCGCGGTTCCGATGCCGCGCTGGAGCAGGCGCAAGTCGTCCTCATGCACGACCGCTTGGAAAACTTCCTCGCCGCCTACCGCCTGAGCCAGCGCGCCCGCGCGGTGATCCGCCAGAATGTCTTTCTATCGCTGGGCACCGTGGTCGTGCTCGTGGGCTTTGCGATGTTCGGCAAAGTGCCGCTCACGTTGGGCGTGCTGGGCCACGAGGGCAGCACCGTGGTGGTGGTGCTGAACAGCCTGCGACTGCTGTTGTGGCCGCGCGGGTCCCGCGAGCCCGTGCAGCATTAGTTGCTTCGCTCCACCGGACGGAACGGCCAGACCCAGTTGGCAAAGGCACCCAGCTTGCGCGTCTGCACCCAGACCTTGCCCTGGCCATGGAAGCGGCACACCAGCCCCTCGCCGGAGAAGAACAGGGACTTGTAGCCGCCAATGCGGCCGACCTCGTATTGCAGGCCATCGGTGAAGGCCACGATGTGGCCGGTGTCCACGACGTAGCTGCCGGAGACGTTCACGCAGAACATCGCTCCAAACGTGTTGAACCACAGGTCGCCCTTGCCCGAGCACTTGATGAGGAACAGCCCCTCGCCGGTGAAGAAGCCCTTCAAACCCTGCCACTTGCTGTCGAGCGTGACGCCCATGCCGCTGGCGACGTAGCCGCTGCTCTGGAGGAAGATCGTGTCGCCATCCAGGTAGACGTGCTCCAAGTCACCGGGTGCGCCCGGCGCGATGCCGATGCTGCCGGGCGTGTTGGCGGCAGTGAACTCGTTGACGAAGAGACTTTCCCCCGTGAGCAGGCGCGAGAGGCCGCCGCGCATCTTGGTCTTCATTTCCAAGTTGCTGTCCATGGTTGCCATGGCGGAGGCCTCGACCTTCAGGGTCTGGTTCGCGGGCAGTTGGACGGTGAGGAAGGCGAAGTCCGGGCGGCCCTCGATGGTGTAATCGAAGTCCCGCCGCTGGTCCGGGTTGTAACCGCTCGTCAGCAGGCCGGTGGCGGGGGCGGCCGCCAAGGGAGGCGGCCCGCCGCCAGGCTGCGGCGGAGGCGTGCCGGCCAGCACAGGCGACTGGCTGGCGAGCACCCAGTTGGTGAGGCCCTCGTGGAAGACGTGATGCGTGGGCAGCAGGTCGCCGGAGGCGAGCATCTGGCGGACCTGCTCGACGGGGAACGGACCTTCCTGCGTGCCGGTGCGGGAGATGTAGACTTGCATGAGCGTCGCGCGAAGAAGGTTAGTTGCCAAAATCGAGGGAGCCGCCACCGCTGCGGGACTTGAGTTCTGGTCCCAGCTCCCAGCCGAAGCCGTTGGCGTTGTGGCTCTGGCACCAGACGGTGCCCCGGCCGGAAAAACGGCAGACCAGGCCTTCCCCACCGAAGATGGCCGTGGCCCAGCTTCCGCCGGCCTTGGCGATGGAGAAATTCAGCGTCTCCTGAAACGCGACGATATGGCCGGTGTCCACGATGTATTCGCCGTCCACCTCGAGCGGATAAATCGCCCCGAAGCTCGACAGGATGACCGGGCCGGTGCCGCTGAGCTGCAACCAGATCATGCTCTCCCCGGAGAGGAACGACTTGAAGCCCTGCCAGCCGAAATTCACATTCACACTGCTCTCACAGGCGACGAAGGACCCGGCCTGCACGATGAGGTTTTCCGCCCGGAGATCGTAGCGGAGCATGTCGCCAGGGAGCGTGGCCGCGAGGAAAACTTCGCCGGCCTGCGCCCCGGCCGAATAGTGGTTCACGAAGAAACTCTCCCCGGCCAGCATCCGCTTCAGCCCCGCCAGGATCGAGCCGGAGTCGCGTTTGTGCGTGGTGGTGGTGAGTTCCAGGGTGTCGCTCATCGCGATCATGGAGCCCGACTCGGCGGTGAGGTGCTCGCCGGGCGTGAGCACGACGCGGGCGGCGGAATTGCCGGGCCGTTTGAGCAGGTCGATTTGCATGCGGGAAAATTAGATTCGCGGATTCAACCAGCTCGCCAGGCCGCTGATGCTGCGGGTTTGGATGATGATTTTGCCCTTCCCTTCCACGCGCGTCACGAAGCCTTCGCCGCTGAACAGACTGGCAAACAGTCCGCCCGCCAACTGGAGCTTGAGCTGCAACTGCGGCTCGTAGGCTACGAGGTGACTGGTATCCACGAGGAACTCCCCGTCCACCTGCCGCTCCAGCAACTCGCCATACGCTCCATACCAAAGCGTGCCCGTGCCGGAAACGGTGAGCTTGAAGAAGCCTTCGCGCGCGATGCCGCTGACCAGGCCGGCCCAGCGCAGGCCGAGCTTCAGGCCCGGCGTGGACGCGATGTAAGCCCCGGGTTGAAGGCAGATCGTTTCCCCATTGAGCTGCACCTCCCGCATGTTACCCGGGGTGGTCTGCACCAGCGTGACGCGGCGCGGGCCGGATGCGGCGTTGGTGAAGGTGTTCACGAACAGCGACTCGCCCGCGAGAAACTTCTTGGCCAGGCCGGAAAAGAAGCCGCCGTTGAACGTCGCCTGCATCCCAAGATCGGCCGCCATGCTGGACATGGCATCGGACTCGGCCACGATGGACTCGCCGGGATCGAGGTCCACGTGGAGATAGGCGAACGAGGGCGCGCCTTCAATGGTGGTTTTCATGCGGATGAAACTGACTCGTTGGACTGGTCGCCCAGAAAGATTGCGAGCTTTGCGGGCCGATGGCAAGCCGGTGCAATGCGCGGAGATCGCTTCAGAGCGACCGGAACTCGTCTTCGGTAAGACTTGATTGTTTCAGAATGGCCCGAAAGGTTCCGGTCGGGATGTCGCCCGGGTGCATAGCGACGTAAGTCTGCCTTCCGTCCACATGGCGCAGAACTGCATGGGAGCCCGATTGCCGCTTCACCACAAACCCCGCCCGCAGGAGCTTGGCGAGAACCTCACGCGCTTTGTAGGGCATCTTCGGGCAGGTCGAGGGTGCTGAAGAGAATCTCCGAACTGGGCGGCACGCTTTCGCCGTTGGCCTTCTTCTCAGCCATCCACAGCCGGACCAAATCCATCGCCGCTTCCCGTGCGCCGTCCACGCCAAGTCCGTGCGTGGTCAACCCGAGGGTAGGAACATGGGCGTAGAAGTAGCCGGGAGGGAAATCAGGTTCGCGAACCTTCTCGAAGAGCACACCGAAGTTCATGGGTGGACGGTAGCCATTGTGACGTGCTTGGTCAACGCACTGGTCCTGAGGGTTCCGATGGCTTGGATAGCTGGTTGGTGTTGGCCGGAGAACCAGGCCGAACGCCATCAATCGCCGCCGACCCACGGATAATCCCTGCTCCTCGGGTCTCAGACAAATTGAACACGCGGCTGAAGACTTTGTGCCCATCCGCCTGCCCTTGGTAGTAGCCGCGCGTCGGAGCTTCAGAACGGAAGCAGTAAGAGGAGAGCCAACCACTGAGGGAGTTGATGTAGCCCTCTTGGTATGCAGCCGCGAACTCCGTTGCAAGTGCCGGGTCTTGGGAATACGGATTGATGGCGGGCGTTGGAGTTGGGACGGAGAGGATTAGTTTCGCACCCACGGCGCAATAACCAACCAAGAGGGCAGCGGTCGCGGCGAAATTATGCCAGCGTGAACGCTTCCGCAGAGTGGCAAACACGCCCAACGGCAACGACAGCAGCAGAACAGCGGGCAACAACCAAGTGCTAGAAAGGCCAGCCTGTGACAGGAAGACGGCCGGCCAAATGAGCATCGTGAACTCCGGATGCCATGTGTAGGAGTGTGGGTAGGTGAACCAGACCCACATGATTATCACACCAAGAATCGCTCCCGAGTAGGAACATCCAATCTTGATGATCGAATCCTTCATGCGATGGCGGGCGATTGTATTGGGACACTCGGCTGCGCTCCCCCGGTTTGCAAGTCGCGCAGAGTCGCAGTGGCCGGCCACTCCTTCACCGGCTCGTAGAACGTGTTCCTTTGCACCGGCACTCGCCCGACTTCGCGGATGGCCTTCACCATCTCCGCCTCGGTCTGGAGCTGCGGGGACTTCGCGCCGGCCATGTGGAAGATGTGCTCCTCAACGATGGTGCCGTGCAGATCGTCCGCGCCGTAGCTGAGGGCGACCTGCGCAAGCTTGAGGCCCATACCGACCCAGTAGGCAGTGATGTGGTCGAAGTTGTCGAGGTAGAGCCGGCTCACGGCGATCGTGCGGAGCTGGTCGAAGCCCGTCGGGGGCACGCGCACGGTGATGTCGTTGTTCTCGGGCTGATACGGCAGCGGCACAAAGCCGGTAAAGCCGCCCGTCTCGTCCTGCAATGCCCGCAGCAGGCTCAGGTGATGCACGCGGTCTTCAAGTTTCTCCACGTGGCCGTAGAGCATCGTGCAGGTGCTGCGCCCGCCGAGCCGGTGCCAGGTGCGGTGCACTTCAAGGTATT
>CAZQEW010000114.1:0-15065 GCA_964591495.1 uncultured Klebsiella sp.
ACCTCTCTAAGGAACTCGGCACATTAGCCCCGTAACTTCGGGAAAAGGGGTGCTCTACTTTGTAGAGCCACAGTAAATTGCGTTTACCGACTGTTTAACAAAAACACAGCTCTCTGCTAAGTCGTAAAGACAATGTATAGGGAGTGACACGTGACCAATGCGGAAAGATCAAGGTAAGCTGTCAGCCGCAAGGCGAAGCGGTGAGCCCAAGTCCCCGTGAATGTCGGCCGTAACTATAACGGTCCTAAGGTAGCGAAATTCCTTGTCGGGTAAGTTCCGACCTGCACGAATCGTGTAACGAGTGAACGACTGTCTCGGAGAGGTTCTCGGCGAAACTGTAATTGCGGTGAAGATGCCGCATGCCCGCAGTAGGACGGAAAGACCCTATGCACCTTTACTGTAAGCTGGTATTGTGTTCTGATTAATAATGCGTAGCGTAGGTGGGAGACTTCGAAGCTGCTGCTCCGGTAGCAGCTGAGTCGCAATGTGAAACACCACTCTTTGTTAATTAGGATTCTAACTTCAATTCCTATAAACTAGGTGAAGGACAGTGCTTGCGGGTCAGTTTGGCTGGGGCGGCTTCCTCCCAAATTGTAACGGAGGAGCGCGAAGCTGAGTTCAGCATGGTTGGCAATCATGCGTCGAGGGTATGGCTAAAAACTCGGTTAACTGTAAGACCAACAAGTCAAGCAGGTGCGAAAGCAGGCCCAAATGATCCGATGGTATAATGTGGAATTGCCATCGCTCAACGGACAAAAGGTACGCTAGGGATAACAGGCTGATCGGGTCCAAGAGTTCACATCGACGAACCGGTTTGGCACCTCGATGTCGGCTCATCGCATCCTGGGGCTGGAGAAGGTCCCAAGGGTCCGGCTGTTCGCCGGTTAAAGCGGTACGCGAGCTGGGTTCAGAACGTCGTGAGACAGTTCGGTCCTTATCCACTGTGGGTGAAGGAGACTTGCGGGGTTCAAACCTTAGTACGAGAGGACCGGGTTTGACGCACTTCTGGTGTGGTAGTTGTTCCATCAGGGGCATCGCTACGTAGCCATGTGCGGAAGAGATAAGTGCTGAAAGCATCTAAGCGCCAAGCTCATCCCAAAATAATGTCTCCCGGTCGCAAGACCCTAAAGACTGTGGGCAGACTACCCACTTGATAGGTCAGGCGTATAAGCACCGTGAGGTGTTCAGCGGACTGATACTAATTAGTCGTGAGGCTTGATCACTTTTTTAAAAGTGATTACTGTATGTCGTTTGTGTGTAGTTTTCTGTGAGCAGTCTAGCGATGATCTCTTTAAATTTTTTGGTGGCCATAAAGCTGTGGTCCGACCCGATCCCATACCGAACTCGGACGTCAAACGCAGTATTGCCGATGGTAGTGGTTGTATAGCTTCCGCGAGAGTAGGTTGCCGCCAGTTCTTAAAAAAACCGTAGCATCCGCTACGGTTTTTTTTTGGACAAAATCAGCTTGCGGAACGGGCAGGCGATTTAGTAAAAATGACGATCTATGGCAGCCATTGGTCGCTTTCAAAAGGGAGATGAGATTTTTTTTGCAAAGGTGGTTGATGGTGAGCTGTTTCGGCTTCACGGCGACGTTTTCGGATCGCCCTCCTTCGATAAAAAGCCACTTTCCGTAAAAGGGATCAAAACTTTAACGCCCGTCCATCCGACAAAGATCATCGCCGTTGGCCTGAACTATGCGGATCATGCTAGAGAATCAGGAAAGCCCGTTCCCAAGGAGCCGCTTTTTTGGCTAAAGGCTCCGACCTCTCTGATTCCCGATGGTGCGAAGATTGAAGTTCCCTTTCCCACGCATCGGACTGACTTCGAAGCAGAGCTGGCAATCGTCATAGGTCGCAAGGTTCGTAACGTGACGCCAGCTGCCGCAGCTCGCTATATTTTTGGATACACTGCCGCTCAAGACATTAGTGACCGGACTATCCAAAACTCGGAAAGCCAATGGGCGCGCTGCAAATCCTTCGATACATTTACTCCCTTGGGTCCATACGTTGAGACAAAAATTGACCCGCACGACCTAACGATTCAGCTCTTCCAGAACGGCCAGCTCAGGCAAAATTCGAATACCAGCCAGCTCATTTTCAACTGCTACGAACTGGTTAGCTTTATCTCCACCAACATGACCTTGTTGCCCGGCGATGTGATTGTCACGGGCACACCCAGTGGAGTAGGTCCGATCGAGTCGGGTGATCGACTAGAGGTGCGAATCCAAGGTTTGGCTCCGTTGGTCAATACTGTTAAATAGTCGGTTACACATACCTCATGGCCGTCGAGAATCCGTTTCTCGGCGGCTTCTTGCTTAAGTCACTAACATGCGCTGGTCACAATACTTCATTCCAACCCTCAAAGAATCTCCGGCTGAGGCGGAAATTCTCTCCCACAAGCTACTTCTGCGAGCAGGCTTAGTCCGGAAGCTAACCGGTGGACTTTACACGTTCTTGCCCCTTGGTTTGCGGTCGCTACGGAAGATCGAAAACATCATTCGTGAAGAAATGAACCGCGCTGGTGCGGTGGAGGTGCTAATGCCTGCGCTCCAGCCCCCTGAAATCTGGCAGCAGTCGGGCCGTTACGAGACTGCCAAGGAGGTGCTCTACAAGGCCAGGGATCGTTCCAACAAGGAGTGGGTGCTCAGCCCCACCGCTGAGGAGGTCGTGACCACGCTCGCTGCGGGCGAGATCAATTCCTATCGGCAAATGCCGGTGAATTTCTACCAAGTCAGCGTCAAGTTTCGTGATGAAATACGGCCTCGGTTCGGCTTGATGCGTGCAAAGGAATTCATCATGAAGGACGCCTATTCCTTTGACGCTACCGATGAGGGAGCCATGGAGAGCTATCGCCGGATGTATGAAGCATACACCCGGATATTTACGCGCTGTGGTTTAAGGAACTTCCCAGTAGAGGCTGACACCGGTGTAATTGGAGGGAATTACTCCCACGAATTCATGGTGCCAGCCGAGACGGGAGAGAATGACGTTGTTTACTGCGAGGCTTGCGGCTACGCGGCGAACATCGAAAAGGCCATCAGTGCATTGCCCCCTACTGCCCTGCGTGACGCTGCCGTGCCCGAAAAGATTCCTACCCCCGGAGTTGTCACGATTGAGGCACTCTCCAAGGAGCCATATAAGATTCCAGCCAACCGCCAGGTAAAGACATTGGTTTACATAGCGGACGGCAAACCGCTTCTCATTCTGGTGCGTGGCGATGACCAGTTAAACGAAACCAAGCTTATGGCCCGCACGGGGGCGACAGCAGCCCGGCCTGCCACGGCGGAAGAGATTTTCGCCCTGCTGGGGGCGCATCCCGGCAGCTTAGGGGCAGTGAGCAGCACGTTGCGTCAGCCAGTGAGCATTCTGGCGGATGAAAGGCTTCGGGGTGCCAATGACATGACCACGGGAGCCAATGAGGATGGATTTCACCTCCGTGGTGTTTCTGTGGGCCGGGACATCTTGCCGACCAGCTGGTTCGACCTGCGCACCGTCACCGCTGGCGAGCCCTGCGCCAAATGCGGCAAGCCGCTGAAAATCCAGCGCGCAATTGAGGTTGGGCACGTTTTCAAGCTGGGCACCAAATACAGCGAAAAACTCAACGCTTACTATCTCGATGCTGATGGTAAGTCCAAGCCCTGTGTCATGGGCTGCTACGGCATTGGCGTTACGCGCACGCTGCAAGCTGTCATTGAGCAGTGCAACGACAAGGATGGCATTGTGTGGCCGCTGGCCGTCGCCCCATTCCAAGTTTGCATCACCCCACTTGCAGTAGCGAAAGATTCGCCCGTGATGCAGCTGGCCGAGAAGCTCTACACAGAACTTTCTGCCGCCGGAGTGGAAGTCATCTTGGATGACCGCGATGAGCGCCCGGGGGTAAAGTTTAAGGACGCCGATTTGGTGGGCTTCCCGCTTCGGCTGGCCATCGGTGAAAAGTCATTGGCCAAGGGCGAAGTCGAACTAAAGCCGCGCGGCGGGGTGCTGACCGCCGTAAAGGTGGAACAAGCCGTTGCCAACGTTCGGCAATTCTTGGGCGACCAAATCGCCTAGCGGAATTCGCGGCGGAGGATAAGCCGCCTCACCATGAATGGCGAAGGCCAGCTCGAAAAAAGCCAAGGCCTCTTTCAGGGCAGCAGACGTAATCCTTCACGGCGGATCCAGCCCGAGCGCCGCCCGCCATCATTAACGTGAAACCAGTCGTCCTTGGCATCAAGGATGGCAACCTCTGAGCCATCACGCAGGGAAAACGATGGCTTGGATTCCGCCAAGGGGCCGGGGCGGACCGGGGCTTCGGGTGTCACTACCACTGCCCGCCGAGTCGCCCGACGCTCCCAATGCGCTGCGATCAGCAATGCCGAAGCTGCCAGCGCAAACAAGCCCAAGGTCCGGGTCAGCCAGGCAAACATGGCTCGCCTTGCTGGTAATGCCTCGCCCAGCGCAAGCATCACTAACCACGCGCCCAAGCCCGCCCCCGCCAGCCATGCCCACTCGTCCAAAGTGCAGCTGCGGAGCCACTGACGAGCCAGGGGTTCATCTACGGCCACGCCGAGGCTGCGGCGCACGAACTGCAGATTTCCGCGTGCATCGGGGTCGCGCGGTGTCAGTGCCAGTGCCTGATGATAGTGGAAGATCGCGTCGCCCGGATGACCGCTCTTGAAACGCGTATTCCCGAGATTGAAGTGCAATGCCGCGGTTGGCGTGTTTGTCAGCAGTCGCTCGTAAGCGGCTCCCGCCTCCAAAAAACGTCCCTGCTCGAACAGTTTGTTTGCGGCCTCGAAGTCAGACTTCGCCTCTGCGCCGCCAACAGCCTGTGCGATGCAAAATGCCACGGCGATCCAGGTCGGCCATGTCGGGAGCGCGGGGAGCCGCAGACGGAACCAGTTCATCGCTCCACCTCCAGCTTCCGAAGTTCAGTCACCGCGGCCGTCATCTGTTCGGCCAGCTTCGTCAGCTCGCGGGTTTCCCGCACCGGCGAGTAGCGCGCGGCGTTGCATGCCTGGAAGAGTGCATGCAGCGATGCGCAAAGCTCCGGCCTTGCGCCGACCCTGTTCAGTCTCTCGTCCAGAACCTCCTCCGTGATGGCGCTCGCGGGCAGATCGATTCGTTCGCCAAGCTGCTCTTGCAAGAGGCGGAAGAGATTCGCGAAGAACGGGTCCGCCTGCGCCGCGGCCGCCTGCTGGCGCAGCTCGGTCAAACCCGCGTTTACGAGCACATCCACTTCGCGGCGGCGCCGCAGGCGCGGGTTGTTCGCGAGCTTTTCCGTCCGCTTGCGTCGCGCCAGCAGCGCCAGCCACAGCGCGCCCGGCCCGCCGCACAACGCCCACCACGCAGGTTGCCGCAGCGCGTTGGTGTCCGCAGCCACGACCGCGCCCAGGTGCGGCTTGATGTGGACCAGCTCCGTGGCGGCGGCCGCGGCGGTTGCGCCGTTGGTCGTGGTCATCACCACGGTGGGCGCAGCGCTCACCGCGGACGCGCGGACCCGCAGGGGCGTGGCGGGCTGCCGAAGCGTGCGGAACGCTCGTGCTTCGGGGTCGAAAAAGCTAAAACTGAATGCGGGCAGCTGGGTAACATCCGCGCTCTGTGGTTGCACGACCTGCTCAAACTTCTTCGTGCCGGACATGGCGAGCGGGTCGGGCATCTCGGTTGTCGCGCTCGGCGGGTAGCTTTTGAAGGATTCTCCGAAGTTGAGCGGCGGCATCGGGAGGCCGTCCAGTCCACCCCGCCCGGTGATTTGCACCCGCACGGTGATCGGGTCGCCTACGGCCACGTCCACGGGGGCGATGCTGGCACTCATTGAGAAGCTCCCGATCGCTCCATTGAAGTCGGCCGGCCGGCCTTCGGTTGGCAGCGGCTGAACCTCGATGACCACTGGTTCGCTTACGATCGTGACCGGCTGCGCCCGGACACCGCGGTTGAAGAAGTCCAACACATCATTGCCACCAACTCTAAGGTGGAGCGTGAAAGCGCACTGGGCGGGTCCGAGCGTGAGCCTGCCAGCCTTTACGGGCGTGGCGACGGTGCGGAAAACGATGACCCGGTAATTTGCGTTGCCCACCTGCTCCTGTCCTTGTTGGTGCTGAAAGGAGGTGAACGTGAAGCCGTCGCCTTGGAGGCTGGGCAATTGAACTTCTCCTGCGGCGGTGAAATAGAGGCGCACTTCGAGGGCGAAAGGCTCACCGAGGAAGACGTTGGTTTTGGCCGTCAGCAGGCGGACAAATGCGAACTGCCGGAAGGCCTCTGTATCGGGCAACTTGGCCGCCGCCGGATACACTTTCAGCGCCAGTGGCTGGCTGGGCAGCATGGCCCCGCCGGCCGGGACATTGAACGCGGGGATGGTGAAATCGCCCGACGCGGTCGGGCTGACCGCGTAGTTGAGCAGCAGACTGGCGGTGCGTTGGCCGTTGACGATCGAGATCTGCTGGCTCTGGCCCGCGAATTTAATATGAAGGTTGGGCACATCCGGCAGCCGTGGCAGGCCGGTGGGTTGACCGCCGTCAAAGCGTAAGGTCAACACCGCCTGCTCGCCCACGCGGATTGCATTGCGGTCGAGCGAGGCGCTGAAGGTGACAGCTTGAGCCCCCCAAGCGGCCAGCCAAACCCAAAGGCTCGCCAGCCACCAGGCCGTGCGTAAAACAACGCGCGGAGGCTCCGTGTGCGGGGATTCTTTTGCCCGTGCGGCGGCGTCCTGATGCTGCGGTGCCGGTTGATTTGCGGCGGGGTTGCTCACCAGTTTTTCAGTGTCCGGTTGCTGGCCTTTTGGGTGGCGTTGGTGGGGAGGAAGATGAGGGCACGTTCCTCGGCGCGCTGGGAGTCGAGCAGCTGCATCGCCTGCTGCGTGGTCATCTGGCCGAGCGCGGCGGCTTGGGCGGCGTCCTTGTCACCCTGCTCGCCTTGCTGGCCCTGCTTTTGGTCGCCCTTTTTCGAGTCCGGCTTTTCCGGCTGCTTTTGGTCGGGCTGTTTCTGGTCGCCGGGCTGATCTGGCTTGGGCTGGTTCTCGGGCTTTTTCGGGTCGTCCTGCTTGGAGCCGTCGGGTTTTTGCTGCTGCTTTTGCTCGTCAGATTTTTTCTTGTCCTCGTTCTTCTTGTCTCCGCCGGACTTGTCTTGCTGTTGGTCGTTCTTCTTCTGCTGGTCCTGCTTGTTTTCGCTCTGTTTGTCGTCCTGCTTTTGATCCTGGTTGTCCTTCGATTGCTGCCTGTCCTGCTGTTGCTTCAGTTCCTCAAGCTTGCGCTGCACGAAGTCGTGGTTGTGCTTGGCGTCGGGGTCGGCGGAATTGAGTTTGAGTGCCGTGTCGTAGAAACCCAGCGAGCTTTCCCATGCCTGCTGCTTCTGCGCGGGTTCGGGCGCGGCATCGCCCATCTGGAAGTAGGCGTTGCCCAAATTGTAGAACGCGCTTTGGGCCAGTTTCGGATCGCGCGCGCCGGTCGCGCCGCTGAAGTGCCGCGTGGCATCCTCGAACTGCCTCGCCTGATATGCGGCGGCCCCGGCGTTGAAGGCGAGCCGGGCGTCCTCGGGCCGTTGCAGGCGCAGGCGGTCGTATTCCTTTAAGGCCGCATCGTATTTGCCGGACTGGTAGTGTTTGAGGGCATCGGCGGGGGAAGCGTGCGCTGTGAAGCTCCAAAGCCCAAATCCCAAGCTCCAAAGAAACACCAAGCTCCAAGCCCCCAACCGCTCCCGCGCGCCTTGGAGCTTGGAGCTTGGAGCTTGGGACTTGGGATTTCCCCGCCCTGGATCCTGATTATTTCGCAGCCGTTGCATCAGTATTCGCAGGTTCAGACAAGTTCACCCCCGGCGCGTTCACGGCGGGCCGGCGGACTTTCTGGCGTTCGGGCAAAAACATTTCGACCACGAGCAAAACCACCGCAATGCCCAGCGGCCAGTAAAAACGCTCGTGATGCCGCTGCATGAGCTTCGCATTGAACTCGGACTTCGGCAGCGGCGCGAGGCCGCGCTCATAGAGCAGGTCCATCGTGTTCGCGCCGCGCAAGGGCAGGTAGAAGCCGCCCGCCGCACCGGCGATTTGCTGGAGCAGCGTCTCGTTGAGGCGCGACTTCACCACGTTGCCGCTCTCGTCCTTGAGGAAGTCCAGCTTGCCCTTCGCATCCGGCACGCGGATGAGCTCGCCCGCCGCGCTGCCCAAGCCGATGGTGAAGACGCGCAGCCCCTTTGCGCTGGCGGCCCGCGCGGCTTCGAGCACGCCGGCTTCGTGATCTTCGCCGTCGGTGAACAGCACGAGGATCTTGTGGTTGTCGCCGTCCTTGAACGCGGCGAGCGCGGCCTGAATCGTCTCGGCGATGGCTGTGCCGCCCTGTGGGATGATGTTCACGTCGAGCGCGGCGACGCCTTGGCGGAACGCCTCCTCGTCGAGTGTGAGCGGGCATTGGAGAAACGCGCTGCCGGCGAACGCGACGAGGCCGAGCCGGTCATTCTGGGCGAGCTTCATCAAGTCCAGCGCCGCGAGCTTGGCGCGTTCGAGGCGGTTGGGTGGAATGTCCGCCGCGAGCATCGAGCGCGAGGTGTCAATAGCCACGACAATGTCCAAACCCTTCTGCGAAACTTCCTCCCACGAGAAGCCCCATTGCGGCCGCGCCAGCGCCAGCACGGCCAGCGCGACGGCGGCCACGAGCAACGCCAGCCGCACTTTCTGCCGAGTCTTCGAGACGCCCACGGTGAGCTGCGCCAGCAGCCGCGACTGCACGAACTGAGCGATGAGCCGCTGCTTGGTGCGCCACGCCCAGACGAGGAAAGCGGCCAGCAGCGGGACCAGCAGCAGGAGCCACAGGAGTTGGGGTAAGGCGAACTTCACGGCAGTTTCCTCATCAAGGTGTTGCCGAGGAAAATCTCCAACACCAGCAAGCCCAGCCCAACGCCAATCAGCCAGTGCGCCAGCTCGCGATAGCGCTGGAACTTCTTCACCTCGATGGTGGTTTTCTCCAGCCGATCAATCTCGGCGAAGATGCGGCGGAGCGTCTCGGAGCTGTCGGCGCGGAAGTATTTGCCGCGCGTCTTGTCAGCGACCTTGGTCAGCGTCTCCTCGTCAATGTCCACGGCCATCGGCACGTAACGCTTGCGCCCGAAGACATCCGTCTGCGGCACGGGAGCCTCGCCCCGCGTCCCCACGCCGATGGTGTAGCACTTGATGCCCAGCGTCTGTGCGGCGTCGGCGGCGGTCAGCGGCGGAACCTTGCCGGCGTTGTTCACGCCGTCGGTGAGCAGGATGATGATTTTGCTTTTGGACTGGAGGTCGCGCAGACGGTTGACGCCCGCGATGAGGCCGGAGCCGATCGCGGTGCCTTCCTCGATGCCGCCGAAGTTGAGCCGTTCGAGGTTCGCGAGCAGGAACTCGTGGTCCAGCGTCAGTGGCCCGGCGAGATACGCGCGGCCTGCGAACGCGACCAGCCCAATGCGGTCGGCGGGGCGCTTTAGGATGAACTTCTGCACCGTGTCCTTGGCGAGCGCGAGGCGGTTGATGCGCTGGCCGCGCGCATCGGTGAAATCCTCCGCCTCCATGCTGCGCGAGAGGTCCACGGCGATGACGATGTCAATGCCGCTGGCCGAAACCTTCGTCTCGCCTTCGCCCAGCTGCGGCCGGGCAAGCGCGACGAAGAAGAGCGCCAGCGTCAGCCACCGCAGCGCGCGGAGGAATGCGCCGGCCCGCGATTGCACCTGTCCGGTCAGCCCGCGCACGAGCTGCACGGACGAGTAGAGGAACGCGGGCTGGAAATCGCGCCTCCCCTTGAGCCACGCGAGCACCGGCAGCAAGAGCAGCAGAAGCAGCAGCCAGGGATGGGCGAAGGAGAAAGTCATGCGAACGCGGAACGGGGAGCGCGGAGCGCAGAAAGTCCAAAGTCCAAAGCCCGAGAGTCCAAAGTCAGCGTGCGAACGAACACGGCGGCGACTTTGGACCTTGGACAATTGGACTTTGGACTCATCATGCCGCTCCTTTCCCCGCCATCGCCAAATCATAGGCGGTTTCTTCCACGAGGCCGAGCGCGGCGCTGTGGAGGCTGCGGAGTTCGGCTTCGCTGGGCTCGTGCTTGGCAAATTTCACGAGGTCGCAGCGCGTGAGGAAGTCGGTGAGGAACTCCTTCTGCGCCGCGTTGAGCAGGTCGGTGGCTTGCAGGTCGAGGAGGAATTCCTCGGTGGTCCGCTCGGGCGCGCGGAAATCGAAACGTTCTTCGAGGTAGAGCCGCAGCGCGTCGGACACGGCGGTGCAGAAGGGCTTGGGCTGGGCGAGCAGCGCGAGGGCGTCGGCGAGGCGGTGCTTCGCGCGTTGGTGTGGCGGGACGGGGGGGGCGGTGGGCTTGGTAGGCGCGTGACGAAACCACTTGTTCCAAATCCACAGCGCGAGCAGCCCGCCGAGGAGCGCGCCACCGGCAATCCACAGCCACAGCAATTCCGCAGGCAACGGCACGGGCCCGCGGATGTCGCGCAACCCGTCCGGCACGCCCGCGACGGCGTTGGTCGGCGGCGGGACGATGACGGCGTTTTGATTCGAGGCGGCCAAGCGTTTAGTGATCTGTTGTCTAAGTTGCGCGGTTGGACAGAGGACAGCGTGGGGTGTTCACGCAGAGCCGAGGGCAGACTCGAATTGCCGGAGCCCGGCTTGGAACGCAGTTTTGCTCAACACGGGCTGGGCGTCGTCGGTTGAAATCTCCTCGGCGAGCTCAATCCACGATTTGCAGCCGCCGTAGGCCGGGAGCATCGGCAGGTCCAGCCGCTGCGCAAGCCGGCTCACCCGCACGGCAAAGGCAAAGATGGCCTGCTGTTTCCCCCAGTCGAACCGTTGCGCCAGCACCTCGTCACGCCAGATATGCTGCCCCCGCAGTCGTTCGACGGTGGCCAGTGAGTTCAGCCGCCGCCAGGCGACGACTTCGGCGCAATACTCCAATCGCAGCACGTCTGGACCGGGTAGCGTGGGCGCAATCAGGTCGTAGCGCGCCTGCGCCGCGGGCAGCACCTGCTCGCGCTGCTGGTGGTAAAGCGTGGGAAAGAGGAGGAAGCGCGGGTGCTCGACCTGAAACCCGGCGCGCCCCTCCGCAATGCCGCCTTTGCGCAGGATGATGATCTGCTCTCCGCGCCCGAGCGCATCTACGACAATGGCCCACTCTTTGAAAGCTGCCCGCATGGGGGTCATTGTAAGGGGAGCGGAGCGCAGGGTCGAGCGACAGGAGTTGGTGGTTCGAAGCGGCCGAAACGTTTATGGATTTGACAGTTACCCAGCCCGTTCATAGCGTCACCGCACAACACGCGATATGGCCGACAACTTGAAACCGCCCGCCGGCGCTGTCCCCCCTCCCGCCGCGGGGGCCAAGGTTCAGCCGAAGAAGGAGACCGTCCGCATTAACCTTCCCCCCAAGCCGGCGGCCAAGGAAACCGTGCGTTTGGAACTGCCGCCCCGCACGCCGGCCGCTGCCGCGCCTGCGGCTCCGCCGCCTAAGCCGGCCGCGCCCGCCGCTCCGGCTGCGGCCAGTGCGGCACCCGTGGCTGCCAAACAGACCGTTCGCCTTTCACTGCCGCCGAAGCCCTCTGCCGCCAAAGAGACTGTCCGGCTCGAGCTGCCCCCCAAGCCGGCTGCCGGTGCTGCCAAGCCCGGTGCTGCGCCCGGCGGCAAAGAAATCAAGCTCGTCGTCCCTCAGGTGGACGAAGCGGCTGCCAGCGCCAAGATTCCCGAAGTCACCGAGGACATGCCCACGATGGACTCCTCTCAGGCTCAACCTGCGGCGGCGGGCAAGCCAGCGGGTTTGAAAGGGGGACCTCCGGGAGGCAAGCCTGCTGCGGCTTCCGCCGGACCTGCGCCCGGCAAGGCGGCTGCGGCCCCCGCGTCCGCATTGCCAGACTCCACCCCGTCCGCCATGGCTCTCCCGGCCAAGAAGGCGCTGCCCAAAGCCGAAGCGGCCACTGCGGCCGTTGCTACCGGTGGCGTCGTGGTGCGCAAGGCTGGCTGGCCTGATTACCTGCTGGCGAGCATTGCTCTGCTCACCGGACTTGCTGCCGTGGGCCGGTTGTTCATGCTCATCAGCGGCGAGTAACCGTTGGTCCGTTAATCCTCCATCCCCCTCACGTCATGGCTGAAGGCAATATCGTCAACGTCTCCGAAGGCACTTTTGAAACGGAAGTCCTCAAGTCCACCACGCCCGTCGTCGTGGACTTTTGGGCCGAATGGTGCGGCCCGTGCAAGATGCTCATGCCCGTCCTTAACGAGCTCTCCACCGAATACGCTGGCAAGGTGAAAATCGCCAAGGTCAACGTGGACCAAAACGGCATGCTCGCCGGCCAATACGGCATTACCGGCATCCCTGCTCTGCTCTTCTTCAAGGGCGGACAAGTCGTCTCTCAAGTCGTCGGCGTCCGCTCGAAGAAGGACTTGAAGACCGCTTTCGACCAACTCGCCGCGTAACCCCATGAGGAGGTGACATGGCCCTCCTCCTTACGCCGCGCGCCCTCGCCCAGCGCGGCGAGTTTTATTACCAGCTTTCTGCGATGATTCGGGCGGGCCTCCCGCTCATCGGCGCGCTTCAGACCTTGGCCAAGAGCCCGCCCGCCGCCGGTTACCGTCGGCCGATCCAGCGGATCCTCCTCGAACTCCAAAATCGCAATACCTTCACGGGGGCGCTCGCTACCATCGGTGACTGGTTGCCGGTTTTTGACAAGGCCTTGCTGGAGGCGGGTGAGAAATCTGGCCGCCTCGACGAGTGTTTCCGCCTGCTCGCAAACTACTACGAGGAGCGCGCCAAGCTGGCGCGTGAGGTCATCGGGCAAATGCTCTACCCGGTCATCATTCTCCATCTGGCGATCCTGATTTTTCCACCTTCGCTGCTTAAGGAAGCCTTTTGGGACGGTGCGTGGGGTGCCTTCCTGGCAAGCAAGGTGATCGGCTATGGCCTGCTCTACGGTGGGGCTTTCGCGTTGGTTACCGCCACCAGCGGCTCGCGTTCGCAGTGGTGGCGCGCGGCGATGGAAACCCTGCTCGGGCTGGTTCCGGTCCTGGGCCGGGCACGGCAAAACCTGGCTCTGGCGCGTCTTACGGCTGCGTTGGAGGCCCTCTTTTCGGCGGGCGTTGGCATCGTCGAGGCGTGGGAACTCGCCGCTCGCGCCAGCGGTTCTCCCTCGCTCGCCCGCGAGGTGATGCAGTGGCGGCCCAAGATCGAGGTCGAGCAGCGGACGCCGGGCGAAATCCTCGCCGATGCCAGCGCCTTTCCGGCCATGTTTACCAGCCTTTACCGCACCGGCGAAATCAGCGGACAGCTCGATGAAACGCTCCGCCGCCTTCACGAATACAGCCGGGTGGAGGGGCACCGTCAGATGCAAATGTTCACCCGGGTGCTGACCATTGGCGTCATCGTTTCGATCATGGTCGCAATCGGCGTTCAAATCGTCCTGTTCTGGGTCGGCTACTTCAACAACATCGGAAACATGCTGTCGCAGTAGCGGCCATCCGCCCAACCTGTCCCTTCCCTTTCCGTTCGCTTTTGCTCACAGTCCGTCCATGACCGTCGCCGAAATCCTCGCGGATGAGCGCCTTCGCCAGGACGAATTCCCCGTCTGCCGCAGCAAGGTGTATCTCGCCCATGCGGGCGTTTCCCCGCTGGCGCGCTGTGCGGCTGACGCGGTCGGGCATTACAGCTTCATGGCCGCACAGGATGACCAGGAAATCTGGCTGCCGAAGCTCCACCGTGCCGCGCGCGAGTCCGCCACCCGGCTCCTCGCCGGCGCGCAACCGGACGAGATCGCATTCGTCGGCCCCACCTCACTCGCGCTGAGCATGGTTGCCGGCGGACTCACTTTCCGCCGCACCGACAACATCGTCATCTATCACGACGACTTTCCCTCGAACGTGTATCCGTGGATGGCCCTCGCCTCCCAAGGCGTGAAGGTCCGTTACCTCAACACCCGCGAGCTCGGTCGCATCCGCCCAGTCGACGTGCTGGGGCAGGTGGATGAAAACACACGGCTGGTGGCGCTGGGCTCGGCGCACTTCATCGCGGGCTGGCGCATTGACCTCGACGCCATCGGCAAGGCCCTTCGCCAGCGCGGAATCCTCTTTTGTGTCGATGCCATGCAGACGCTGGGGGCGTTTCCCATCTCCGTCGCAAACGTGGATTTCCTCGCCGCCGATGGTCACAAGTGGCTGCTCGCGCCGTGCGGTCAGGGCGTCCTCTACGTGCGCAAGGAATTGCACGACAAGCTCCGCCCCATCGCGCTCGGCTGGAACAACGTCCGCTGTCCGAACTACACCGCCCAGGACGAGCTTGCCTTCCACTCCGGCGCGCGGCGCTTCGAGGCCGGCACGCACAACTGCGTCGGCCTCGTCGGCCTCAAGGCCACCATGGACCTGCTCGCCGAGGTGGGCGTGGAGAACATCGCCGCCGAGTTGCTGCGCAAACGCGCGTGGCTCGTGCCCGAGTTGCAGGCCAAGGGCTGGACGGTTCTCAACGCCGCCGCCCCGCCCGAGAACTGCGCCGGCATCATCAGCCTCACGCGCGAGGCCTCCGACTTGCCCGCCATCCATCAGCGCCTGGCCGACGCCGGCGTCGTCACCTCCCTCCGCGCCGACCGCACGGGCAGGCAATACATCCGCCTTTCCCCGCACTTCTACAACACGGATGCGGAGCTGTATCGCGCGCTGGAACTGCTGTGACCCCGGTAGGAGGCGCGTGAAACTCCCGGCTTCACGCGGGCGGGACTTCGGCTAAGTTCCCGGCATGACCTCTTCGCTGCTTCGCGCCACGCTTTGCTTGCTCGTCGCGTTCTCCGCCTGCCAGACCACCGCGCAGACCGTCCCCGTTTATGGCGACATCACGGATGCCGCGACCGGCAAGCCGCTGCCCGCGCGGCTCTACTTGCGCGGTGATGCGGATGGGAAGTGGCATTTCCCCAAGTCCGTGCCGCCCTTCGGCTCCGCCGTGCGCTACGAGAAGCGGAGCGGGTTCAACACCAACGCCACCGAGTTTCACACCACGCTCTCCGCGCACCAATGGGTTGCCGAGCTGCCGCCGGGCAACTACACCGCCGTCGTCGAGCGCGGGAAGGAGTATCTGCCGCTGACGAACCAGTTCACCGTCGCGG
>CAZQEW010000115.1:0-14986 GCA_964591495.1 uncultured Klebsiella sp.
GTCCTTCAACTCGGGGTAATACGCGTCCACCTGCGCCGGCATCAGCATGCCCTTGTAAACGATGGTCCGGCACGACGCGCTCGGCACATACCACTCCTGCGTGCCCCGCTCGCCGGAATTGCGAATTTCGGTCAAGGCGCGCTTGCGGATGACGTAGAGCTTCCGTTCGAAGGCGAGTTCGTCCTTGGCCTTGCGCACGTTGCGCTCGATGAAGCACTGCCGCACGGCCGGCTCCGACGCGATGGCGGTCGGTCCGAGCGAGGAATTGTCCGTCGGCACCGTGCGCCAGCCCAGCACCGTATGGCCTTCCTCGCGCACGACGCGCTCGAAGATGCGTTCGCAGTGATGCCGGTCGGTCTCGTCCTTCGGCATGTAAATCATCGCCACGCCGTAACGGCCCGGCGCCGGGAGATTGAAGCCGAGCTCCTTCGCGACCTTGACGAAGAACTTGTGCGGCAGCTGGAGCAGGATGCCGGCGCCGTCGCCGGTGTTGGGCTCGCACCCGCATGCGCCCCGGTGGTCGAGGTTGATGAGAATCTGGATGCCCTGCTGGACGACCTCGTGGGACTTTTTGCCCTTCATGTTGACCACGAAGCCGACGCCGCAAGCGTCATGCTCGAACCGGGGGTCGTAAAGTCCCTGCTTGGGCGGCAAACCCTGCCACCGCGCCTGCGTGCTATTGGTTGTCTCGTTCATCGCTGACTGACTTCTGCTGGTCCTGCCACTCGGGAGAATCCTCTGCGGTTCGGAGCCATTTGGATTCGGCTGTTCCGAAAAAATCCGCGCGACGCTAACAGAACACTTCGCGGGCGCAACTGGTTTTGCGGCAGCGCGGCAACTATTTGCGCGGGCGGCTTCTCGGCGTAGCCAAGCTCCGATACTCTAACAACTGCCGGTGGAGGTGCAAAAGTGATTTCAGCCTTATTTACAGATTGGGTTTTGCAACCGTCCCTTATGCGGGAAGCCACCGCCGCGGAAGATTGAACTTTGCCCGTCTGCGCCTGCTGCCTATAAGAAACCCATGCTGCTGAAGCTACTTTCTGCGGGCGGACCGGTCGTATGGCTGCTGCTGCTCCTCAGCGCGGTGGCGCTCGCCGTGTTCGTCGAGCGGGTGCTGCACTTTCATCGGGCGCAAATCAACTCGGCCGAGTTTCTCGCCGGCGTGCGCACCGTGTTGAAACGCGACAACGTGGTCGAGGCGCTCTCCATCTGCGATGCCACTCCGGGACCGGTCGCGCGACTGGTGAAGAATGCCATCCTCAGCCGCGAGCGGGGGCGGGACGGCGTGCGCGAGGCACTGGAAGACACGGGTCTGCAGGAAGTGCCCCGCCTCGAGGAGAAGCTGAATCTCATCGCCACCATCGCGCAGATCGCGCCATTGCTTGGCCTCCTGGGCACGGCCCTGGGGTTTATCAAGATGTTTGAGGTGATGGAACAGCAGGGCCAGTTCGCCCATGCGGCGCTGCTCACCGGGGGGGTGTGGCAGGCTTTGGTCTGCACGGCGATGGGCCTGGCGGTCGCGATTCCCTGCTACATGGGCTACAACTACCTCGTCAGCCGTGTAAACCAGATCGTGCTCGACATGGAGAAGTCCTCGAACGAGATCCTAAACTTGGTGACCGGGGAGAATGGGAGGAAGGGATGAGCGCAATGAGGAGCAGGATTAGGATCAGGATCACGCGCAAGGGTTTGACTCCGAGCACGCGGCTCGTTCCTGCTCCTGATCATGGTCTTGGTCCTGCTTCCAGTCTCTTCCCGCAATGAGATTTCCCCGCCACGCCCGCATTTTCAAAGGCCAGCTTGATGCCGCGCCGTTTGCGGGAGTGTTTTTCCTCGCTCTGATTTTCATCACTTTCAGCTCGCACCTGGTCTTCACCCCGGGGGTGCGGGTGGAACTGCCGGAGGCCGACGGACTGCCCGGCACCGCCAATCCAACGGTGCCCGTGGTGGTATCAGCCAGCGGCCAGCTGTATTTCGAAAACCAGCTGCTCAGCGAGGCCGAGCTTAAGAACCGGCTGCGCACGGCCGTGGAGCGGGCGCGGGCACGCGGCGTGCAACTCACGCTCGTCATCCTGGCCGACAAGCTGACCCCCAGCGATGTCACCTTCCGCCTCGCCGAACTGGCCCGGGAGGTTGGCATCCGGGAGCTGCTCCAGGCCGTGAAACCGCGGGCCACGACGATGGCACCGCCCAAGCCATGAACGGCGAACCGCCAGAATCCGCACCGTGGTCTCGGCGGCGCTGGATCACGGTCACGCTCGTGGGCTTGGGCCTGCAGCTGACAGTGCTGCACCTGTTCTCGCCCCCGGGGACATTTTCCACGCCGCCGGTCGCACCGGGATTTAAGGTGCACTGGCTGGCCAACCCCGCGCTCGCGCGGCGAACACTGGACACGTTATTACTGGACGATCCGACCCTGCTGGCGATGGCCAGCCCGCGGGGCTTTTCCGGGGCAGCTTGGCTGCGGCCTAAACCGGAAGAGTTTCGAACCAGTGAATGGACCGATGCGGAGCGCTCCCTCGCCCAGCCGACGCAATCCTTGGGCGGGGCGTTCCAGCTCATGGCCCCAACCGCCCGCCCGCAAGACTTTGAACCCGTGCGCCGGCCCGCCCCGACCGTGCCGGGCACGATCGTCGCGCCGCCCGTGCTCCGGTCGGCTTCGCGGCTGCTCGTGCAGGGCGACCTCGCGCGCAGGCCACTGGTGAAGGTGCCGGCCCTGCGTTCATGGTCACACACGGATTTGCTGACTGACACCCGGGTGCAGGTGATTGTGAGCGCGGAGGGGTTGGTGATTTCGCCGCGCCTCGCGCAGGCGACGGCGGCGCGGAACCCGGTTCAGCGCGCCGCAGATCAGCATGCAATCGAGCTCGCGCGCGGCCTGCGGTTCGCCTCCTTGCCCCAGGCTGGCAGCCAAGGTCCGGGTGCCTTGGCGGAGGGCGTGCTTGTCTTCCAATGGCACACCATCGAGGCGCCAGTGAGCGCGAAGGAGTGACATGGAGCGGATGATTTTTGCCTACGTCGCAATCCTGCTGGGGGGGATTGCCACGCTCGCAGTGATGGCGGAGCGGCGGCGGAGGAGTTTCGAGCCGCAACCGACGGAGGACACCATTTTTCGCTGCCGGAAATGTGCCTACGTTTACACAGATGACGAGGATGTGGAGGTGTCGCGCTGCCCGCAGTGCGGTGCGACCAACGAGGCGGTGGAGTTCTGAGTGCGGGCAGGAATTCTTGCCGTGCCTCCAGCAGCCAAGTCGACTCTACCCCACTGAACTCTCAAAGCGGACGACCGAAAACTTCCGGTTCAATTCCCCGTCTTCACCTCGACCACGTCATGCGCCCCGGCTTCCTTCATGCCGGCCGGGCTGACACGGATGTAGCGGGCGCGCTTGCGTAGCTCGGCCAGGTTCGCCGCACCGAGATACCCCATGCCAGACTGGATGCCGCCGATCAGCGTGGCGAGCGTGCGTTCGAGCGGACCGGCGACTTCCTTGAGGGCCTCAACGCCCTCGGCGGCGACCTTGCGGGTGGTGTCGGCCGACGTATGGCCGTAGCGCGCCGCCGAACCGGCCTTCATCGCGGCGAGGCTGCCCATGCCGCGATACTGTTTGTAGAGCTTGCCGCCGATTTCGAGGATTTCGCCGGGGGCTTCCGCGCAGCCAGCCAGCACGCCACCGCAAATGACGGCCTGCGCGAGCGTCAACGCCTTCACGATGTCGCCGGACTTGGTGATGCCGCCGTCGGCCAGGATCGTGACCTTCTTTTCCGCCGCCGCGCGGGCGCAGACGTAGAGGGCCGTCATCTGGGGGATGCCTACGCCGGCCACGACGCGCGTGGTGCAGATCGAGCCCGGGCCCTGCCCCACCTTGATGATGTTCGCGCCGCAGTCGGCGAGGAAGGCGACCCCCGCGGCGCTGGTCACGTTGCCGGCGATGATGGGCAGCTTGGGAAACGCGTCGCGGAGCATCTTCACGGTCTCGCCCACGCCCTTGGTGTGGCCGTGCGCCGTGGACACAGCCACGGTGTCGAGACCGCGTTCCACGAGGCCGCCGACGTGGCTGAGGATGCGGTCGCGATCGAGTTCACCGAAGGCGTTGCGCGTGGCGCTCACCGCGGCGCCGCACACGAGGCGGAACTGCGCGTCGCGCGCCGGCTTGAACTGCGCCGCGCGTTCCTGGGTGATGCGCTCAATGTCACTCATCGTGAAAAGGCCACGCAGGCGGTCTTCATCATCCACCACCAGCAGCTTGTGGATGCCGGGATGGTCGTTGAAGAACTTGTCCGCCGCCGCAATGGGGTTCTTGCCGAGCTTCTTCTCCGTAAGCGTGAAGACCTGGTCGCGCGGGGTCAGCGCTTCAGCCACCTTGCGCTTGGCATAACGCGGCTTCACCACGCTGCCGGACAGCAGGCCCAGCAATCTCCCCTGTTCGTCCACCACGGGGAACGTGCTGAAGGCAAAGCGCTTTTCCTCAATGCGTGCCAGCACGTCGCCGATGAACTGGTCCGGCGACACCTTGATCGGCTCCTGGATCAGGCCGTGGACATGGTTCTTCACCCGGCCGACCTCCTGCAACTGCTGCTTCTCGGGCATGTTGTAGTGGATGAGGCCGAGGCCTCCGTTGAGCGCCATGGCGATGGCCATGCGCCCCTCGGTCACGGTGTCCATGTCCGACGAGATGACCGGGATGTTGAGCTGCAGGGTGTCGGCGAGCTGCGTGTCCAGCTGCGTGTCCCGCGGGAGGATTTCGGAGTAAAGCGTCGCGAGCGTGACATCATCGTAAGTCAGCGCGGTGCCCGTCTGGGCGGGGAAAAAGCGTTCCGCCGGCAGGTAAAATTCGGCGTCAAGCGGGTGAACGGCGTTGGAAATTGCCATGCCAGTTAATGCCCGACGGGCGAAGCGGCTGGCAAGCAGCAATTGGCGACAAGGTAAGTGGCCCAATACGGGAGCTGGCGAGGCGCTGGCAGCGCGCTGATGCATTCACGAGCCACCGCTGGAATTTCTCCATGCCGACCGATTTTGGCTCGCCAACCAGACCATTTCGGGTGAACTAGAGCACGCTTTGACCGCACACTTCTGCCAACGAACACTCCGGACTGTCTGGCCTGCCTTGTTGCTAGTTTGGCTGGTGGCAGCTGGCCCCGCGCAAGCGCAGGGCAAGTTCGCGGCCACCAAGGAAAAGCCCCACGTGAACAGCCTCGGCATGAAGTTCGTGCCCCTGCCGGACTCGCGGGTTCTGATGAGCGTTTTCGAGACGCGCGTGGCGGACTACATGCCCTTCGCCGATTCCTTTTCCAAGCAGGACTGGGCCGCCCTCGGATATGCCGGCAAAACGAACTACCCCATGGGCGGGGTTTCATGGGAGGAGGCGGCCGCCTACTGCCGCTGGCTCACGGAGAAGGAACGCAAGGCCGGCCTCCTTGGCAAACGAGACCGATACCGCCTGCCGACGGATGCGGAATGGAGCGTCGCCGTTGGCAAAGGCAAGTATGCGTGGGGCGAAAACTGGCCGAAGATGGCCGACTGGCCAAAGCTGCCCGGCTACAAGCCGACGGACGGCGACAACACCGCTCCCGTGGGCAGCCGGCCCGCCAACGAGCTGGGTTTCCACGATCTGGGTGGCAATGTCTTCGAATGGGTCAACGACTGGTATGTGAAGACCATGAACGAAAACAAAATCCGCCAGGAGAACAAGGAACTCAACAACGACGGCGGTGGCCGCAAGTTCAAGGTCCTGCGCGGGGCGTCCTGGATCTTTTGGGATTCCACCAGTCTCCAAAACTCCTGCCGGCACATGGCGCTGCCCACGGGCCGCAGCACGCTCTATGGCTTCCGCTGCGTGCTGGAGCCTGACGGAGAAAAATGAGCCGCGATGAGCAGTTGAAGGCTTCGCCCGTCATTCCCTTTCCTTCCTTGCCCCGGCTTCTGATCCCATTCTAAATCCCACCACCAAATGCCCGGTTTTCTGAAATGCAATTGCGAGCACTGCGGCGGCCGCATCGAGTATCCCGCCGAGGCCGTGGGCGCAAACGTCGCCTGCCCGCACTGCCAACAGGAAACCCCGCTGAAAGTTGAGTCTGCCGGCGAGGACCCGGAGGTGGTCACCGTGGGCGGCGGCAAGGCCAAGCTGGTGCTCGGCACCGTGGCGGCCTGCCTGGTGGCGGTCGCCGCGCTCGTCGCCGCCGGGATTTGGGTGAAGCAGAGGGGAACGGTCAAAGACTCTGCCAACGCCAAACCCGGCCCCAAGACGGCGGGCACCCCCACCCCCGGCGCAGCCAGCGCAACCGGCGGCGCAAAGGTCGAGCTTGATCCGCCCAAGGTCGTCGTGCCGGTGGTGGGCAAGTTTCAGAATGGCCTGAGCGCCGCGCAGATCAAGAGCGGCCGCGCCATCATCGCCGGGCCTTGCACGGACTGCCATCGCCAATACGATCCGGCGACCTACAACGGCGAGGAATGGAGCCGCATCATCGGCTCCATGCGCGGGAAGGCCAAGCTGCGCGGCCGCGAAAGTGACGACTTGGACACCTTCGTCCGCTCGGTGAAGAACTAGCGCTAGGGCCGGGGCGCTGAATTATTCCCCCTTTCCACCGGTCGGCTTACGCACCATTCTGTTTTCATGAGCTCGTTCCGTTTGCACCTGCTGCTCACCGCCGCTTGGCTGGGCATGGCGGCCACCGCCCCGGCCCAACCCGCACCCAAATCCCGGGTCACGTATTCCGAGGCCTACGGCAAATCCGCACAGCCGGAGCTGACGGCCAAGGATCTGCCCCGCTTCCCTGCCATGGAGCCGGCCCGGGCCGCCGAATCGTTTCAGGTCAAACCGGGTTTCCGGCTCGAACTCGCCGCCAGCGAACCGAACATCAACAGCCCGGTCACCATCGCGTTCGACGAGCAGGCGCGCATTTATGTCATCGAGATGATTGACTACTCGGAACGCCGGGACGAAACCCCGCATCTGGGCCGGGTGCGCCTCCTGGAGGACACGGACGGCGACGGCCGCTACGACAAGGCCACCGTCTTCGCCGATAACCTGCCCTGGCCCACGGCCGTGATCTGCTACGGCGGCGGCATCTTCGTGGGCGCCACGCCGGACATTCTCTGGCTCAAGGACACCAACGGCGACGGCAAGGCCGACGAACGCCAGGTGGTCTTCACCGGCTTCAGCAGCGGCTCAACGCGGCTCAACGTGCAGGCCCTGCTCAATTCCCTCAACTGGGGTCTGGACAACCGCATCCACGGTGCCACCGGCCCCATCGGCGGAAACGCCGTCAGACCTGCCAGCACCAACAGCCCGACGCTGGACCTGCGCGGCCGCGACTTCAGCTTCGATCCGCGCAGCCTGAAACTGCGGGCCGAATCCGGCGGCGGCCAATACGGGCTCTCCTTCGACAGCTTCGGCCGCAAGTTCGTGTGCAGCAACAGCGACCACCTGCAGATGCTGCTCTTTGACCAACGCTATGCCGCGCGCAACCCCGCGTTCGCCATGCCCAGCCCGCGCGTCAGCATCGCGGCGGATGGCCCGGCGGCGGAGGTCTTCCGCCTGAGCCCGGACGAACCTTGGCGCATTGTCCGCACCCGCTGGCGCATCAGCGGCGTGGTGCCCGGTGCGGTTGAAGGCGGCGGGCGCGTGTCCGGCTACTTCACCGGTGCGACCGGCGCGACCATTTACCGCGGCAACGCTTATGGCCCCGAGTTTGTGGACAACGCATTCATCGGCGATGCCGGCGGGAACCTCGTCCATCGCAAGGTGCTTTCCCCCAACGGCGTCGCGCTCACGGGTAAACGCCCGGCGGACGAGCAGAACGTCGAGTTCCTCGCCTCCCGCGACACCTGGTTCCGCCCGGTGCACTTCCAAAACGGACCGGACGGATGCCTCTACATCGTGGACATGTATCGCGAAGTGATCGAGCACCCGTGGTCCATCCCCGAGGCCATCAAGAAGCACATTGACCTCAACAGCGGCAGCAACCGCGGACGCATCTGGCGCGTGGTGCCGGAAAACTTCAAACGGCCGGCCTTGCCCAAGTTTGCCACGCTGAGCTCAGCCCAACTTGCCGGTCACCTCGATCACCCCAACGGCTGGGTGCGTGAGACCGCCGCCCGCCTGCTCTACGAACGCGCCGACCGCCGCGCGGCAGCAGCCATCGAAAACGTTTTGAGCCGCTCGCCTTCGCCCCTCGGTCGCATCCACGCCCTGTATGCGCTGGACGGCCTGCTGGCCCTGAACAACCAGCACCTGCTCACCGCGCTCGGCGATGCCGACGAGCGGGTGCGGGAACACGCCATTAAACTCTGTGAAGGGCCGCTGGCCGGCGGCAGCGGGCAGTCCGCGTTGGGACCACGACTGCTGGCCATGACCACGGAACTGCCCCCCCGCGTCCGTTTTCAGCTCGCCCTCACCCTCGGGGAAGTCCGCAGCCCCGCACGGGCGAAGGCCCTGGCCGAGCTAATCCGCCACGATGCTGACAACCCGCTCATGCGGGCGGCCGTGCTCAACTCGCTCACCGACGGAGCCGGCGAGGTGTTCAACACCCTCGTTCATGACGTCCGGTTCCGCGGCAAACCCGGCAGCGACGAATTCCTGCGCCAGCTCGCCGAACTCATCGGTGCCCGCAACGTCCATGGCGAAGTCCGCGCCGTGCTTGAATTCGCCGCCAAGCCCGATCCCGCCGCGCCCGTGGCGACGTGGGTGCGCGCGCTGGGCGACGGGGCGGCCCGTGCCGGCACCTCGCTCAAAGCGGTGGATCGCTTGGGCTTCCTCAAAGGAGTGTTCGCTGCCGCTGCGCAGACCGCCGGCAACCCGCAGGCCCCCGCCGCCGCCCGCGCCCAGGCCGCCCAGCTCCTCGCCCTGACGACGTATGCCGAGGCCGGCCCCAAACTGCTGCCCCTGCTCGACGCTTCGGACGAACCGCTGAAGCTCGCCGCCATCAGCGCCCTCGCCCGTTTCCCCGCCCCCGAGGTTGGCCCGGAGCTGGTGAAGCGCTGGCCCGCCTACTCGCCGCGGGATCGCTCCGAGGTGCTCGCCGCCCTCACCACCCGGCCCGAGCGCGCCCTCGCCCTGCTTAAAGCCGTCGAGGCCGGTCCGGTGAAACCCGCCGAGCTGCCCGCCGCCGCCGTGAAGTCCCTCGTCACCAGCAAGGACAAGGCCGTGGCCGCACTGGCCATCAAGCTTTTCCCGCCCGCCCCCAAACCGGTGGACGTGCTTAAATCCTTCGCGCCCGCGCTCGCGCTCACGGGCGACGCCGCGCGCGGCAAGGCGACCTTCATGGAACGCTGCGCCTCGTGCCATCGCGCGGGCAAGGACGGCTTCGCCCTCGGCCCCGACTTCGTCACCGTCCGCACCGCCGGGAAGGAGAAGCTGCTGGCCAGCATCATTGACCCGAACAGCGAGGTTGCCCCGCAGTTCATCGCCTTCCAGGTGGACACGCGGGAGGACGAGAGCTACACCGCCATAATCGCGGACGAAACCCCAAGCCACGTCACCTTGCGGATGGCGGGCGGGCAGGCCGTCACGCTCGCCCGCGCGAAGGTCAAGGGCATGAAGAGCTCCGGCCAATCGCTGATGCCGGAGAACCTCGCTGCCGGCCTGACGCCGCAGGCCATGGCGGACCTGATCGAGTTCGTGCTCACCGCACCGGCCCCGCAGTAACGCTGGATGGATACGCTCACCCACGCGCTGCTCGGCGCGGCTGTCGGACAAGTCGCTTTCGGACGCCGGCTCCAGTGGCGGGCCACGGTCATCGGCATGGTGGCCGCCGAACTGCCCGACCTCGACTTCTTCATCCACAGCGCCGCGGACCCGTTGCTGAACGTCGAACTGCACCGGCACTTCACCCACTCATTCGCCTTCTCGCCGATCCTCGGCTTCGCCGCCGCGCTGCCCTGGTGGTTTGGGGCGGAGTTCAAGCCCCTGCGTTGGCCGCTGTTTCTTTGCGGCCTGATCGCCTGCTGGTCGCACATCCTGCTCGACGCCTGCACGAGCTATGGCACGCAGTTCCTGGTGCCCTTCAGCCGCCACCGCTTCGGGTGGGATTTCATCTCGATCATTGACCCGGTGTTCACCTTCGCCCTGCTGGCTGGCCTAGTGACAAACGCGCTCGCCAACCGTCGGCGCAAAACCAATCCGCCGGCCGCCACAGATTCAGAGTTTAATCACCCGCGATCCGTGGTCCGGTATCGCTGGGTGTGGGCCGCGCTCGTCATCGGTGCCGCCTACCTTGCGCTCGGCGCGGTGCAAAAACTGCGGGCGCACGCCGCCCAAGCGGATCTGGCCCGCGCCCGCGGCCACCGCATTGAGCGCAGCGAAGCCATGCCCACCCTGGCCAATCAGCTCGTGTGGCGCTCGCTCTACCTGCACGACGGCCGCATTTACAGCGACCGGCTCCGGGTGCCGTGGCTGGGCCCGCCGTCGGTCCGCGCAGGGGACTCACTGCCACTGGTGACCGGCCGGGATCTGGCCCCGGCGGAGACGGCGCGCCTTACGCGGCATGACTCGTTCGCCCGGTTCGCCCATTTCTCGGATGGCTGGATCGCCCGCGCGCCCGGGGACGCCGCAGTGATTGGGGACATGAGGTATTCCCTGTCCGCCAAGGCCTTTGATCCCATCTGGGGGATTCGCTTCACCGCCGCCGGCGCACCAACCGAGGTGGAATGGGTGAACCGCTCGCGCGACCGCCGCCCGGCCTTGGCCGAGTTGTGGTCCGAACTCACCGGCGCGCATCCGGAATACCGGCCGCTGCCGGCCGCCGGCCCACTCGTGAATTGACTTCGCCCCGTGTGCCGCCCACAACTCCCGGCCTATGAATTCATTGGCTGGTCAGGTTGCCTTGGTCACGGGTGCGGGTCGCGGGATCGGGCGCGCCATCGCGCTCAAGTTCGCTTCCGCCGGCGCGGACGTGGTGTGCGTTTCGCGCACGCAGGAGAACTCCGAGAAGGTCGCCGCCGAGGCGCGCGCGCTGGGTCGCCGCGCGTGGGCGCTGGCCGTGGATGTGGCCGACGCTGCCGCCGTGGCTGCCGCCGCCGAGACCGCCCTGAAGGAGGCCGGCAAGGTGGACATCCTCGTCAACAACGCCGGGGTCACGCGCGACGGACTGCTCATGCGCATGAGCGACGCGGACTGGGACGCCGTCATCAACACGAACCTCAAGGGCGCGTTCAACTTCACGAAGGCCCTGACCCGCGCCTTCCTCAAGCAGCGCTCCGGCCGCATCATCAACGTCGCCTCGGTCATCGGCCTGATCGGCAACGCTGGGCAGGCCAACTACGCGGCAAGCAAGGCCGGCCTGATCGGCTTCACCAAGTCCGTCGCCAAGGAGCTGGCTTCGCGCGGCATCACCGCCAACGTGCTCGCGCCGGGCTTCATCGCCACGGACATGACGGCCGTGCTCAAGGACGACATGAAGGCGGAAATTCTGAAGCAGATTCCCTTGGGCACGCTGGGCGAGCCGGAGGACATCGCCAATGCCGCGCTCTTCCTCGCCAGTGCCGAGGCCCGCTACATCACCGGCCAAGTGCTCGCAGTGGACGGCGGAATGGTGATGTGATTCCCCAGCGGACTGTCACCAATACGAGCGCAGGTCGGGATCGGGCGCGGTTCCCGTAGGCAGGGAATTGTAGCCCGCAGGAAACTCGAAAAACTCCGAGTGGCCATCGGCAAAGCCAATATTGTAGCGGTTTCGCCCGCCGTAGTTGTGCCACTGACCTTGCAGGACATTGACTGCCCGATTCGCGTGCCAGTTCCAGTCACCGAAGAGAATCTTTTTGGACACAGCCCGCGTGTATTGACTCATCCGAACAGAGGTAGCCACGGTGTCAGATGTAACTGTTGCGACGCCGAACGCAGTGCTACGCCACTGGACTAGATAGCTCGTGCCATAGCTCTCGAAGCACTTCTTGACCGCCGCGGCCATCGCAGGGTTGAGGGTGTCACCACTGTCCCGTGGACAATTGTAAACCGCGCCGCCACCGGTGTAGGCGTTCAGCACGCGGTTGCTCTCTGGGGTTGATACCTGATAGGAGGGCTGCAAGGTGAAAGGTGGGTTGGCCGTTGGCGTTTGACCTCCCATGTTCGCCCACCCGGAGTGAACCGGAAGCCGGTCGTCGAAATCCCCGGTGTAAACCAGCAATGCCAGTGCGATCTGCTTGGTGTTGTTGGTGCACTTGGTCTGGTGCGCCTTCATCTTGGCCTTGCTCAAGGCCGGCAACAGCATCCCCGCCAAGATCGCGATGATGGCGATGACCACGAGGAGCTCAATGAGGGTGAACGCACCGCGCCGAAGGAGTCGGTTACCGCTGGAAATCATGGGAAGAGGTATGGCCGCGCTCCGGGCCGAGGTCAAGCTGGCAGTGCCCGGCCCTCGATGTCGAACGCCGTCTTCGGGCTGATGCCCATCGCGGTGAAGATCGTCGCGTGCAGGTCCATGACGGGAACGGGGTTCTTGATGGCGATCAGCGGCCGCTCGTCCGCCGTCTGGCCGTAGACGAAACCCTTCTTCACGCCGCCGCCGAACATCACCACGCTCGTGCCGCCCGTGAAGTGCCGGTGCAGGCCATAGTGCTTCATCTCCTGCAAGGTCTCGCTGGGCGCGGTGGCCTGGTCCTTCGCGTTTGAGCCGGGGATGCCTTCAATCATCGCGTCGCGGCTGAACTCGCTGGCGATCACCACCAGCGTGCGGTTCAGCAGTCCGCGCGCCTCGAGATCGCGGATGAGCTGCGCGATGGGCGCGTCCATTTGCTTGTGCATGCCCGCGACGGTCTCGTGGCCGTCTTTGTGCGTGTCCCAGTGCAGGAAGGGCACGTATTCCGTGGTCACCTCGACGAACCGCGCGCCGTTCTCCACCAGCCGCCGGGCTAGCAGGCAGCCTTGGCCGAAGCGGCCAGTGTTGTATTTGGCGTAGCTTTCCTTCGGCTCCAGCGCGAGGTCGAACGCCGCGCGCTCCTTCGAGCTGAGCAGCCGGTGCGCGTTGTCGAGCGAGCGCAGCATGGACTCCTGCTGGAAGTCGCTCATGAACTCGCGGTGCGGGTTCCGGTCCACGAGCTTCTTGTAAAGGCTGTAGCGGTTGTCGAACCGGCCCGGTTCCATGCCCTTGGGCGGGCGCACGGACTGCGCGGCGTCGTCGGGATACGGCAGGTTCATCGGGCCAAACTCGTTGCCGAAAAACCCAGCAGTGGTGAAGGCCTTCAACTCCTCCTGCTCGCCGACGCCTTCCAGCCGTTGACCGACGTTGATGAACGCAGGCATGACCGGGTTGCGCGGGCCCAGCACCTTGGCCATCCACGCGCCGAGATGTGGGCCCGCGACGGTCTGCGGCGGTATGTACCCCGTGTGCCAGTGATACTGGTGCCGCGAGTGGAGGATGTGCCCGAGGTCCGGCTGCACCGCACTGCGGATGAGCGTGGCGCGGTCCATGACCGATGCGATCTGTTCCAGCCCCTGGCAAATCTTCACGCCATCCACCGCCGTGGGGATCGCCGGGAAGGTGCTGAGAATGTTTTTCACCGGCACGCCCTTCTCGAAGGGCTGATAGCGCTTCGGATCAAACGTGTCCGGCGCGGCCATGCCGCCGCCCATCCAGATCAGGATGCAGGCGTCCGCGGTGGCCTTCGGATGGGTCACCTTCTCGTTGGCCAGCAGGCGCGGCGCGCCCATGGCCATCGTCGTGGCCGTGGCGGCGGCGAGCTTTTGCAGGAAGTCGCGGCGCGTGTTCTGCGGATCAAGCGGCAAGGCAGTCATGGTGACGGCAAGTTAGCGGGTGCCCGCCGTTCCGACAAGCATGCCCGCGCCCAAATTCACGCGGCTGTGGCGGCCGAGATCTGGTTGGCAAACAGGCCGACGAGGGAAGCGTCGGCCTTTCGGTTTAAGTTGTGCCTTGGGTTTGGGGTGTTCCCCCGCTTGCGACGACAAAGGCGGGTCAGGCGGATGCCAAGGCGGCGTGGAGGACGGCGGCGAGGCGTTGGGCAGCAGATTGGGAATGGCGGCCAAGAGCCATCAGGGCGGGGATTTTGCCGGGGCGACGGAGCACCGCTCCGGCCAACCGGCCGAGGTGGAGCCGGCCTGCGGGGTTGATGAGGGCGTTGAAGTCGAGCGGGAGGTCTTCCCCCGCGGGGTCGGAGATGACGCGGACGGTGGCAGCCGGAAGACCGCGCTGCCGGCAGAGTTCTCGGATGATGCCGGATTCCATCTCCACGGCGTCAGCCCCGGTGCGTTCGCGGAGAGCGGTTTTTTCCGAAGCCGTGGTGGCGACGCGCTCGGCGCAGTGGAAGCGGGCTGGGAGGGCTCCGGCAGCGAGCAGGCGGGCGCGGAAGGGAAAGGCGTCGTCCGCATCACAGAGGACGGTGCCCCGGGCGAGGGCGGGGTTGAGGCCACCGGCGAACCCGCAGGTGAAGACGGCGCTCCAGTCGCGGGCGGCGAGGTGCTGCCGGGCGGCGGTTTCCGCAGCGGCCGGTCCCATCCCCGAGACGACAACTGTGACATGGTCGGGCAGGACGCGGCGGAAGGGGGCAGCTTCCTCGCGCACGGCAAAGCAGACGAGCACGGGGGGCCGGAGGGGGCCGGTCATGGTCAGCGCGAGGCGGCAGGCCGGGCATCCAAGAGCTTGCGGTGGGTCGCCAGCGCAAGCAGAGGCCAGGAGTTCCGATACATGTCGTATTTGAGGTAGAAGACGCAGGGGAAGCCGGTGCCGGTGATTTCGTCTTCGGACCAGGAGCCGTCGCGGTTCTGGGTGGTGCAGAGGTAGGCGACGCCACGCTTGAGGGCAGGCATTTCCGGGTCGCCGAAAGTGGCGAGGCCCATGACGGCCCAGGCGGTCTGAGAGGCGGTGCTGGGGCCGCGGCCCTTGTGGACGGGATCGTCGTAGGTGTTGCAGCGTTCGCCCCAGCCGCCGTCGGCGTGCTGAACGCTTAGGAGCCAGTCGCGGGCGCGGAGGAGCCAAGGCTCGGTCATGTCGTAGTCGAGCGCTTTGAGGCCGCGGAGGACCTGCCAGGTGCCATAGA
>CAZQEW010000116.1:0-2775 GCA_964591495.1 uncultured Klebsiella sp.
TCGTAGGCTTTGGGAATCTCGGACATATAGAGGGAGGTTGACGCGAATTCCGCGAATTGACGCTAATTAGGAAATGCCGATGGGTGTTTCTCCGAACTCACGATGATTCGCGAAATTCGCATCAAAAATCTGCCATTCATAAGCGGAAATCCGGGGGCAGTTCGCGCCTTGGCTTGGTGAGCACCACGCGCTTCCACTCCAGCGAATCAGCGCCGAAGTTCACCAAAAGCCCGAGTTGAAGCTTCGACGCCGCAAGATAGTTCAGCACCTGTTTCGTGTGAGCCTCGTTCAGGCATTCCACCGCCTTGCCCTCAAACAGGATCTTCTCCCAGATCACGAAGTCCGCGAAATAGTGATGGGGCAGAACCACGCCCTTGTAGCTGATTTCGTATTTCCGTTCCCGGACAAATGGAATTCCCGCCCGCTCGAGTTCCAGCACGAGGGCGTCCTTGTAGATGACTTCATCGTGCCCTTTGCCCAGCTCACGATGAATTTCCATGCATAAGCCAACCAGCTTGAACGCCTCTTCCTTGTAAAGCAGTTCGCTCATGCTCAGGTGTTCAGAAAATTGGCGCCAATTCGCGTAATTCGCGTCAACTCTCCCAGCTACTTCTTCAACAGCGCGAATTCCATGCTGTCTACCAGCGCCTGGAGGCTCGCTTCGATGATGTTTTCGCTCACGCCCACGGTGCCCCATTCGCGCTTGCCGTCGGTGGAGGTGATGAGCACGCGGGTCTTGGCCGCCGTGCCGGCCACGCCATCGAGGATGCGGACTTTGTAGTCGGTCAGCGTGACCTTCTTGAGCTGGGGGAAGGACTTCGCCAGCGCCCGACGCAGCGCGCCGTCCAGCGCGTTCACGGGGCCGTCGCCCTCGGCAACTTCGTGGTGAACTTCGTCGCCCACGCGCACTTTGACGGTCGCTTCGTTAGTAGAGGTCTTCCGGTTGCCGCGCATGGAGACGTGGAAATCGTCCACGGTGAAGAGCAGCTCGGGGTTGTGGTCGAGAGTGCCGCGGATGAGGAGGAAGAGCGACGCCTCGGCGGCCTCGAATTCGTAGCCGGCCCCCTCCATCTCCTTCACTTTGGCGGTGATTTCACGGGTCTCGGGGGCGTCGGACGGGAGCTTGAACCCCAGTTCCGCTGCCTTGAGCAGGATGTTCGTGCGGCCGGACATGTCGCTGACCAGCACGCGGCGGAAGTTGCCGACGGCCGCGGGGTTGATGTGCTCGTAGCTGCGGGCCACGCGGTCGATGGCGTGGACATGCATCCCGCCCTTGTGAGCGAACGCCGTCTGGCCCACCCAAGGCGCGCGCGGGTCGTGGCGCAGGTTGGCGACTTCGTCCACGTATTCGGAAAGCTCCTTGAGCTTGGGCAGGGACTTGGGCGGCAGACAGCGGAGGCCGAGCTTCAACTCCAGCGTGGGCATCACGCTGATGAGGTTGCAGTTCCCCGTGCGTTCGCCGATGCCGTTGATGGTGCCCTGCACCTGCGTGGCTCCGGCCTCGATGGCGGCGATGGCGTTGGCGACGCCGAAGCCGCAGTCGTCGTGCGTGTGGATCCCGATGGGGCAGTTGAGCTTCGACTTCGCCAGGGCGGTCACACGGGCGATTTCCTTCGGCAGCCGGCCGCCATTGGTGTCGCACAACACGATGCAATCCGCGCCGGCCTTCTCCGCCGCCTGCCAGGTGGCGAGCGCGTATTCCGGTTCGTCGGCGAAACCGTCGAAGCTGTGTTCCGCGTCGTAGATGACCTTCTTCCCGTGGTCCTTCAGGTAGCGGATGGTGTCCCCGATCATGCCGAGGTTTTCATCCGGCTTGGCGCGCAGCACCTCGGTGACGTGCAGCAGCCAAGTCTTGCCCACAATGGTGACGACGGGGGTGCGGGCATCGAGGATGTTTCGCATCAGCTCGTCGCTTTCGACCGCCACCCCCTTGCGGCGCGTCATGCTGAAGGCGGAAATCTGGGCATTGCGCCACTTGCGCCGGGCAGCCTGCTTGAAAAACTCCATGTCCTTCGGGTTGCTGCCGGGCCAGCCGCCCTCGATGTAGTGAATCCCGAAGGCGTCAATGCGCTCGGCGATGCGGAGCTTGTCCGCAACCGAGAAGTTGACACCTTCACCCTGCGAGCCGTCGCGCAGGGTCGTATCGTAGAGTTCGACTGCTGGTTTCATCACATCCCCGCCGGGGCGGGAACGTGCTTTCTACGGTAACGCCGAAGCGGTGGCAAATCCCAAAAGGCCGCCCGCAGGGCCGCAGGACGCTCAGATCGAGATCTTGCGCTTCGCCGGATCGGGCTGCTGGCGGTAGAAGACGGCAACGTGCCCGACGATCCAAACAAGATGGCTGCCGGTCTTTTCCGCAAGCTGCGGGGCGATCTCCTTCCGCTCGTCCTTGAAGGCCGCAAACTTGATCTTCACCAGCTCGTGCAGCGCGAGCGCCTCGTCGAGGCTTTTGAGAAAGGATTCGCTGGCGCCGGCCTTGCCGAGGGAGAGCACGGAGTCGAGCCGCTGCGCGATGCCCTTGAGCTTGCTGATGGTTGAGTTTGGGAGGCGTTCGTTCATTTATTTGGCAAGGGGAAATTCTTCATGCTGCGTGCTGACGGCGACGCCGCGTGAATCGGTGACGGAGAGATAGCAGACCAGTGGACGCTCGGCGGGCAGCGGCGCGGTGACGATGCCGTCCTTCACCTCGGCGGGGACCGTCTGCCAGATGCGCATCTGCCACGCGCCGGCGGCGGTGGTGCGGGGGAGTTCGGCCTGGGTCACAGGGACGACCCC
>CAZQEW010000116.1:2785-14932 GCA_964591495.1 uncultured Klebsiella sp.
GGTGGCGACAGTGTACACCGCGCGATCTAGCCCGGCGACGCCATCGGCGAGCTGCGCGGGGACCGTCTGCCAGTTGCGCTTCTGCCACGCGCCGGAGTCGGTGGTGAAGTGGAATTCGGCCTTGGTCACAGGAACGACCGCACTGACCTTGGTGGTGACGCGCTCGCCGGAAACCCGCATCGCGTCGAGCATAGCGATTGGCTGGCCGCCCTTGAGGTGGCTGTCCACGAACTGATCTACCTCGGCGAAGGTCCAAATGTGACCGTGGGGCAGCTTGATTTTCACCGAGACATGGCGCAGCCGCTCCGCGACGAGCTGGTAGCACTTCTTGTAGCTGTCCATCGGATAGGCGAAGTCGTTCGAGCCGTTGAGAAAGAGAATCGGGCAGGACACGCCCGCGAGGTAGCGCGAGGGATCCCAGTGGCTCACCCAGCGGTCGCGGTGCTCCGGCGTCATCTTCGAGATGCGGGGCTCCAGCCAGACGCTGTTCTCGTGCAGAAAGCCACAGCCATAGACCGGCACGGCCACCTTCAACCGATCGTCTATGCCCGCCACGATGCACGTCAGGTAGCCGCCCCAACTGATGCCCGTGACGCCGATGCGGTTCCGGTCCACCTCGGGCCGCGACGCCAGCAGCGAGTGCGCGCGCAACACCGCGGCCACGGCGTGATACGTCCACATGTCCTTTGCGTCGGCGGGGGTGAAATCGCGGAACTTGGTCGTATCCACCTGGTCCGGCCCGCCGTCGGGCAAACGACCCGCCGGGCCGTTGCCGGCGAGGTCCATCGCGATGGCGCAATAGCCGCGCTTGGCCCAGTGCTCGGCCCACGCGGGGAACGCCTTTCCCCCGCCGCCATGAACGAGGACCATCGCGGGAAACGGGCCGGCTCCTTCAGGACGACCGTAATAGGCGAAGACACGCGTGGGCTTGCCGTTGAATGGCTCCCCTTCGTAGTGGAGAGACTGGACGAGGTTGGTGCGCTCGCCCCACTCAGCCTTGGGCACGGCCTTAAGCGCGGCAACATCCCATGGGCCGGTGTGGCGCGGGGCGGCGGGCACGACGTCTGCGACCAGAAGCGAAGCGAAAAACGTAAGCCAGCGAAGAATCATGCGGCCACGACGCTACGCGGCGAGCCCGGCATTTCGAGGAAATTCGCGAAGCCGCCCGGCACTGCTCGGGGGCAGGCCGGCAACTGACACTTCGCATTCCCTGGCGCTCAGGCAAAGGTCTCCGCCACCGCGGCCAGGTAGGTGTCATAGACCAACCGCTCGCCACAGCAGAAAACCACCAGGCGGAGGCCGGCGTGGCGTTCCAGACAGCTACGCGTTTCGCGCACGGCGATGCGGGTCGCGCGGTCCAGGGGAAAACGGTAGGCCCCGGTGCTGATGGCCGGCAGGGCAAGACTGACGAAGTTGTGCTGCACGGCCAACTCGAACGCGCTGCGGTAGGTGCGGGCGAGCAATTCGTCTTCGCCGCTGTTGCCCCCCTGCCAGATGGGGCCAACGGCGTGAATCACATGCTTGGCCGGAAGATAGTAACCCTTGGTGATCCGCGCGCTGCCGGTGGGACACCCACCGAGCTTGCGGCACTTCCACACGAGATGCGGACCGGCTTCCCGATGAATGGCCCCATCGACGCCACCTCCCCCGAGCAGGGTCGTGTTTGCGGCATTCACGATGGCGTCCACGGCCAGTTTCGTGATGTCACCCAGAATGACTTTGACCCGGTCCATTATGCCTGGTGGCTTGCAGCGAGACTGCGGGAGGATGTCCCATTGCCGATAAACGCGACAGAAAAAAGGCGGTGATCCCCGCCTGAAAGGCATTGACACAACCAAAGTCGAACCAGCACCGCGCGCACCGGAGCTAACCAGTTTAGCGGAGGTTGGCCAGTCCTTGCTGGGCGCGAACAGCGTTGGGAATTTCACCGGATGTCGTCCGACTCCCGCGGGTGCGCCCATGCCGAGGGTAAAACGGAATGCCCCCGCCAGACCTTGCGGCCCGACGGGGGCAAAACGGGGGATGGGAGTGCGCCACGCTCTCTTTCCCGGACCGGCATTAGGCGCGCCCTCACGGGGCTGCCGGCTTCCCGACGCTGTTCTCCACGGCAAGCGGAGTCATTCGGCCTCGCAGCAGGGCCGTCCAGCGCCTTGCGGCCACTGGATTTCGAGTGAGGCTTTTCAGCTCGCTTGGGCTGGTGGTTGCGCCACCGGCCCGCAAACCAGGTCAAGACACGACTGTGTGTGCGGTCCGCGTCTTGACCACTTAGCGCGGGGACTGCCACCGCTGTTGGCGGTGCGTTCGCCCCGTGCCACGGGTCTCGCCTCTTCACTCTCAGGTTGCGTTTGGCTCACAGGCCAGCGGTGCCGTTTGTAGCATCGCCGACGTTGCGGAAGGTTTTCACGGGCCTTGCCCAGACCTCGTGTCCTTCCCGGTGCGGACGCTGGCTTTGTCCACCTTTCGGTGGCTTTGACTGCCGGCCGTCTCGCGACGACCGCAAGAGCTGCCCGCCCCGTGCTGATTCACGGTAGCAACCGGATACCCTCTGGGTAACCGCGATTCATGCCGGCCCGAAACCAGCCGACACTACTTGACTCGACTTGGAGCGGTTTCTCATCGCTCCTCGCCGCCAAGCTCCTCAATCGCGTGTGACGGGCCGCGACGCCCGCCAGAGGAGCTGGTGAATTCTGCCTCTCCGCACGCGCCTTGCAGCGCGCGTCTCAGAGGGGCCGGGCCAACCAGCCTGTCCCGGCCTTTCCCCAGTCACCTGGGATTATCCTCGGAACTTCAACGACTTTCTCTCGTCCGCCGCATCCGCTCCGGTTCTTTCAATGAACTGTCATCAGGCTACCACACTTCACTGATCGGACAACGAATTCATATGCACACGTTGTTCACCATGGAGTCGGGGGCGTGCGTCTTTCAGGACAGGGACGAACGCAATGTTTACAGGGCTACCTAGAGGCCCGGGCATTCTACGTAAACGTATCAAACGGACCGCCACCTACGTCTGTGAACAAGCCGGGCGGGCGGGGTGGAAAACAAAAAAGCCGCCCGTCGCCGGGCGGCCCAGATGGGTGAGTCGAAAGCCTCAGCGCTTCTTGGGCGAGGCTTTGGCCTTGGCCTTGGCCGCGACCTTGCGGCGCTTGATGTAAGCCTGACGACGACGACGCTTCTGCACTTTGTTGGTTTGTCTGCCCATAACTTCTTTACTTTGCCGAACTGTTTTTGTTGGCTGGCCGCACTATGAAGTTCCGATGGGGACGCTTCAACCTCTATTTGCTGGCAACGGTGGCCGCGCTGCTGACGGCGTGCGAAACCACCGGTCCTTCGGGTGCCGGCAGTCGATCCGGGACCAAGGAACTCGCCAGCATTCGGGTCCACTTGGAGACGCATGCGGACCCCATCCTGGGCAGCAGCCGAGTAATTACCGTCGGCCGGGAAAATCCGCAGTCCTTCTACGTCAGCGGCCCGATGCTTGGCGAATCGCATCTGGAAGGAGCCCAAGTTTGGGAAGGCCAGCCGGGCCAATACGCAATCCACCTCAAGTTTGACCGCGAAGGCACGCACATGCTGGAGAGCCTGTCGCTTTCTTATCGGGGCAAACGGCTGGCGATCATGAGCCAGTTTCCAGAACCGCGCTGGATCGGCACGGTGCGGCTTGAGCGCCGCATCGCCGACGGCACACTGCTATTCCGACCGGATGCCACGCGCGAGGAAGCGGAGCACATCGTCAAAGGCCTGAACTTGGCCGTCGCCCGACTGAAGAAGGCCAAGGAGTGATGAAGGCGACCGTGCGCGCAGGCCTGCTGATTCTTGTCCTGCTCTGCCGGCCATTACCGGGGCAGTCGCTGTTGTTGCCCACGCCCAACCGCGCCCTGTTCACTCCCGGTGCGGAGGAGAAGTTCTTCGCCCCGACGCCCGGCAAGACCTGGACGGCCGGCACCTTCGGCTGCGTGCGGTCCGACGGCCACCAACTCCACGAAGGCATCGACATCCTGTGGACACGCCGCGACAAGCGAGGGGAGCCGACCGACCCAGTAAGTGCCGCCGCTGAGGGCTCGGTGGCTTACGTCAACCGCAAGGCCGGCCTTTCCAACTACGGCAACTACGTCATCCTGCGCCACCGTCTGGACGGACTGGAGTTCTGCACGCTTTACGCACACCTGGCCAGCATCCGGGAGGGCCTGGACAAGGGGGATGTGGTCAAGGCCGGCGAAGTGCTGGGCGTCCTGGGCCGCACCACGAACACCAAGACCCGCATCGCGGCTGAGCGCGCCCACCTGCACTTCGAGATCGCCGTCGTCGCCAGCGAGCGCTACGCGACATGGCACGAAGCAAATCTCAAGGGCCTGCGCAACGACCATGGCAATTGGAATGGCCGCAACCTGCTGGGCCTCGACCCGCGCGCGGTCTTTTTGCGACAGCGTGCCGACGGCGATAAATTCAGCCTCGTCCGCTTCGTGCAGTCGCAAACCGAATTGTGCCGGGTGCTGGTGAGGTCGGCTGATTTTCCTTTTGCCCGCGCTCACCGGGCCTTGATCCGCGCCAACCCCACGGCGGAGCGGGAAGGCGCAGCTGCCTATGAAGTATCCCTGAACTTCAACGGCGTGCCCTGCGTGATCGTGCCGCGTGCCCCATCCGAGGTGAAAGGCTACAGTGCCAAGGTCCACCTGTTATCCGTCAATGACGCTGAACAGCGCGCGCATGGCTGCCGCAAGCTGCTGACGGCCAAAGGTGGCAGGTGGGAGCTGTCGCCCGACGCACGGCAACTGCTGGATCTGCTGTTTCATTGAGGGGTGCCGAGGCCAGTCTTCATCTGCATTATTGGCGACGCGTGCGCTTGGTCTTGCTGGAGCAAGGTTGATTTGCTAGGAAATCCCCGTTCTCACCAACCATGATGCCCGCGCTCCACGACCTTAAGCTCCGGCTCTCATCCGCGCTGGAGCGCAAGGATCTGCCTGATGGCACGCGACTGCTCAAGCAGACCAACCGGGGCGAATACCTCGCGCTGAACGCGCAGCAGGAAGCCATCCTCGCCGAGTTCGACGGTCGCCATACCGTCCAGGAGGTCTTGCAACGCCTGTTGCACGCGGAAGGCCACCCCAAAATCCGCGCCTTCTACGATCTGGTGCTTACCGCCCAAGCCAAGGGCTTTCTCCATGAGGGCGACACTGAGCCGACAGTCGCCGCCAAGGGCCGCCGTTGGAGCGTGCGCTGCACGCCATCGGCCGCGCTGGCCCTGGCCTTGTGCCTCATTGGAGCCGGGGTTGCGGCCGTGACACTGGCCGACCTCCCGCTGATCCCCGATGCGTCGGGTTGGCTGATGACGCTGATTGCCGTGTCCGTGGGACTGAGCCTGGCCAACGGGCTGGCCGGAGCGGTGCTCAGCGGATTGGGACGCGAGGTGTATCGCCCCGAGCTGCGGCTCGACCTGGTGCTGCCTTTTTTCAGCGTGGACACCCGGGATGCCCTGATGGGCGGGCGGCGGGTCGAGGCGTTGGTCGCGCTGCAAATGCTCGCCGTGCCCTTCGGCGTCGCCCTGCTGGGCTGGGCGCTGGGTTCCACGGCCATCTTTCTGGCCGGCTGGGTTACCGCCTTGCTGCTGGCGGCGCCGTTCGGCGGCTCGCCGGCGCATGCGCTGATCCACGCGCTGTGCCGCAAGCAGCATGAACTGCCCCGCTGCGCCGACACGTTTCTCAACCAGAAGTTTCTGGCCAACCTCGTCAACTGGCGCGAGGAGGTCTCCGAGGCTTCCTACTTTTACGGGCTCTCCACGTGGGCGGTCCTGTGGCTGGGCGCGGTGTTCCGGTTCGCCTCCGAACTCATCACCCAGCAGGCCAGCGTGGGCGAGAACGTCCTCTTCCAGCCCGGCGCCCAGACGGTCATCTTTGTGCTCGCGCTGGTGGTGGCCGCCCCGCTGGTTTACCTGCTCTGGCTGGCGGGCAAGGCGGGCCACCGCCTGCTTGCACCGAGGTTCTCGTCGGCCGAATCCAGCCTCGAAAAAAACTTCGACGGTCTGCAACGGCCGGCCACGGACGAGACGGTGAAGTTTCTCTCCAGCACCCTCCTGTTCTCGCAGCTGAACGAGCCCGAAGTCCGCGCCGTCGCCGAGGCGATGGAGTTCTTCGCCGTGAAGCGCGACGCGCTGCTGATTCGCGAGCGCGATCAGGGCGACCTCATGTTTGTCATCTACCGCGGCCGCGTGGAGGTGCAGAAGGAAGACGAGGCCGGGGCGCCCCGCCCCGTGGCCCAACTGGCGGGCGGCGACGTGTTCGGCGAGATCGCCCTGCTGCAACAGGTGCCCCGCACCAGCTCGGTCATTGCGGTGGAGGAAACGCAGCTGTTCGCGCTCAAGAAGGCGGACTTCGACCGGCTCCTGCTGTCGACGCTGGGGGCCAAGAAAATCCAGGAAACGGTGCAGGTCTGTGCGTTCCTCCGGCGGAACCCCACCTTTGCCGACTGGCCGCCGCACGCGCTGATGAAGATCGCGGGGCAGTTCAGCTTCCAGGAATGTCCGGCCGGCGCGGAAATCCTGACCGAGGGCCGGCAGAACGAGTCGTTCTACATCGTGTATGAGGGGGAGTTCGGCGTGCGCAAGGCCGGCCGACAGGTCGCCACGCTGGGTCCGGGAGATTTTTGCGGCGAGATCAGCCTGTTGCAGGGCACCGCCGCCTCCGCCAACGTCGCCGCCCTCCGCAACAGCCGCTGTCTCAAGCTCGGCAGGGAAAGCTTTCTTGACCTGGTCAGCCACGATTTCCTCACCGGCCTCGCCATCGAACGCACGTCCGAAAAGCGCGTCGTCGCCCTCCGCAAGAAAGGGGGTGCGGCGTGAGCGCGCTCCTGAAAATCCTCCCCTTGGCGGCGGCGGCGGGCGTGGTGGCGATGAACAGCGGAGCGCTCAAGAAGAGCCTCAACGTCATCGGCAAGGTGCAGGTGGCCGCCACCTCCGGCGTCGAGATGCAGGGCATCGCCGAAGCGCTGGCAGGTGACTTCATCGAGACCAAGGATCTGCCCATCGAGAACTTCGGGGCGTGGCTCAAGGCAAACATGCGGGAGAAAGGCGGCAAGGACGCCCGCGACAAATCCAAGGATCCCTGGGGCACCGAGTATCGCCTCACCGTGGATGTGCCCAAGAATGGTTTCACCGTGCTGTCCGCCGGGCCGGACAAGGGGTGGACCACCGAAGATGACCTCAAATACTTTTACTCGCTGACCGGCATTGAGGGAAAAAACGCCATCAGCCGCGAGCTGGCCGCCCGGGCGCAGGCCCACGCAGCCCGCCAAGGCACATCATCCAGCACGGCCGCCCGCTCCTCCGCTTCCGCCCCCTCCCAATCCACCCCGCCGGCCAAGCCCCCTGCCCCGCCCAAGCCCTCGCAGTCCGCGGAGGAGACGGCCCGCAAGGTCATCGAGGCGCAGGCCAAACGCGCTGAAGGCGGCGATGCCCAGGCCGCCTTTGATCTCGCCCTCCGCTACATCACCGAGAATGGCGTGGTGAAGGACTATAACGAGGCCAAAAAGCTCCTGGAGCTGGCCGTGAAAAATGCTGACTCGCAGACGCTCCGCGAGAAAGCCCAGACCCAGCTGGACAACCTCAACAAGGCGCTCGGCAAGTAGCCGGTGCGCGGCCGCGCTTGCCCGGCGGCCCGACTTCCACTGACACTCCCGCCCATGCCGTTGCGCATCGTCTTCATGGGCACGCCGGACATTGCCTGTCCCACGCTCCAAGCCCTCGCCGCGTCGCCGGACTGCCAGGTGGTCGGTGTCGTCGCCCAACCGGACAAGCCGCGCGGCCGCGACCTCAAGCTCCAGCCACCGCCCGTCAAGGAACTCGCCCTCCGCCTCGGCCTCCCGGTGCTCCAACCCGAGCGCGCGCGGCATGAAGCCTTCCTCGCCGAACTCCGCGAACTGCGCCCCGACCTCATCGCCGTGCTGGCTTACGGGCAGATTCTACCGCAGGCCCTGCTCGACCTTCCGCGGCTCGGCTGCCTCAACGTCCACACCTCGCTCCTCCCGCGCTGGCGCGGGGCAGCCCCGATCCAATGGGCCATCCTCGAAGGCGACTCCGAAACCGGCGTGACCATCATGCGCATGGACGCGGGCCTCGACACCGGCGGCATCGTCGCCACCCGGGCCACGCCCCTTGCGCCGGACGACACCGCGCAAACGGTCCACGACCGCCTCGCCACGCTCGGAGCAGAACTCCTGGTGCAGACGGTCCCGCGCTACGCCAGCGGCGAGCTGTCCGCTCGCCCGCAACCCGCCGCGGGCGTCACCTACGCGCGCAAGCTGACCAAGGACGACGGCCGCCTCGACTGGTCGCAGCCTGCCGCCGTGCTGCACCGCCGCCTGCGCGCCTTCACCCCGTGGCCCGGCACCTTCACCTTCCTCCCGGCACAGCCCAAGCCGCTGCTCCTGAAAGTCTGGCGGGCAGAACCCGCCCCCGGCTCCGGCGCGCCCGGCACAATCCTCGCCGCCGACAAGTCCGGCCTCGTCGTCGCCTGCCGTGAAGGTGCGTTGCGATTGCTGGAGGTGCAGAAAGAAGGCGGCCGCCGCCTGCCCATCGGCGACTTCCTTGCCGGCCACCCGCTGCCCCTCGGGACCGTGCTCGCCCCCTGAGACCGGAAAACCACCTGCGGCGTTCGGGTTGAGGTGGTTGGGACTTTAACGCAATGGCGCAAACGCCCGAAGACGCGAAGGCAGATCAATGGGAATATGCTTTGCGCCCTAGCGTCCTTGCGCCGTTCCGTTGGAAACACTCAATTCCCCGGGCGTTCGTCGGGCGGGGCCATTGTCACGCGCTTGGGTTTGAACTGGCCGAGGGTTTCCGTGAGGTCGTTTTGCGCGGCCGTGGGCGGGTCACTCGTAGCGGAGAGATTCGACGGGATCGAGGTTCGCCGCCTTGATGGCCGGGTAGGTGCCGAAGGCGATGCCGACGAGGGAGCAGATGCCGAGGGCGATGAGCGCCCAGTCCACAGGGAAGACGGGAGGGAGCTGGAGGTAGTAGGCCCCGAGGTTGCCGCCGGCGATGCCGAGGGCGACGCCGATGAGGCCGCCGACTTCGCAGATGACGACGGCTTCCATGATGAACTGGGTGAGGATGTTCCGCTTCTTGGCCCCGATGGCGCGGCGGATGCCGATCTCGCGGGTGCGCTCGGTGACGGAGACGAGCATGATGTTCATGATGCCCACGCCGGCGGCCAGGAGCGCGATGCTGCTGACGACGGCCACCCCGGCCCGCACGGCGAGGGTGAGGTCGCGGAACTGCGCGACGAGGGATTCGTTGGAGGAGATCTCGAAGTCATCGGGCTCGCCGGGCGGGACCTTGCGGACCTTGCGGAGGATCCCGCGCACCTGCTCCATGGTGTCCTCCATGTCGGCCTGGCTGTGCGCCTGCACAAAGAGGGAAAGGCTGCGCCATTGGTTGCCGCCGAAGCGGGTCAGGCCCGTGGTGATGGGGATGATGACGAAGTTGTCCTGCGCCTGTCCGCCAAAGCCGCCCTTGGGTTCGAGGTAGCCGATGACCTGGTAGTTGACGCCCATGAAGCGGACGCTCTCGCCGAGGGGCGAGCCCCGGGGGAAGAGCTTCTTCATGACGGTGTTGCCCAGCACGCAGACGTTGCGCGAGCTGTCGAGGTCCCCCGGCAGGAGCGCCCGGCCGGCCTCCACCACCCAGTTGCGCGCGAGGAAGGTCTCGGGCGTGGCCCCGAGGCAGGCGACATCGGGATTCGTGGTCTCGAACCGCGAGGCGAGTTCACCGGAGGCCAGGCTGGCTTCCGCCGCCACGCTGCGGGCACGGGTGGCCTGGTCACGGAGGGCGTGCCACGTCGGGAGGCTGAGATGTTTGCGCCGCCGGAACTTTTCCCAGCCGGACGGGCCTTCAAAGGAGATCGCCGGCCAGCGCTCGATGCTGAAGGTGTTGGCCCCCAGCCCGCTCAGCTCGCTCTCGATGTTCTGCTGGAGGCCGCGCATGGCGGTCATCACGAGGATGATGCTGAAGACGCCGACGGTGACGCCCACGAGCGTGAGGGCCGAGCGGAGCTTGTGCGCGGCGAGGGCGGTCATTGCCATCACGAAGCTCTCGATCACCTCGGAGCGGAACGCCCGGAAGGCGCGGAAAGCACCGGCGGATGGACGCAAGGAACCGTTGGCGGGCGCGGCGTTCAAGCAATGACGGGCAGGTCATAAACCTCCCCGGGCCCCGCGGAAAGCACCTTCGCACGCGGTGGCGCGCGGCGTCAGCCGCCGGTCGCACCGGACGCGGGCGGCGGGCGGAGGACGAGGAGGTTGCGCAGGACGTTGAAGACGGTCTCCGGCGCGAGATGCGCAAGACCGTCAGCGTTGCGCAGGACATGGAAGGCGGGGCTGCGCGGGTGCCAGACTGCCTGGTTGGTGTCCGCCCACAGGGCCAGACCGGTCAGGCCCACGGCGGCGGCCAGATGCGTGATGCCCGAATCATGCCCGACGAAGCCGACGCAGCGCTGGAGCAACCGGGCCAGGTCGGGCAAAGGTTGATTGTGGAGCACGGTCACGCGCGAGGACGGCAGGAGGGCGGCCAGTTCAGCCACGCGCCGCCCCTCCGCCTCGCCCCCGACGAGAACGACATTCCAATCGGTGCCGGACATGACGTGCGCGAGGAATTTCGCCCAGTGCGGCGGTGGCCAGTTCTTCTTCTCGCTGCCGCTGCCGGGATGCACGGCGAGCAGCGGCGCGGGCGCAGGTGGTCCGTCGGGGAAGTGCAGGCGCGGCACCGGGTCGGCATCGAAGATGGCGAGGCGCTCCAGCGGCTTGAGCAGAACCTCGGTGGCGTGCGTGGACTGGCTTTCGTCAGGGCGGTGCGGACCTTGGATGAACTGCGCCTTGGTGCAGGCCTTGACGTTCTCGGCGAAGCAGCCGGTAGGATCGTAGAGATAGGAGAGGATCAGATGAAAGCCGGAGAAGTAATGGCCCGTGGCATCATCCAGTTCCCCCATGTCCGCAAAGAAACCGGCCAGGGCACGGCTCTCAATCGGGCGGACGGCATCCACCAGCCCTCCGGTTTGCGCCAGCGCGGCAATGTGCGGATAGCCGAGCACTTCGAGGTGCGCTTCCGGGAACTGCCGCCGCAGGGCCGCCAAGGCCGGCAGCGTGAGGATGAAGTCACCAATGGCGCCGCCGCGGATGACGAGGATTTTGCCTTTGGGCTTGGTCATCCGCCGGTCCGTTCACATTAGCGGAACACCGTCGCCCCCAGCGCCGCCACCAGCCCGCCCAAGGCGAGACGCAGGGCACAGCCGAGCTTCACGCGCCCGTCGGTGGCGGTCTTCCACTCGATGAGATCCCGGCAGCGCCACGGCGAGACGGTGAACCAGATGCCCGCCACGATCCAGGCGTAGGCCCACACGCCCAGCACCCAGCGCCAATCGGACGGATGCCACCGCTGCGCGTCGAGCACGAGCTTGGCGAGGAGCATGAGCACCAGCGCCAGACCGCGCACGGCGAGGAAGTCCTTCAGGAAGATGCATGTGCCCAATCCGAGCAGCGCGAACCCGCCATACATCACCGGCTTGAACGGCGTGAAATCCGCGATGTTCTCCTGCTTCACGTGCCACAGGAACCAGCCCGTGGCGATGGCCATCAGCACGTAGCCAATGCCCGTTTGGCGCGGGAACTTCCGCAGCATGTCGCGGAAACCGGCCGGATTCTTCAGCCCGTAAAGCTGCGGCACGGCGACGCCAAGGCCGAGGGCGATGCAAAGGGTGGAAAGATTCATGCGAGGCGGCTTGAAGGAGTTTTCAAGCCAGCGGCCAGGGCAGCGGCGGCCGCATTTCCGATTGGTTCAGCAAAAGCACGCCCCTGTGTGCCGCACTCGCGCCCATCCGTCAACCGACCAGTTCCCGCAGCGGCTCGCTGTCCGGGTCCACGACGTATTGCGGGCGGCCTGTCAGGTCGGTCACGGTGGACTGCGGGTCAATGCCGAGGTTCTGGTAGAGCGTCGCAAAGACGTCGCCGAAGCGCACGGGGCGCTCGGTGCATTCGCCGCCGAGCCGGTCGGTCGCGCCGATGACCTGGCCGGTCTTCATGCCGCCACAGGCGAGCAACGCGCACGACACGCGCGGCCAGTGGTCGCGGCCCGCGTCCTTGTTGATGGTCGGCGTGCGGCCG
>CAZQEW010000117.1:0-12552 GCA_964591495.1 uncultured Klebsiella sp.
GACGCTGGGCAGCGCCATCCTCATCGGCGCGCTGCTGGTGGGCGACTCCGTGCGCGGCAGCCTGCGCGACATGGCGCTGGCGAGGCTCGGCAAAGTCGAGGCCGCGATGGCCACGGGCGACCGGCTCTTCCGCGCTGAACTGGCAACCAATCTCAAGGCCGCGCCCGTCCTCGCACTGCCCGGCACAGCAAACTCCGCCGATGGTTCGCGGCGCGCGAACCGTGTTCACGTCCTCGGCGTGGACGAGAGTTTCTGGAAGCTGGCGGCCAAAGCCCCGGCCTTCACCGCCGTCCCGCCGGACTCCGTCGTGCTGAACCAGCCGCTGGCCGAGCAGCTTGCCGCCAAGCCCGGCGACGAGGTGCTGCTGCGCGTCAGCAAAGTCTCCGCGCTCTCGCAGGACGTGGCGCTCACCACGCGCGACGGGCAGACCGTGGCGTTGCGGCTGCGCGTCCACGCGGTCGTCGGGGCCGAGGAACTGGGGCGCTTCAGTTTACAGGCGAACCAAGTCGCACCGTTCAATGCGTTTGTGCCGCTGGCGCTGCTTTCCCAGCGAACTGGAGCTGAAAAGAAAGCCAGTTTAGCATTGGTTGACCGCATTCATGTGCGTTCCGGTTGGTTGCCGCCGACAGGATTTCAATTCGCTGGAGACAAGGTTAAGGAGTGGATGACGCGGATTGGACTCCGAGAGGCTAGCGCACCAAGAGACGAAGTCCTCTTGGAAGATTCTGAGAGTGGCAGGTTGCTGCTGAATGCTGTCCGAGGTTTGCCTTCAGCTTTTCCCGGCTTACCGGGACAACTTCTGACGGAATGGCGGCTTGCCGACGCCCAGCTCGAACTCCGCCCCCTCACCAACTCCCCCGCCCTCGAACTTCGCACCGACCGCATCTTTCTCGACCCGCCTGCCGTCCGCGCCGCGCTGGCGGTGGACACCAACGCGCAGCCCATCCTCACCTACCTCGCCACGCTCCTGCGTGCGGGCGCCAACGCCACGGCCTACCCGATGGTCACCGCCGCCGGCGCGCCGCTCGTGCCGGCGGACTTGCGCGATGACGAAATCGTCGTGAACCAGTGGCTTGCTGACCAGTTGAAGCTCAAGCCGGGCGGCGAGTTGGAGCTGTCCTACTTCCTGCCCGACTCCGGCGCGCGGCTCACCGAGGCCACGAACCGCTTCCGCGTCCGCTCCATCGTGCCGATGCAGATGCCGTGGGCCGACCGCACGTTGATGCCCGACTTCCCCGGCATCGCGAGCGCCGAGCGCATCGGCGACTGGGACGCGGGCTTCCCGCTCACGCACCGCAAGCTCGTGGACGACCCGTATTGGAAGCAATGGCGCGGCACGCCGAAGGCCTTCGTCAGCCTGAGCGCCGGGCGGAAGATGTGGGGCAACCGCTTCGGTGACACGACGGCGGTGAGGTTTCCTGCCGGGCAATCGCCAATCGCCAATCAGCAATCGCCAGGCAATCCAGCGGAACAATCGGTAATCGGCAATCGACAATCGCCAAGCATTGGAGCGGAGCAATCGGCGATTAGCTATCGGCTATCGGCTATCGAGAAGGCCCTCCTCGCCACGCTCAAGCCCGCCGACTTCGGCCTCGTCTTCCAGCCCGTGCGCGAGCAGGCGCTCAAGGCGAGTCGCGAGGGGCAGGACTTCGGCGGGTTGTTCATCGGGTTCAGCTTCTTCCTCATCGTGGCGGCGTGCGTGCTGGTGGCGTTGCTGTTCCAGTTCGGCGTCGAGCAGCGCGCGAAGGAAGTCGGCACGCTGCTGGCGCTGGGCTTCACGCCCAAGCAAGTGCGGCGGCTCCTGCTCGGCGAGGGCGCGGGTCTCGCGGTGCTGGGCGCGGCGCTCGGGGCGGTCGGCGCGGTCTGGTATGCGCGCGCGATGCTGCACGGCCTCTCGACCGTCTGGCGCGACGCCGTGGGCACGAGCGACCTGCGCTTCCACGCTGAGCCGGCGACGCTGGCAGGCGGCGTCGTGGGCGCGGTGCTGGTGGCGGTGTTCAGCCTGTGGCTCGCGCTGCGCAAGCAGGTGCGGCAACCGGCGAGGGTGCTGTTAGTGGGAGGCGGGGAGGAAGGCTTCGGGTTTCAGGTTTCAGGTTTCAGGTTGGGCGCGGAGACAAACGGCGCGGCGCGGCGGGAAGAGGCCGCTCTCCCTCACCCTGGCCCTCTCCCGCTGGGAGAGGGGACGGCCACGGTTGCCACTGGTGTTTCCACGGCTTCCGTCCCTGGTTCCGCGACGGCTTCCTCCAATCCAACGCGGACTGCTTCCCTCCCTCTCCCAGCGGGAGAGGGCCGGGGTGAGGGAGAAAGCGTTCTTAAACCCACCGCTGCCGCAAATTCCGCCAGCCCACGACCGAAAGCCCTTCTCCTCAGTCTCAGCTCTCTCGTTCTCGCCCTCTCGCTCCTCGGCTGGGCTTTGGCCACGGGACAAACTGCCAATGCCGGAGCCTTCTTCGGCGCGGGGGCGTTGCTGCTCATCGCGGCGCTGGCGTTCACGTCGGCCTTGCTCACGCGGCTGGAGCGGAGCGAGGCGGCAGCGGCACTGACGGTCGCGAGCCTCGGCATCCGCAACACCACGCGTCGCCGCTCGCGCAGTCTCGCGACGGCCACGATGCTCGCGTGCGGCAGCTTCCTCGTGCTGTCCATCGGCGTGTTCCGGCTGGACGAAAACGCGAACGCGACGAAGCGCAGCTCCGGCACCGGCGGCTTCGCGCTGCTGGGCGAAAGCACGCTGCCGGTGGTGCAGGACTTGAACACGAAAGCGGGCCGCGAGGCGCTGGGCCTGGACGAGAAGTCGCTCGCAGGCGTGAGCGTGGTGCCCTTCCGCGTGCGCGATGGCGATGACGCGAGCTGCCTGAATTTGAACCGCGCGCAGAAGCCGCGGCTGCTCGGCGTGAAGCCGGAACTCCTCGAACGGCGCGAGGCCTTCACTATTGCAGCGTCATGGGTGCCCTCCGTGATACAAAACAGAGAGTTGCCATTCTTTGGAGGCTGGCTGTCTCTCGGGGAGGACGATGAATTCCTTCACGCGTGCAAAGCAGCGGGCAAACCACTTGATAAGGTGCGTCCAATCGTGCCACCGGGCGAAGGGCAAGTTATCCCGGCATTCGCCGACATGAACTCCATCCTGTGGGCGATGGGCAAGAAGGTCGGCGACATCATCGAGTATCCCGAGCCGGACGAGCGCGGGCGGCCGGTGCGGCTGCGGCTCGTGGGCGCGGTGGCGAACTCCATCCTGCAAGGCAATCTCATCATCGCGGAGGACGAGTTCACCGCGCGGTTCCCGAGCGAGGCCGGCTACCGCTACTTCCTCGTAGACGCGCCGACCAACCGCGTCGCCGACGTGTCCGCCACGCTCACCCGCGCGCTGCGCGACTTCGGCCTCGAACTCACGCCCGCGACGCGGCGGATGGCGCAGCTCAACGCGGTGCAGAACACTTACCTCGGCACGTTCCAAATCCTCGGCGGTCTCGGGTTGCTGCTCGGCAGCGCGGGCCTCGGCGTAGTGGTGCTGCGCAATGTCTTGGAGCGACGTGGCGAACTGGCACTGCTGCTGGCGCTCGGTTTCCGCGCGAAGGCGCTGCGCTGGCTGGTGTTGAGCGAGCACGCGGCGCTGCTGCTGTTGGGCTTGTTTAGCGGGGTGGTGGCGGCGGGCGTGGCGGTGCTGCCGTCGGTGCTGGGTGCGGGGGAATTGCCCGTCGGCGCGCTCGCACTGACGCTTGGTGGCGTGCTGGTGAGCGGCCTCGTGTGGACGTGGCTGGCGACGGTCTCCGCGCTGCGCGGGCAATTGCTGGATGCGCTGCGGAATCAGTGAGGCCGTGCCGGCGACTTCCAGTCGCCGACTGTGGGGCTCAGCCGTTCGAACGCGTTCTGACGAAATCACGCCCGACGCGGCGGTTGCAAGCCGCCGGCACGGGTGCTGCGAAAGTTGCCACGCTGTTGACGTGCTGGACGCGACGGGCGGCGGCTGGAAGCCGCCGGCACTGGCTTTCGAATCATGCGCTTGGTCTGGATTTTTCTCGTGCTGGCCGTGGTGCTGGCGGTGCCGTTCCTGCTGTGGCGGGACGTGGGCGTCTTCACGCCGGAGGGCACGGTGGCGTGGCTGCGCGAATACGGCCGCTGGGCGTGGCTCGCGGGCATCGGGCTGCTGGTGGCGGATCTGTTTCTGCCGGTGCCGGGCACGGCCATCATGGCGGCGCTGGGTTTTACATACGGGCCGTTCGTGGGCGGGGCGGTGAGCGCGGCGGGGTCGTTTCTGTCGGGTGCGCTGGCTTACGGATTGTGCCGCGCGCTCGGCCAACGCGCGGCGGCGCGGTTGGTGAGCGAGGCGGATTTGGCGAAGGGCGGCGCGTTGTTCGCCCGTTGGGGCGCGTGGTTGGTGGTGCTGTCGCGGTGGCTGCCGTTGTTCCCTGAGGTCATCGCCTGCATGGCCGGACTGACGCGGATGCCGGCGGCGACGTTATTCCTCGCGCTGGCCTGCGGGTCGGTGCCGTTGGGGTTCACCTACGCGGCCATCGGTCACGCCGGCGTGGCGCATCCGACGCTGGCGGTGCTGGTGAGCGCGGGTCTGCCGCCTTTGTTGTGGGTGATGATTCACCGCGTGCTGCGGTCCGATCCACCAGTGGACAAGGCGTGACCGGCTCCTGACTTTTCGCTTCTGCGGCTGTGCGGGTTCCGCCACTCTCCGTTGCCATGAACTTGCTGCCGTTTTCCAACCTCCCTGCTCACGCCCCGCGCCGCTTTGTGCCCGCGCAGATTGACCTCGGCGACTGGGCGCAGATCGCGCCGCTCTTCGACCGGCTGGACGCCCGCGCGCCGCAGTGTCGCACGGTGGCCGACTTCGAGCAGTGGATTCTCGACCAGGGCGAGCTGGCGGCCGCGCTGGATCAGGAGGGCAGCCAGCGTTACATCGCGATGACCTGTCACACGGACAGCCCCGAGGCGGAGGCGGCTTACCTGCACTTCGTCGAGAAGATCGAGCCGGAGCTGAAGCCGCGGCAGTTCAACCTGGCGAAACTTTTCCTCGCGCACCCGCTGCGGTCGCAGTTGGACAAGCGCCGTTACGAGGTCCTCGACCGCGACACGGCGCTGCTCGTCGAACTGTTTCGCGAGGAGAACATCCCGTTGCAGACCGAGGAGGCCAAGCTCGGCCAGCAGTATCAGAAGCTCTCCGGCTCGCTCACGGTGAATTTCCGGGGCGAGGAGAAGACGCTCGTGCAGATGGGCCGCTATCTGGAGGAGCCGGACCGCGCGCTGCGCGAAGAGGCGTGGTCGCTCGTGGCGGCGCGGCGCTTGCAGGAGGCGGAGAAGTTCGAGGAGCAGTTCGATGCGCTGGTGAAGGTGCGCGAGCAGATCGCCCGCAACGCCGGCTTCCCGAACTACCTCGCCTACGCCTTCCGCGCGAAGGGCCGCTTCGACTACACGCCGGAGGATTGCCTCAAGTTTCACGCCGCCGTGGACACGGAAATCATGCCGGTGGTCCGGCAGTTGCAGGCCGAACGCAAGCGCCAGCTCGGCGTCGCGTCCGTGCGCCCGTGGGACACCGCCGTGGACCCGCTCAACCGTCCGCCGCTGCGGCCGTTCGCCGAGGTGGACGAGATGGTCACGCGCACACAGCGAGTCTTCGATCACCTTGATGCCGGTCTCGCCGCCGGCTTCAAGACGATGCGCGACCTCAAGTTGCTCGACCTCGCCAACCGCAAGGGCAAGGCGCCCGGCGGCTATCAATCCACCCTCGCGGAGGCGCGGCTGCCGTTCATCTTCATGAACTCTGTCGGGGTCCAGCGCGACGTGGAGACGATGCTCCACGAGGCGGGTCACGCCTTCCACACGCTCGCGGCCAAGCACGAGGACCTCTACGCCTACCGCAGCGCGCCCATTGAGTTTTGCGAAGTGGCGAGCATGGCGATGGAACTCCTCGGCAACCAGCACCTCGAAGAATTTTACCCGCCCGCCGAGGCCAATCGCGCGCGCAAGACGCACCTCGAAGGCATCATCGGTTTCTTCCCCTGGATGGCTTCGGTGGATGCGTTCCAGCATTGGATCTACTCGCATCCCGGCCACTCGCGCGCCGAGCGGAAGGCGGCGTGGCTCGCGCTGATGGACCGCTTCGGCGGTGACGTGGACTGGACCGGCCACGAGGCGGCGCGGGCGAATCTGTGGCACCGCCAGCTCCACATCTTCCTGCACCCGTTCTACTACGTGGAATACGGCATCGCGCAGCTCGGCGCGTTGCAGGTGTGGGCCAACTCGCACCGCGACCCGGCGAAAGCGTTGCGCGACTACCAGGCCGGCCTCGCCCTCGGTGGCTCACGGCCGTTGCCGGAACTGTTTGCCGCCGCCGGCTGCCGCTTCGACTTCAGCGCGGAGACCGTGCGCCCGCTCGTGGCGCTGACGCGGAGCGAACTGGCAAAGTTGAACTGAAGCGCTGGCCATGAGCGACGCCGACTCAAGACCCTCTCCGGCCGGTCGCTCCGGACGCGCCCACGATGTCCTCGACTCCTCGCGGCGGCGCGCCCTGGACGCTCTTTTTGCCCCGCGTGCCGTCGCGGTCATTGGGGCCACTGAACGCGCGGGCAGCGTGGGCCGGGCAGTCCTTGAAAACCTGGGAACCTTCATCGGTCGCGTCCATCCGGTTAATCCCAAACACACAACCCTGGCCAGCCGGCCGGCCTTCCCGAGCATTGGCGCGGTGCCCGGGCCGGTGGACCTCGCGGTCATCGTCACGCCCGCGCCCACGGTGCCGAGGCTGCTCCGCGAGTGCGTGGCGGCGGGCGTGCCGGCGGCCATCATCATCTCGGCCGGTTTCCGCGAAACCGGTCCGGCCGGCGCGGCGCTTGAACAGGAATGCCTTGAAATCGCGCGGCGCGGCCGGCTGCGCCTCCTCGGCCCGAACTGCCTCGGCCTGATGGTGCCGCACGCGCGGCTGAACGCGACCTTTGCCGCAGCGCTGGCCGCGCCGGGCAACGTCGCGTTTCTCAGCCAGAGCGGTGCGCTCTGCACGGCGGTGCTGGACTGGAGCATCCACGAAAAAGTCGGCTTCAGCGCCTTTGTGTCGGTTGGCTCGATGCTCGACGTGGGCTGGGGCGACCTCATCACGCACTTTGGCGATGACCCGCACACGCGGAGCATCGTGTGCTACATGGAGTCGGTGGGGGACGCGCGGAGCTTCCTCTCGGCCGCCCGCGAGGTGGCGCTCAACAAGCCCGTGATCGTGCTCAAGGTCGGCCGCACCGAGGCCGCCTCGAAGGCCGCCGCGTCGCACACCGGCGCGCTCACCGGCAGCGACGCCGTGCTGGATGCGGCGTTCCGGCGCGCGGGCGTGCTGCGGGTGAACACCATCAGCGAACTCTTCAACCTGGCCGAGTTGCTCGCCAAGCAGCCGCGCCCGCGTGGGCCGCGCCTGGCGATTGTCACCAACGCGGGTGGCCCCGGCGCGCTGGCCACGGACGCGCTGGTCGCGGGCGGCGGGCAGCTCGCGTCGTTGTCGGAGCCCACGGTGACCGAACTCAACGCGTTTCTCCCGCCGCACTGGAGCCACGGCAATCCGATTGATGTGCTGGGCGACGCCGACGCGCCGCGTTACGCCCGCGCCATCGGGTTGGCCGCGCACGAGCCGCAGGCCGACGGCGTGCTGGTGATCCTCACGCCGCAGGCCATGACGGACGCCCAGGGCACGGCGGAGGCGATGGGTGCGCTCAAACCGCCGCCCGGCAAGCCCGTGCTGGCGAGCTGGATGGGCGGGCCGGGTGTCGGCGCAGGCCGCGCGGCGCTCAATGCCGCGGGCATTCCCACCTTGGATTATCCCGACACCGCCGCGCGCGCGTTCGCGCTGATGTGGCGCTACAGCGACAACCTCCGTGCGCTTTACGAGACGCCGGCTTTGCGCGCCGACCCGGCGGCGGAGGCGAAACGCGCCGAGGCGGCGGAAGTCATCGCCGCCGTGCGCCGCGCGGGTCGCACGCTGCTCACCGAGGCGGAGTCAAAACGCCTGCTTGCGGCCTACGGCATTCCGACCGTCGAGACGCGCGTGGCTACGAGCTTGGATGAGGCCGTTCAGCACGCGGTGGCACTGGGCTTTCCGGTCGCGGTGAAACTTCATTCCGAGACGCTCACGCACAAGACGGACGTGGGCGGCGTGCAGCTGGACCTGCGCGATGCCGACGCGGTGCGCAGCGCGTGGGACCGGATCCGCGCGACCGTCACCGAGAAGGCCGGCGGCGAGCACTTCCTCGGCGTGACGGTGCAGCCGATGATCCCCCGCGGCGGCCACGAGCTGATTCTGGGCAGCAGCATTGATCCGCAGTTCGGGCCGGTCATCCTGTTCGGCGCGGGCGGGCAATTGGTCGAAGTTTTCCAGGACCGCGCGCTGGGTTTGCCGCCGCTCAACGGCACGCTCGCGCGCCGGTTGATGGAGCAGACGAAGGTCTTCAAGGCGCTCCAGGGCGTGCGCGGCCAGCGGCCCGTGGACGTCGGGGCGCTGGAGCAGTTGCTGGTGCGCTTCAGCGAGCTGGTGGCGGAGCAGCGATGGATTGCCGAGCTGGACGTGAACCCGCTGCTTGCCTTGCCCGGGCGCCTGCTCGCGCTCGACGCGCGCGTGGTGCTGCACCCGGCGGACACCCGCGAAGCCGACCTGCCCCGACTTGCGATCCGCCCGTATCCCGTCCGCTACGTGACGGCGTGGACCTTGCGCGATGGCTCGCCCGTGACCATCCGGCCCATCCGGCCCGAGGACGAGCCGCTGATGGTGAAGTTCCACGCCACGCTGTCCGAGCGCAGCGTGTATCTGCGCTATTTCTCGCCGGTCAAACTTGACCAGCGCGTAGCTCATGACCGCCTCAGCCGCATCTGTTTCGTGGACTATGACCGGGAGCTGGTGCTGGTGGCCGAGCGCCGCGCGCCCGGGGCGGCCGGGCCGGAGATCATCGGCGTGGGCCGGCTGAGCCGACAGCATGAACTGAACGAGGCCGAGTTTGCGATCACCGTCGGCGACCACTGGCAGCGGTGTGGGCTGGGCACTCAACTGCTGACCCTGCTCGTGCAGGCCGGCCGGCATGAAAATCTCGAGCGCATCACCGCCATCATGCTGGCGGACAACCTCGGGATGCAGCGCGTGGCGCGGAAACTGGGCTTCACGCTGCGGCATGCCGACGAGGCCGACGAGTTCCACGCGGAACTGGTCCTATGACCGAGTGCGGGAACCCGAACCTTCTCCCAGCGCAGCGAGGGGAGAAGTTGGCCGCAGGCCGGATGAGGGGTGCGGCCACTTTCGCAGTGACAGCAAACCCCTCACCCCGCCCTCTCCCCTTGCTCCGCAAAGGGCGAGGGAGAAATGTTCAGGCGTTGAGCTTGCGCTCGAGGATTTCACCGACGACGGCGGGATTGGCCTTACCCTTGGAGAGTTTCATCACCTGGCCCTTGAGGAAGTTCAGCGCGGCGACCTTGCCGGAACGGAAATCGCCAGCAGGGCCGGGGTTGGCAGCGATCACGTCGTCGCAGAACTTCTCCAGCGCGCCGGTGTCGCTGACCTGCGCGAGGCCCTTCTCCTGCACGATGGCGGCGGGAGCCTTGCCGGTGGCGAACAGTTCCGCGAAAACGGTCTGCGCGGCCGAGCTGCTGATGGTCTTGGCCTCGACGAGCGCAACGAGTTCGAGCAGCGCCTCGGGCTTGAACTTGAGGTCGGCCAGGCCGGTGAGCTTCAGGTCCGCCGGCTCCACGCCGAGCGCGGCTTGGTCTGCAGTTTCCTGCTCGTTCAACTCGGCGAGCTTGGCCTGCAGGTTGTTGATGATCCAGTTGGCGAGCGTCTTGGGGTTCTTCGCCTGTTTGGCAATGGCCTCGAAGTAGTTGCCCAGGGCCACGTTGCTCTTGAAGACCTCGGCGTCGCCGGCCGGCAGCGAGTAGTCCGCCATGAGCCGTTGTTTGCGCGCGAGGGGCAGCTCGATGACGCGCGCGCTGATTTCGGCGAGCCACGGCTCGGTGGGTGCGCAGGGCATGAGATCCGGCTCGGGGAAATAGCGGTAGTCGTGCGCGTGTTCCTTGGTCCGCATCTCCTCGGTGATGCCGGCCACGTCGTCCCAGCGGCGGGTCGACTGGACGAGCTTGCCGCCCTTGGAGACGACCTCGATCTGCCGGGCGATTTCATACTCCGCCGCGCGGCGCACGCCGGAGAAGCTGTTCATGTTCTTGATCTCGATCTTCGCGCCGAGCTCCTTGGTGCCCTTCGGGCGCACGCTGATGTTCACGTCGCAGCGGACCATGCCCTTCTCCATGTCGCAGTCGGAGACGCCGGCCTGCTGGAGGACTTCCTTAAGCGCGTTGAGATACTCGTAGGCCATTTCCGCGCTGGTGAGATCCGGCTCGGAGACGATTTCCAGCAGCGGCACGCCGGCACGGTTGAAATCCACGCCGCTGTGCCGGTCGAAGTGCGTGAGCTTGCCCACGTCTTCTTCGAGGTGCGCGCGGGTGAGACGCACGCGGGCGAGGCCGCCGCCGAATTCGAAGTCCAGGTAACCGCCCTTCGTGGAGGGCTGGTCGTATTGGGTGAGCTGGTAGTTCTTCGAGGCGTCCGGGTAGAAATAATTTTTCCGGTCGAACTTCGCGTGGCCGGGGATTCCGCAGTTCAGCAGCAAGCCGGTCAGCACGGTGAGGCGCAGCGCCTCCTCGTTGGCGACGGGCAGCACGCCGGGCATCCCGAGGCAGACGGGGCAGACGTTCGTATTTGGCGGCGCACCAAAGGCGTTGGGGCAACCGCACCACATCTTCGACTTGGTCTTGAGCTGGACGTGTGTCTCCAGCCCGATGACGGCTTCGTATTCCATATCGGCGGGCCAAGCCTAACCACGGACGGGCGCGGATGGACACGGATTTTTCCGCCGCCCGGCCAGCGGGGGCTCAGTCACCGATCGGATAGAACTTCGTGCGCAGTCGCAGGTCCAGCTCATGCACGGCAAGGCTCAACTCGGCGAAGCGGTCGTAAGCCGTCTCGGCGTCGAGGCCTTCGGGCAGCTCGCCGCTGTCGAACTTCCGCTTCAGCCGCTTGAAGCGCTTGGCCAGCGCGACGCCTTCGCCCGCATCGCCCAGTTCGCGAAGCAACCGGCGCACCTTCTCCGCCATCTGCCGTGTTTGCCGGATCGTCTTCAACGCGGCGGGCGGCTCCGCTTCGCCGGCCGCGACGGCCTTGAACACGGCGCACTCAAACTCCCGGCAGCGCGCAGGCCGGTCCGCATACGCGCGGCACTTCAAGTCCGGGCACAATGCGCTGCACGGCTGGTTAAAGCGCGGAACGCGGAGTGCGGAGTGCCGAATGGGGAGGCCGAGCGCGCGGAGTTTGTCCGCATCGTCGTCGGGCTGAAGCTCCACGTCACGGAAGAGCGTGCCATCGCAGCACAGGCCGCAGTGGAGGCAGAGTTGTTCAGGCAGGGCCACGACGGGGACTTAGCCACAGATGGACACAGATGAACACAGATGTGGGAAGCCCTGCGGCAGCCCCACACCCGTCTCCCTTCTGTGCTTATCTGTGTCCATCTGTGGCAAAAAACTTGGCGACTTCAGCAAATATGCGCGCCCTGCGTCTCCACATACACGGCGTAGAGGCTGGAGCTGCCGCACATGAAGAGGCGGTTCCGCTTGGGGCCGCCAAAGCAGAGGTTCGCGCAAATCTCCGGCAGCAAAATCATCCCGATGCGCTCGCCCTCGGGCGTGAAGCAGTGTGCGCCGTCAAAGCCGTCACCCGCCCAGCCCGCGCCGGCCCAGATGTTCCCGTCCACGTCGCAGCGGATGCCATCCGCGCCGCCCTTCTTGTCGCCCAACGCCATCGTGCAGAGCGTGCGTTTGCCGCGCAGCTTCACGCCGTCCACCACGTCCCACGCGAAGACATTCCCGTGGGCGATGTAGAGCTTCTTGTAGTCGGGCGAGAAACAAATGCCGTTGGGCTTGCCCAATTCGTCGCTGACCAGCGCGAGCTTGCCCGTCTGCGGGTCCACGCGATAGACGGCCTCCTTGATTTCGAGCGGTGCCTTGTTGCCCTCGTAGTTCATCATGCTGCCGTAGCCGGGGTCGGTGAACCAGATGCCGCCGTCGGGGTGGACCACGATGTCGTTGGGCGCGTTGAGGCGCTTGCCGTTGAACGAGTCGGCGATGACGGTGACGGAGCCGTCGTGCTCGTAGCGGACCACGCGGCGGTTGCCGTGTTCGCAGGCCAGCTGGCGGCCCTGGAAGTCAAAGGTGTTGCCGTTGCTGTTCCCGGCGGGCGCGCGGAAGACGCTCACGTGGCCGTCGTCCGCGAGCCAGCGGAACTGCCGGTTGTTCGGGATGTCGCTCCAGACGAGGTAACGGCCCACGGCGCTCCACGCGGGGCCCTCAGCCCAGAGCATGGTGGGGTTGTGATAGAGCCGCTGGATGGGCGTGTTGCCGAGCTTGGCCTTGAAGCGCTTGTCCAGTGAGACGATGTCGGGGTCGGGATAGCGCGTCGGGTTCACGCCCGTCCAATCGCGCGGTGTGGCGGCGCGGGCCAGCGTGGCAGACGCAGCAACGGCGGAGCCGAGGAAGGCGCGGCGG
>CAZQEW010000117.1:12652-14909 GCA_964591495.1 uncultured Klebsiella sp.
TCAGAACGTCCACCCGGCGCGGTAGTCGCGCTTCACGAGCTTGGAGACGTCCATGTTCCTGGCCTTCATGTTCGGGCCGTCCCACTCGACCTTCTTGCCGGTGCGGACGGCGAGGTTGCCCATGAGGACCATCTCGGTGAACGGGCCGGCGTAGTCGAGGCTCGCCATGCCCTTGAGCACCTTGCCCTGGATGGCTTCGACGAACTCTTTGTGGTGGCCGGGCGAACGCGCGAGCGTCTGCGCGGGCTTCGCGAATTCCTTCGTCTTCGAGTCGGGCGTGAACTTAGGCGCGCCGCCGTAGGTCTCGCAGGTCATCTTGCCGGTCTCGCCGATGAAGAGCGAACCGTTGTCGGGCGAAGTCACGCCAGCCGCGAGGCCGAGCAGTTCGTTCGTCGGTTTCTTGCCGCCCTCATACCAGACGATTTTCACCGGCGGCAGGTCGCCATGCTCGGTCTTGCGCGCGGGGAATTGGTAGGTGACGACGCACGCCTTCGGGCCCATTTCGGCGGTCGCGCCTTCGGACACGGCCTCGACGCTGTCCGCGTGGCCGAGGTGCAGCGCCCAGAACGCCGGGTCCATCAGGTGACACGCCATGTCGCCGAGCGCGCCGGTGCCGAAGTCCCACCAGCCACGCCACGCGAACGGGTGATAGACATTGCCGCCGCGCCGCTTCTTGCCGTCCTTGGCGTCCTCGTCCGGCCAGCTCGCCTTGAAGGGGCGCATCGGTGCAGGGCCGATGAACACGTCCCAGTCCAACGTCGCGGGCACGGGGTCCTCACCGGCGGGACGGTTGCGGCCCTGCGGCCAGACGGGGCGGTTCGTCCAGATGTGCGCCTCGCGGACTTTCCCGATGGCTCCGGCCCAGATGAGTTCGCAGAAGTTGCGCACATCGTTGCCGGAGTGGCCTTGGTTGCCCATGAGCGTGGCGACCTTCTTCTCCTTCGCAATCTCCGCGAGCCGGCGCGCTTCCCAGACGGAGTGCGTGAGCGGCTTCTGCACGTAAGCGCCCTTGCCGAGCTGCATCCCAAGCGCGGCGGCCAACGCGTGGTGGTGGTCCGGCGTGCTCACCGAGACGCCGTCGAAATCCTTCTGCTGCTCATACATCTTGCGGTAGTCGCGGTGCAGCTTGGCCTTCGGGTAGAGCGCGCTGGCCTTCTTGAGCGTGCCCTCGTCCACATCGCAAAGCGCCACGATGTCCGCCCCCGCTTCGGCGATGCCCTTGATGTCGCTCGCGCCCTTGCCGCCCACGCCGATGCCCGCGATGGCGACGCGGCTGTTGAGGTTCTGCCCGCGCAGGAGCGGCGGCGCGCTGGCGGCGGCGATGGCGGCGGCCAGTAGCGAACGGTTGACGAAGTCGCGGCGGGTGACGGCGGCGGAAGCCGAGAGCGGAAGGAAGAATGTTTTGGACATGGCGCAATGGCTAACGCCGGAGCCAGAACGCGACAAGCAGTTTTTCCCGCGAGCGGGGGAATTTCTTTGAATTCGCCGTGGACGCCGCGCGACGGGTCGCTTACACCCGGCGCATGAGCCAGACCATTGCCACCCGTGCCGCCGATTTGCCATCTCCGGCTGTGGGAACCGAACGAAGCCAACGGCGGTCACCCACCGCCCGCACGCGCTTGACCCGGCGGGCTGCGCTCCGGCTGGGGGCTGCCACCGTCGTTGCCCCGTTCGTGCTGCGCTCGGCTGCGCCGCCGGCCAACCCCCACGGCATCCTCAGCGGCGAGCCGACTGCTGAGAAGGTCGCCGCGCGCGTGCTCGCGGATGGCGGCAATTTCGTGGACGCACTCGTCGCCGGCGCGCTCGCGGGAGCCGTGGCCGCGCCGCATCAGACCGGCATTGGCGGCTACGGCGCAGCCATCATCATCGCCCGCGCCGACGGGAAGCGCGTCGTCTGCATCGATGCCAATTCCGCTGCGCCCGCCGCCGCGCGACCGGACATGTTCAAGCCGGACGGGAAAGGCAACGTCCCCGGCCGGGTCAACGAGACTGGCTGGCTGGCCGCGGGCGTGCCGGGAATTCTCGCCGGCCTGCAACTCGCGCTCGACCGGCACGGCACGCGCCCGTTTCGCGAGCTGGTCGCGCCGGCCATCGTCATTACGCGCGACGGCTTCAAGCTCTCCGATGCCTTGGCCAAGACCATTGCGAGCTTCGCTCCGCTCGCGAAGTCCCACGAGGGCGGCCGCAAACTCTTCTTCAAGGACGGCGCGCCGCTGGCTGCCGGCGACACCTATCGCAATCCCGAAGTCGCCGCGCT
>CAZQEW010000118.1:0-14711 GCA_964591495.1 uncultured Klebsiella sp.
AACTCGGTGCCGCAGCTCGGCCACGAACTGGAGCGGCTCCAAGCCATCCCCGGAAACGTGCCCAACCTCGGCCAGTTCCCCAGCGGCTGCCGCTTCCACCCGCGCTGCCCCAAGGCGCAAAGCGACTGCGCGCAGAAAGCCCCGGAGCTGGTGGAAGTCGAGCCGGGCCGGTGGGTGCGGTGTCCGCTGTGGCAATGATGCTTGCCGCCCGAGGGCAGCCGTTCCGGGAGCCACATTCTCCTTTCCAAGTCGCAGTAAAGCCTCATTCTCCGCCGAACTTTCCGCCTGCCCTAGAAGCTGGCGGCTTATTGCCATGCTGCCATTCGCGCTGACGATTTTCACCGGGGCGTTTCTCCTCTTCCTCGTTCAACCCCTCATCGGCAAATACATCCTCCCGTGGTTCGGCGGCACGCCGGGCGTGTGGACGACGTGCATGCTGTTCTTCCAAATGGTGCTGCTGGCGGGGTATGCCTACGCGCACTTCCTGAGCCGCTGGCTCCAGCCGCGCGGACAGGCGGCGGTGCATCTGGGGGTGCTGCTGGCGTCGCTCGCGGTCTTGCCGATCATCCCCGGCGACGCGTGGAAGCCAAAGCCCGGCGACGCGCCCATCACGCACATCCTGCTGCTGCTGGGCGCAACCATCGGCCTGCCCTACTTCGTGGTCTCGACGACCGGACCGTTGATGCAGTCCTGGTTTGCGCGGCTGAATCCGGGCAAGTCCCCCTACCGCCTCTACGCGCTCTCCAACATCGGCTCGCTGCTGGCGCTGCTGGCGTATCCGTTCCTGATCGAGCCCAACTTCGCCCGCAAACTGCAGGCGCTCTCATGGGGCTGGGGGTTGGTGGCGTATGTGCTGTTCGCCGCATGGTGCGTGCGCCTCGTCTGGGTGCGGGGTTTTGCCGCGCAGACGCCGGCCGATGGCCATCTGGCTGAGGAGGAGCCGGCCGAAGAGCCTTCGCTGCGCCGGAAATTCCTCTGGCTGGCGCTGCCCGCGTGCGCATCCGCGCTGCTACTGGCCACGACCAACAAGCTGACGCAGGACGTGGCGGTCATCCCGTTCCTGTGGGTGCTGCCATTGAGCCTCTACCTGCTCACGTTCATCCTGTGCTTTGACGCGAACCAGTGGTATTGGCGGCCGCTCTTCCTGCCGGCGATGCTGGCGTGCTTCGGCTGGCTGATCTATGTGCTGGCGAACATCAACGACGTGGGCATCGGCTGGCAGGTCCCGGCCTTCTGCCTGACGCTGTTTGTGGGGTGCATGGTCTGCCACGGCGAGCTTTACGCGCTCAAGCCGCACCCGCGCTGGCTTACCAGCTTTTACCTGATGATCTCGTTGGGCGGAGCCATCGGCGGGTTCCTCGTGGCCGTCGTCGCGCCGCACGTCTTCAAGAGTTACGCCGAGCTGGCCTGGTCCTGTGGCGCGTGCGCGGTGCTGGTTTGGCTGGTGTGCCTGCCCAACTGGCGGGTGCCGGGCTTCCAGTGGTGGCGCTTCCATGCCTGGCTGGCGGGTTCGCTCGTGGCACTGGCGGTCTGCCTGGCCTTCTACATCCAGAGCCGGGAGCGCGACAATGTGGTCGAGGCCACGCGCAACTTCTACGGCGCCATGTCCGTCCTGGAATACGGCAAGGAAACCCCCGGCTCGCGCTATCTTCTGCTGCAACACGGGCGCATCACCCACGGCTTCCAGCTCACCGATCCCGACCAGCGCCGGCGCATCACCAGCTACTACGGCGAACAAAGCGGTGTGGCGCTGGCAATCCGCAACTTCCCACGGCCGCAGAAACGCATCGGCGTCGTCGGCTTGGGCACCGGCACCACGGCGGCGTTCGGGGAGAAGGGCGATTATGTCCGCATTTACGAAATCAATGAGGAAGTCCGGCGGATCGCCACCAGCCACTTCACCTTCATCAAGGACACGCAGGCCGTTGGCGGCAAAGTGGACGTGATCATGGGCGACGCGCGGCTTTCGATGGAGCGCGAGGAACCGCAGCGCTTCGATGTCCTTGCGCTCGACGCCTTCAGCAGCGACGCCATTCCCGTCCACCTGCTCACCAAGGAGGCCGTGGGCATTTACGGCAAACACCTGGCCGCCGACGGCGTGCTGGCTGTCCACATCTCGAACCGCTACCTCGACCTCGAACCGGTGGTGGAAAACCTGGCCAAGGAATTCGGCTACGAACGCCTCTCGATCTCGGACGGCGACGGCGAGAAGGACTGGTGGATTTACAGCTCCACGTGGGTGCTCCTGAGCAAGAACAAGGAGCTCATGGCACTGATCAAGACCAAGACCGAGGCCGCGAAGTCAGATCCCTCCACCAAGATGGTGCCGCTGTGGACTGACGACTACGCCAGCCTCTGGCCCATCATGAGCTGGTGAGGTCGTGCCTGGCGGAAGGCCAGGGAAAGGCAACCAGCTGCCCGCCATCCACTCACATCCCGCTGAACTGACGGAGATACTTGACCGTCACGCGCAGATCCTTGGGCCATTCAGCGGTGATCGTAAGCACCGCGCTGGTGACGGGGTGCCTGATTTCCAGTTGCTCGGCGTGCAGGGCCACCCGGCCCATGATCGGGCGCTCGGCCTCGTTGAGTTTGGGCGTGTAGCTGCGCTTGATCTGCGAGAGGAAGAGCGGCGCGCCGGCATAATCCACGTCCCCCACGATGTGCAGGCCAACCGAACGCAGATGGACACGGATCTGGTGTGTGCGACCGGTCAGCGGCTGGCACCGCAGGAGCGTAAACCCGCGGAACTGCTCGGCCACCCGGAATTGCGTCACGGATTTCTTGCCGCCCTGCCGGTCCACCCGCATGAGACCGAGTTGCCGGGTCTGCGGACCGATGGGCGCATCCACGGTAAATTCGGGCTGCTCAGGCATCCCACGTGTGAGGGCCACGTAGGTCTTGAGCGGTTTATTTGACCCAAATTCGTTGGCCAGCGCGGTAAGCACAGGCTTGGTTTTCGCCAGCAGGAACACCCCGCTGGTCTCGAAATCGAGCCGGTGGGCGTTGGCCAGGTAGGTCAGATTTCTTTCCTTGGCCCACGGTGCACCCTGAGCGATGCCATCGTGGAGCAGGCGCATCAGATTGGGCCGCTGCGGGTCGTAGCGGTCGGGCGAGGAGAGCAGGCGCGCCGGTTTGTCCACAGCGAGCAGATGCTCGTCTTCGTAAACGACGGGCACTTCCCAATACTCGCGGGTCGCGGGAGCGGAGAGCTTGATGACCGCGCCGGCGGGCATGGGGTTACTGGCCCGCGCCGGCAGCGGCACCTTTGGCCTGCTGGCGCAGAGGAGCCATCACTCCGGAGCGCTCGACCTCACGGCCAAGCCACTCGCGGAAGGCGTAGTTGGAGCGGTTCTCCCGCAGGGATTCGGCAAACTTGGGCAGTTCGGCCTTCACCTGATCATCAGCGACCGGCGTGAAGCCTTTGACATAAACCACGAAGCCGCCCATGCCCACGGAGCGGAAGCCACTGACCTTGCCGGGAGCCAAGGCGAACGCCTGGTCGCGGAATTCCTCGATGCCGATCCCGCGGTCCTGAACGATTTCAATTTTCTGGGCGTTGCGGCTGAAGGGCGGGACTTCCAGGGCGACAAGCCCGAGGCCCTTGGCGGCATCCTTGAAGGATTTTCCCGCCGCCAGCGCGTTGGTCGCGGCCTGCACGAGCTTGGTGCCCTCCGTCAGCGTGAGCTCAGTGGCCTGTGACCTCCGGTAATCTTCCACGACCTTGGCGCGGACCTGGGCGAACGGCGGATCTTCCGGTTTGAGGCGGTCCTTAAAGGCGATGAAATAAACGCCGTCTATGCCTGGCAGCATCTGACCGAGCGCTTCGTCGGCGGAAAGCTGGAAGGCCGTCCGGCCAAAATTGGCGGGGGCATTGGTAAGCTTCGGCCCCTCGAACTCGGTGAACGGCTCGGTGACCTTGACCGGCAGACCCTTGCGCGCAGCAAGCTGGATGAGGATTTCAGCCCGGTTGGACTGGCCAGCGAGCTTGAAAAGCTCGTTGCCAAATTCCGTGGCCTTTTGGAATCCGATGCGGGCCGCCGTCTCGTCGCGGAATTCCGCGCGGATCTGGTCCTTGACCTGATCGAAAGTCTTGGCGGTCCCGTTGGTGTCGCGATAACGGAAGACGTTCGTCTGATAGTGCGCCTCCATGAGCTTCACGAGGTTCGTGTTGGCCGCGAGCTCCTTGTCCGCCTCCGCATTTTGGCCGGAGTGAGGCAGGGACACGTAGTGCACACTCACGCGCTCGGGAATGCGGTAGCTGGTCAGGTTGTTGGTATGCCAGGCACGCAGCGCAGCCTCATCAAGGTTCACCTTTGCGAGATTGTTGGAGCTGGCCAGGAAGACAAACTCCACCTGCGCCTGCTCGTTTTCGCGGCGGAAGAAGGCATCTGCCGCACGATCGGACATCAGCTTGCCGGGCAGGCCGAAGGTGCGCGCGAGCTGCTGGCGCCCCAGTTCATGCTTCAGAAAACGCTCGAAGGCCGCCTCGGAGACGCCCGCGGAGGCGAAGTGCTGTTTGAGCATCGCCTCATAGCGCTGGAGGCTGAAAGCTCCGGTCTGCGTGTCGGTGAAGATGTTCTTGATCTCCTGCGCCACCGCAGCGTCGCCCACGTCGATGCCCTCCGCCCTGAGGTGGTGGTTGATGAGGAGCCGCTGGCGGGCCTCGGCGTCGAGGTTGAAGCCAAACATGCGGGCCCGTTCGTCGCGGTCCGGCCACTGACCGGTGCTGAGGAAGTAGCCCAGGCGGGCCTCGGTGTAAGCCTGCGCCAGTTCGTCGCGCTTGATGGGCCGGCCATACAGCGTGCCGTAATCCGCCTCGGAGCGGCCACCGCGGTTGCCAATGTCCGGGCTGAAGAAGATCACAAAGGTGATGATCACCACCGTGATGATGATGCCCCAGAGCCACTGCGAGTGCTTGCGTATCGTGCCAATCATAACCGGGCCGAAAGAAACAGGGGGGAAACCTAGCCACCGCTCCTAGACCCGGTCAAACTCTAAAGCGCGCCAAGCGGTATGATGGTGCGGGCTTGCCAAAGCTGTCCCCCCTCCCCATGCTTGACTCGTATGAATAACAAGACCGCAGTAGTGGTGTTGGTTGCGCTGAGCGTATTGCTCGGCATTGGTCTCCTCATGCGGCACAACAGCGCCGTTGAAACCAAGAAAAAGGATGATCAGACCATCGCCACGCTGGAAGGTGACGTCAAAAAGACCACCGGCGAACTTACCGCCCAAAAGCAGGTCAACGAGTCCCTAACCAAGACCAACGAGACGATTTCCGCCAGCCTTGCCGCCAAAACCGAGGAAGCCAAGGCCCTCACCGCCAAAGTGGAGTCCACCACCACCGAGCTCAACCAGACCAAGACCGCCCTGACCAAGTCGCAAGCCGAAACGAAGGCCGCCCAGGCCGAGACCAAACGGGTAGAAACCACCCTCACGGCCGCCCTCACGGCCGAGAAGGCCAAGGCCAAGGCCGATGCAGAGGCCGCCGCTGCCCGTTACGCCGCACTCGACGCTTCGAAGAAGCAGGAAATCGCCAAACGCGACGCCAGCATCAAGGACCTCCAAGACACGCGCGACCAGTTGAATGCCAAGATCGCCGGCCTCAACGCTGACATCGCCAAGCTCAATTCCACCATCGGCACGCTGAACACCCGCATCGCCTTCGTCGAGGGCGAGCTGAAGACCGCAAATGACGACAAGGGTTTTCTTACCAAGGAGCTCCAGCGCATGCAGGGCGAGCGCACCGAGATGGAGCGCAAGATGAACGACCTCGCCTTCCTCCGCGAGCAGATGTCCACCATCAAGAGCGATCAGGCCATCGCCCGCCGCGTGGATTGGATGCGCCGCGGAATGTTCCAGGACGACCGCAAGGGGGCGACGCTGCTCAAAGACAACCTCCAGCCGCTCGCCGCCGCCAAACCCATCACCACCAAGGGCAGCCAGCTCAACGTCGAAGTCCACCGTGACGGCACTGTGACCATCAAGGCCCCTTCGCCCGCCGCGCCCAAGCCTGCCGAAGGCGGCGTCGAGAAGAGCGTGACCGTGGGCCCTGATTTCCCCGCTGCGCCCGCGCCCAAGAAGAAGTAATCGGCGCGCCGCGCGATCTCCTTTCGGCAAGCATTGAGACGCCGGCATGCGGATGATTTTGCCTGCATGGCCGGGACCTGACTCGCAACCAAACGCCGCCCACTTTCGAGTGTCCGCCCCGCTTCTGCTCCGCGACTCGCACGGCCGCGTGATGCGCGACCTGCGCGTGAGCATCACGGATCGGTGCAATTTCCGCTGCCTTTACTGCCTGCCAGAGACGGAAGAGGCCGCGAACTTCTATCGGGGCAAGTTCGACGCGCTCAAAAACCCGCAACCGTCCTTCACGCCCATCATCCGCGAATGGAAGCCCAAGTCCGCGCTGCTTGCCTACGAGGAAATCGAGCGGGTCGTGCGGGTTGCCGTCGGGCTGGGCATCGAGAAGGTCCGTATTACCGGGGGCGAGCCGCTCCTGCGCAGAGGAGTGCCGGATCTGGTGGCCCGGCTTGCGCCCATCGAGGGCATCCGCGATCTGGCGATGACCACCAACGGGGCGCACTTCGCCACGCACGCTGCCCCGCTCCGTGCCGCCGGCCTGCGCCGGGTCAGCTTCAGCCTCGATTCGCTCGATCCAGACAACTTCAAACGCATCACCGGCCGGGACGGTCTGCCGGCCGCGCTCGCGGGCATTGCGCTCGCAAAGGAGCTGGGCTTCGCGCCGGTGAAAGTCAATGCCGTCGTCATCCGCGACCTGAATGACCACGAGCTGGAACGGCTGGCAGACTTTGCCCGCGAGCAGGCCATAAGTCTGCGCTTCATTGAGTTCATGCCGCTTGACTCAGGCCGGGCATGGCAGCGCGATCTGGTGGTGCCGGGCCGCGAAATCCTCGCGCGGCTGCAAGCCAAGTTCGATCTGCGCCCCGTCGTGTCAGACAACAAGTCCGAGACGGCGAAGCGCTGGACCTTCGCGGACGGACGGGGGGAAATCGGCATCATCGCGCCGGTCACGGAGCCGTTCTGCGGGCATTGCAACCGCCTCCGCCTCACCGCCGATGGGAAGATGCGCACCTGTCTGTTCAGCCTGCACGAGCACGACCTCAAGCCGTTGCTCCGCGGCGGGGCGACCGATTCGGAACTGACGGCAAAGCTGCGTGAAATCGTGCTGGGCAAGGAAGAGCGCCACCACATCGGCGAGCCGGGCTTTGAACAGCCGGAACGCACAATGAGCTGCATCGGCGGCTAACCCGCCAGCCGCCGCGGGATCCTGCCCTGCGCCGGCGTGGCGTCAGGGCTTGCGCAGGCGGTAGAAGCGGTTCACCGGACCGGGCGTGTTGGTGAGCACCAGCTCGTTTGTCTGCACCAGCAGATCGCCAATCACATCCGTCCAGACTGGATTCAGCAGGGAAGGTGAGGACTGGAGGATGAAACTGGACGAGCCGGAAGGCCATGAAAGGCGCAGTTGACCCGCCGGGGATGGCCGGAAGGCCAGGGGCGGCGGGGCGTCACCGGTGAACGCATTGAAGCGCGCCACGAAGATGTCCTCACCGCCGACGCTCTCGGGGCTGGTGTTGCCGAGCGCGCTCACGCCGTTGAAATAGCCTGCTAGGATTGCGTTGCCCGCCGCATCCGCTGCGACGCCCATGGCAATGTCACCGCCGAGGTCGCTGCCGCCAGCCTGCTGCGCGAAGGCGAAGTTGCCATTGGTGTCCAACCGGGCGAGGAACGCATCAAAGGTGTTGCCCACGCTCACGATGGTTTCCGCTCCAAAGGTCGCCGACCCGCTGAAGTAACCGGCCACAAACACGCGGTCGCCCCTGTCCACCGTCACGGCCCGCGCGGAATCGGGCAACGTGCCGCCAGCCTGGCGTGCCCAGTTGACCGTGCCGGCGGCGTCGAAGCGGGCGATGAAGGCGTTCTGGTCGGAGACCGCCGTGCTGAGACTCACTCCGGGCAACTGCATGGTCCCGCCGAACTCACCCACCACATAGGCGTTGCCCACGCTGTCCACGGCCACACCGGTGGCGCGCTCGTCGAGCACGCCGCCCATCTGCCGGACCCATTGAGTTCCGCCTGTCGCGTCATAGCGCGCCAGGAAGGCGTCGGTGCCACCGCGGTTGGTCAGCGTCGTGCCACCATCGAAGTTCGCGTTCGTGCCGCCAAAGACGCCCGCGACATAAACGTTGCCGGACAGGTCAGCCGCCACGCCGGTGGCGCTGTCGAATGGCGCCCCCGGCCCGCCGCCAGCCTTGCGCGCCCATTGCGGGGCGCCTGCGTTGCTGAATTTGGCCACAAAGACCCGGCCGTGATTGGTGAGCGGTGCCCCGTTGAAGTTGGTGATGGCCGACTGGCCGGCCACCAACACGTTGCCCGCGCCGTCGAGGGCGACCGCCTGACCAATGTCATGCACGTCCCGCAAACCGATCGCGCGCACCCACAGATTGGTGCCGGCCCCATCGAACTTGGCCACGAAGCCATCGCTGAACGACGCGGTGTTGGCATTGGTGAGCACGTTGGTCCCGAAGGTGGCGATGCCCTCGAATGCGCCGGCCAGGTAACAGTTGCCGTTGGTGTCCGCCGCCACGGCGTTGACCACGTCAAAGCCCACGCCGCCCATGCGGCGCACCCAGAGCAGCTGGCCCACCGGGTTGAACTTCGCCACGAAGCCATCGCGTGCGCCGGAGCTGACGAGCTGGTTGGTGCCAAAGCTGGCAGTGCCGGTGAAATAACCGGCGACGAAGGCGTTGCCATCCCCATCCACCGCCACGGAGTTGGCCACGTCCGCCCCAAAGCCGCCGGCCGCTGCGCCCCACGGCGAGAGCACCCGCGCCGGGATGACCGTAAGCGCGGCATTGCTGCTCAGGGCGGAGCCGAAAGCATTGGTGATGGAGACCGAGTAGATGCCCGTATGGGCGTTGACGGTTCCCGGGATGACATGCGCGGCATTGGTTGCCCCCGGGATGGCCAGACCGTTGAAGAGCCACTGATAGCGGAACGGCGCGTTGCCTGCCACGCCCACGTTGAACACGGCGGGTGAGGCCACCGTGGCGACGCGCGCCCGCGGCTGCTGGGTGATGACGGGCGGAGAGTTCACCGTGAGCACGGCATTGGAACTGGTGGCGGAGCCATAGGGATTGCCGATCACCACGGAATAATCCCCCTGATTGCTGACCTGGGCGTTTGGCACGGACAGGGTGGCCGAGGTCGCGCCGGGGAGGTTGGTGCCGTTGAAACGCCACTGGAAGGACAGGGGCGGCGTGCCGCCGGCCGTGACGGAGAAGTTTGCCGTGCCGCCAGCCAGCACGGTGAAGTTCGTGGGCTGCGCGGTGATGAACGGCGGGAGCAGCACGTTCAGGGTGGCATTGGTGCTGATCGTGAACCCGAGGGCGTTGTCGATGCGGACGCTGTAGCTCCCGGCCTGGACGGCCTGCACATTGGTCAGAGTCAGGACCGGGTTGGTGGCGCCCGCCATGTTGGTGCCATTGAAGCGCCACTGGTAGGTGAACGGGCCGATGCCGCCGTTGGTGACCGTGAACAAGGCGGTGCCGCCCAGCACCACGGTGACATTCGGCGGCTGTGATTCAATGACCGGCGCGCCGCTGATGGCCTGGCCAGGATTTTGGAACAGGAAGTTGATTTCGCCGTCCGTCAGCGCCCTGTTATAAATCTGCACGTCGTCAACCAACCCGGAGTAGCGGGGCTCGATCGCTGCCCCTAACATGTTTCCGCCAATTAGTAAGGGCGCATTGTCGGATACCAGGGGTGAGCTTGAGATGGAACCCTCCACGGGGACGCCATCGACATAAATGGTGGTGGTGCTTCCGGGACGATAAACACCGGAAATCTGATGCCAGTTGCCATCATTCACATCGCTTGTAGAAGTGACTGGCTCGCGGATGGAGTTGGTCGTCCGGTTACCAACTAGGAACCACGCCTTGTTGGCAACGTTAGCCCCAGGCGCATTCCAGTTGTAGCTGAGAATGTAACCGCCCACCGTGCCGGAGAAGTGCTTGGAGAGAAAGTTCGCGGCCGGCTGCGCGTCATTTGGAGGGGTCTTAATCCAAGCTGAGATTGTGAAGTCCGTATTGTTCAGGTGCAGCACGTCGCCAAAGTTCACGAAACCATTGGCCAAACGGTCCAGGCTTAACGCATTCCCCGCCCGGCCGCCGGGCACAAACGATGCGCCGGTTGGCGAATTGGTGCCGTTGAAGTTGCCCCGGCTGTCCACCGCAATCGTGCTACCCGGAGCCTCATCAAATCGCCAGTGCGCCAGCGGTTGGTAGGTGATTATGGCCAGTGTTGCCGCAACGCTGGTCGTGCTACCGGAGGCATTGCTGACCCGCACGGTGTAGTTGCCGGCATTGCTAGTCTGGACGTTCGTCAGCGAGAGGGTGGCGCTGGTTGCGCCCGGTATTGGGAAGCCGTTTAGCAGCCACTGGTAGGTAAATGGCCCGGTGCCACTCGCGGTAACAGTGAAGGTTACGTTCGCCCCGGCGGCGACCGTTACGCTCTGCGGAGGCACGGTAATCACCGGCGCATTGCCCAGCGACTGGCCGGGGTTTTGGAACAAGAAGTCTACCTCCGCGTCGTTGAGCGCACGGTTGTATATTTGCACGTCGTCAAGCAGGCCTTGGAACCGCGTCTCAACCGCGGCCCCGAGCATGTTGCCGCCAATGATGAACGGCGCGGTGGTCGGAACGATAGGCGAACTGCTGATGGAACCCTCTGAGGGAGCGCCATCCACGAAGATGCTCGTGGTTGTTCCAAGCCGGTAAACCAAGGTGACCTGATGCCACGCTCCGTCATTAACATCCGAGGCCGAGGTGACCACTTCCTGAACGCCATTCGTGGTCCGGCTTCCCGCGTAACTGAGAGCTTTGTTGGTGAGGTCCCCAAACCATCCGTAGCTGAGGATGTATCCGTTAACGAAGCCTGAAGTGTGTTTGGAGAGGAAATTCGCATTGAAGGTCACATCCCCAGCCGGCGGACGGATCCAAGCAGAAATGGTGAAGTCGGTGTTGGTCAGCGGCAGAACGTTACCCATTCGGATGAAGCCGTTATTGGTCCGATCAATGCTGATCGCATTGCCCGCCCGCCCGCCGGTCACAAAGGCTGCACCTGTGGGCGAGTTGGTGCCTGGAAAGTTGCCCGTGGCGTCTGCGGCCACCGTCGCTCCCGGGGCCTCGTCGAAGCGCCAGTGGGCCAGCAGGCCGCCGGAACTGACGTTGGTGCTGTTCACCGTCAGCACGGCGTTCGAGCTGTTTACGGTGCCGCCCGGGTTGGTCACCCGCACGAAATAGGTGCCGGCCTGATTGGTGGTGACGTTGTTGAGCGTCAGCGTGGAACTGGTTGCCCCGGGTATGTTCACGCTGTTGAAAGCCCATTGGTAACTGAGTGGACCGGCCCCGGCAGCGGTCACGCTGAAAGTCGCCGTGCCGCCTTGCAACACCGTGAAGTTCGTCGGGTGTCCGGTGATGGTGGCCGGCGGCGACGAGAACGAGATGTTCACATCAATGAACTCGTTGGGCGACGTGCCGCCGGTGGAGACCGGCGTGATGGACAGGTTAAAATTGGTGTCAGTGAAGGTTTGGCCGACCGGCAAAGGATGGCGCGTGAAGTTCGTCGTCGTGGGGGTGAAGTTGAGCAACCGGCTGCCGTTGCCGCTCATGTCGTTGGTGAGTCCGGCGGCCTGCATGCCCCAGCGGATCTGAACACCGCCCGCGAGTGTGGAGGCCGTCCCCGCGGGATACACGGCCGCATCGCGCCGGTAACCCAGCCAATAGGCACGATCATTGGTCTGCCCTACGGTGATGGCGCGCAGCCCGGAAGCCGAGAGGTGGTCGTGCCGGAAAAGCCGGTAGACACCACTGGTGGGGGCGGCGGTGCGGTTGGCGGCGTTGAGCCACCCCAAGTAGGACTTGAACCACTCGTTGAAGTGCATCGCCGTATTGATGTTGTTGCCGCCCATCATGTCGTATTCGTCACCGTATTCGTTGTGGGTGCCAGCCGGGTCAGTCGGCTCCGTGCCGGTAACATCCCAGCGGTTCGCGTGGTTCAAACCGTAGTTGTGGCCCAACTCATGACCCAAAATGCGGAGACTGAACTCGGCGTTGACCAACTGGCCTTTTGCCCCCACGAAGGCGAGCCCGCCGAAGCTAAAGCCGGGCACATCGGAGAAGACCGTGATGTCCCAGTCATATTGATCGGGGTTGAACTGGCCCGTGTTTCCGTTTTGCTGGTCGAAGGTGCGGGCAGCCGCCAACGCGTCCAACCGCAGATCGTCCATGGGATCCGCCCCGCCGTAAGTCGCTTTCGTGCGCGGCAACCGCAACACGGCGGGCAGGATGGTGGTTTGGAGCGAGGTGAGATTCTGCGAATTAGCCCGGTAAAACGCATCGGTCTGGCTCATCACGGTGCCGATGGCGTTGGTGGTGATCACCGCGCCGGTGTTGCGGTCAAATGGGCCGCCGGGATCGTCGGAGAAATCCACCCGGATGACCAATGCGCGCTTGACCCCCAAAGTGTGGCCCGGTGTGGGCGGAAACGCGGCCGTGCCAGGCGGCAGTCCTGCGGGCAAAACTCCGGCCGCAAGCTGCCCCATCCGCGGATACGCCCCCAGCCCGGCCTCGCGCTGAAGCAGCTTGGCCTCGATGGCAAAGGCCTCGTTCGCGTGCGCGGCGAAGGCGACGTCTCCGCCGGTCTCCAGGTGAATCGCCGCCGGGTCCAGCCCGCGCGCCCGCGCCTCACCGGGTTCCAACTGCCGCACTGGGCTGCTATGCAAAGCCAGCAACCCATCCACGGCGACAGCATGGATGGGCAGGTCATACTTCGTGGTTTGCCCGACGCGCCGGCCATAGACAAACGCCCGAAAATTCTCACCGCCCACCCGCACATTGCGCGTGAGCTGCTCGGCGGCCTTCACGTTCGGACCGCAGCGCACGATCACCTCCAGCCCACCCTTTCCTTCCACCCAGCGTTCCAGCTCGGCCAGCACGGCTGCGGGCAGCGTCCGGCGCGCGTCCGGTCCAACCGCCTGCGCAAGGGCAAACTCAGGGTCCCGCTCGATCCACCGCTTCATCGCCGCGCGACGGGCCTGAGCCAGGGCCACGCCCTCGGTCTCCATAGCAGACTTGTCAGCCGCGGTTTCGTAGCGCTGTTGCCACGCGCGGAACTGGTCGAACGGCTCGGTGCGGTTCGCGGGCCACTGGGTCACATCTTCGATGGCCGGCTGGGCAGCTGGCAACTGCGCGCGCCAGGCATTCCAAGTGGCTTCAGCGCTGACCGCTGACTGGGCCGGCAGGGGCTTTGCTGGGCTGCTTACCAGCGCCGGCATGGGCGCCGTTGACTCTGGCTGCGGTCCGCGCGGCCAGAGGATCCAGACCGAGACAGCGAGCAGGCCGACAATCGTCAGCCAGCCAAGGGAGCGACGAGTGAATTGGTTCATTGGTTGGGTTGCGCGCCAGAATGGCCAAGTGCCGCAATTATTCAAGTCAGGAGAATCCACGGTCCTCCGCTCACAAAACTGTTTGCAGGAGTCCAAGGGGCGGCGGATAAATCCCCTGCCGCAGCTCAGTCGCCTGACCCTCCATGAAGCCCACCAATCTGCCCTTTGCACTCGTCCTGCTGGGACTGGGGGCTGGGCTGGGGGTGGGCGTGGATCGCACATTTTTCCGCAAACCCGTGCCGGTGAAGCAGGCGGCCCCAGCACAGGCCGTTGAGCCTTCCCCCAGCGTGCCGGCTCTTGCGCGCCCGCCCGCCCGCCGCGGAGAGGTTCCGCCTGCTCCTGCTAGCCCGGCGGAGGCGCCGCTGTCGCCGGCCGATTTCGCCACCGCCTTTGCCGATGCCAAACGGGAGACGAACCCCGAAGTTCGCCTGACGAAGCTGCTTGAGCTGGCGGAGCGTGTCGCCCCTGCCGATGTCCCGGCCGTGATCGGCCTGTTTGAGCAGTTGGGCCGCCGGGCCGAGCGCGAAGGCGTGCTGGCGACGCTCCTAAGCCGGTGGGCGGGTGTGGATGCCGGAGCCGCGCTGCGTTACGCCCAGCAGCTCTCCCGGCCCGCCGAACGGAAGTCCGCCACCGCCACGGTGCTCGCCGTCTGGGCGGAGGCCGACAACGCGGCGGCACTCGCGTGGGCTGAGACTTTGCCACCGGGCACGGCTCGCAATGAGGCGATACAGTCGGTTTTGGCCGCGCTGGCGGATAAGGATCCGGCCCGCGCCTTTGCGGCCTTCCAGCGGGTGGGGGTGGCCAGCGCCCATTCCGGCCTGCCCGAGGCCATTTTCCAAGGCTGGGCCGAGGCGGATCCCGCCACCGCTGCCGCCCAGGCGCTGGCGCACTTCCCGCCCGGCCGACAGCGTGATTCGATCCTCCAGCTGGTAGCTGGCACATGGGCGAACAGTGATCCCGCCGCTGCCGCTGCCTGGATCCGCCAGCAGCCCGACGGCAAGGCCCGGCGCGAGATGCTGCAAAACATCGCCGGCGAGCTTGCCGTGACGAACCCGCGCGCCGCCGTGGAACTGGCCTTGACCCTGCCCGCCGGCCCGGCCCAGAACCAGGCCTTGGGCAACGTCGCCTCGCGCTGGGCGGGTGTCGACTTGGAGGGCGCGCTGGCATGGGTGAAGGAGCTGCCCGCCGGCCCGGCGCGCGACCAGGCATTCATCAACCTGAGCCATGAATGGGCGCAGGCCAG
>CAZQEW010000119.1:0-14491 GCA_964591495.1 uncultured Klebsiella sp.
CGCCCGCCATGACTTCGCCCATGGTGCCCAAAGGCCCAAAGCTCATCGGCGACTTGAAGGTCACTCAGGTCGCCCTTGATCAGCCCAAGGGCGCGAAGGGCAGCCGGTTGGTTTATGTGACCGGCGTCCTGAAGAATGACTCCGATCACCAGCGCTTCGGCGTGCGCGTGGAAATTGACCTCCTTGATGCCACGACCAACAAGGTGGGCACGGCCACGGACTACCGGCAGATGCTCGAACCACGGGCGACGTGGCAGTTTCGCGCACTTGTCACCGACCGACGCACCGTCGGAGCGCGGCTGGCTGGGGTGAAGGAGGATGAATGAGCCGCCCTGGCGGCCAGTCAACCTCCGCCTTGCGAACCGCGTTCGCCTGCGCTACCAAACCGACATGAAACTGCCCGCCTCAAGTCCGGCCTTCCGCCGCTTGGCCTTTACGCTAATCGAACTGCTGGTCGTCATCGCCATCATCGCTATTTTGGCCGGCATGCTGTTGCCAGCACTTTCCAAGGCGAAGGCGAAAGCGCATGGGATTAAGTGCACAAACAATATTAAACAGATCGGTCTAGGCTTCCTGCTCTACGCGGAAGACCACGATGGTAAGTTGCCCGACCTCTACAACGGCTATTGGACGTCAGGTGGCATGATCCCGGCGGCCCAACAGTGGTATTTCCAGATCATGACCAACGGGAAATACATGACGTCGCACACCGTCTCAAACAATGTCTGGCGTTGCCCAGCGGTGCGCGATGCCGATCAATCAAGCTTCGCCGGCATCCGCTGGGAAGGCTACGGCCCACAAGAGGGGAACATCATCCGTTACGCTTTGAATCCGTCCAATCCCACTCAGGAGTTGCACAGCCGCCGCATTCAGGAAGTGAACCGGGCCAGCTCGATATGGTTGATCGGTGATGTGGGATACCCGAAGCAGGGGCGCACACCTCCGCAGGGAGGTTACATGACGGAGATCGTCACTTTCGCGCCAAAAGCGGATGGGCACTTCGGCAACGGCAATGCGGCAGATCCCTCCGGCGTGAGTAACGGTGGGTTGGCCAAACAGCCTGCATGTCGTCACAACTTGAAGGCCAACATCACCATGGTGGATGGCCACGTCGAAACTCGCGACTACCGGACCATCACCAACAACGTGGATAACATTTTCGGCGTGGGCGGAGTGCTTTGACCGGCTACTCGGTTCCCCCAGTGTCGGGCTGGATTGACACGGCGCTTGCCACCACTCCAGCCCGTTTCCATACTCGCCCGTCTTTGAAACTATGAACGCACCCATTCGTGTTGCCATCACCGGCGCTGCCGGCCAAATCGGTTACTCACTCCTCTTCCGTATCGCCTCCGGCGCGATGTTCGGGCCGAATCAGCCAGTCATCCTCCAGCTCATTGAGGCACCTGTGGAAAAGGCGCTGGCCGCCCTCAATGGTGTCGCCATGGAACTCGACGACTGCGCCTTTCCGCTGCTCAAGGGCATTGTGCAGACCTCCGATCCTGCGGTTGGTTTTAAGGACGCCAACTGGTGCTTGCTCGTGGGGGCGAAGCCCCGCGGCCCCGGCATGGAGCGCGCCGATTTGCTCAAGGACAACGGCAAGATTTTCATCGCCCAAGGCCAGGTCATTGACGCCGTCGCAGCGGCCGATGCCCGCGTGGCCGTCGTGGGCAACCCGGCGAACACGAACTGCATGATCGCCGCTTCGCAGGCCAAGCGTCTCCCGGCGGACCGCTTCACGGCCATGGTGCGCCTCGACCAAAATCGCGCCCAGACCCAGCTCGCCAAGAAGGCGGGCGCGGACCTCACCGAAGTGAAGGACATCTTCATCTACGGCAACCACAGCCCGACCATGTTCCCGGCGTTTGCCCACGCGACCATCGGCGGCAAGCCTGCCAAATCCGTCATCAACGACGACGCGTGGTTGCAGGGTCCGTTTTGCGAGACCGTCGGTAAACGCGGCGCGGCCATCATCGCGGCACGCGGTGCGTCGTCCGCCGCCTCGGCTGCGAACGCGCTCGTGGATCACGTCCGCTCGCTCGTGACGCCCGGTGCGATTCACTCTGTCGCCGTCAAATCGAACGGCCACTATGGTTTCGACCCGAACGTGTGGGCAGGCATGCCCGTCCGCACGACCACCCCCGGCAGCTACGAAGTCATCACCAGCTACGCGATGGACGACTTCGCGAAGTCCAAGATTGCTGCGACGAACAAAGAGCTCCTTGAAGAGCGCGCGTTCGTGGCGGACATGCTGACCAAGGCCTAAGGTCGACGGTTTTCCAGGCCGCCGGTGCAAGCCGGCGGCTTTTTCATTTCTGTGCCGACAGCTGATCTTGAAATAACCGCCCTCGCTTCTGACGTGTTGCGATTGCGCGCACGGGCTCGTTCACGACGGGGCAGCACACGGGCCACCCTTACCACCCCGGCGGCGAAGTTTTCCCTGAACCGGCGCACGGGCGGGTGGGTTTTGCACGACGCGGGCGGGCTGGAAGTGTTCCGCTGCACCACCACAGATTTTAGCGGCTCAGCATCGGAGTTCACCCTTCGCCTCGCCGAAGGGGAAAGCATTTTCGGTCTGGGAGAATCTTCCGGCCCGTTCAACAAGCGCGGTCTCATCCGCGAGTTTTGGAATGCGGATGTGCTCGGTCATGCCTCCTGCATCCATCCGGGGCTCAAGAACCTTTACGTCTCGATTCCCTTCGCGCTTTCGCTGCGGGAGGGCAGGGCGGGCGGGCTCTTCTGGCACAATCCGGGGCGCCAAATCTGGGACATCGGCTGCACGGAGCCGGAAGAGTTTCGCCTGCGCGCTGCGACCGGGACTCTGGATGTGTATCTCTTTCTAGGACCCACGCCGGCGGATGTGGTTGCGCGGTTTACCGAGCTGACCGGGCGCATCCCGCTGCCGCCCCGGTGGGCGCTTGGTTACCACCAATCACGCTATGGTTATGCCAATCGCGAGGAGCTGGAGCAGATCGCCCGTGAATTCCGCCGTCGGAAAATCCCCTGTGATGCCCTGCACTTGGACATTCATCACATGGATGGGCACCGCGTCTTTACTTTTGGCAGGAGCTTTCCGCGTCCGCGTGAGATGCTTGCGAGACTGGCGCGGCACGGTTTCAAAGCCGTTGCCATCGTGGATCCGGGGGTGAAGGCTGACCCTCAGTTTGGCGTGCTCAAGCGTGGCCGTGCTCGCCGGGCCTTTGTGAAAACGCGCGGCGGACGGCGCGATTTCGTTGGTAAGGTCTGGCCGGGCAAGTCCCTCTTTCCCGATTTTCTCAATCCCTCGGTGCGGCACTGGTGGGCGCAGGAGCAGGCCGCATTTCAAAAGCTGGGCCTGGCGGGCATTTGGAACGACATGAACGAGCCGGCGCTCTTTGACACGCCGGGTAAGACGCTGCCCGAGGCATGTGAGCACCTCAACCCAGACTTCCAGGCGGTAGCGGAGCCAAATCAGCCCAGCCAGGTCCGGAGTAATCGCACGTCTCACGCTGCGCTCCATAATCTCTATGGCTCGGCGATGGCCGAGGCTTCCCACCACGGGGCCTTGCTGGCTGCGCCGGATCGGCGACCTTTCGTTCTCACGCGCTCCGCCTATGCCGGCATACAGCGCCATGCCGCGGTTTGGACGGGTGACAATTCCTCCACGTGGGAGCACCTCGCCGAATCCATTCCGATGCTGCTCAACCTGAGTTTGAGCGGAGTTGCCTTCTGCGGGGCTGATGTTGGCGGGTTCCTTGGTGACTGCACCGGCGAGCTGCTCACGCGCTGGACGCAGCTCGCGGCCTTCACGCCGTTCTTCCGCAACCACGCGAACATCGACTCGCGTCGGCAGGAACCGTGGGCGTTTGGCCCGCGCACCGAGGCGCTGTGTCGCGACGCCATCACGCTGCGCTATCAGATGCTCCCCTATCTGGAATGCCTTTTCGCCGAGGCGCGGCGCACGGGCGCGCCAATCATGCGGCCTTTGCTCTGGCATCACCCAAATGATCCGGCGGCGGTGGCCTGCGATGACCAGTTCCTGCTGGGGGAAAGCCTGCTGGTCGCGCCCATCCTGCGGCCCGGTGCGACGGCGCGCAGCGTGTATCTGCCGCGCGGGCTGTGGTTTGATTTCTGGAGCGGTGGGCTATACGAAGGCGGCCAGCACATCATCGCCGAGGCCGTGGCGGAGCACATCCCCGTATTCGTGCGCGGGGGGGCCGCAATTCCCACGGGCACTCCGCGGCAAAGCCTCTCCGGCGAGCGGGATACGACGGTTAATCTTCACGTCTGGCCGCATGGGCGCAGTCAGCTTGTCTGGCACGAGGACGATGGCGAATCCCTAGGCTACCAGCGGGGGCAGTTCAGCACCCGCCAGGTTGAGTGTGTCGATCGCGGCACGGTCCGGGAGCTTGTCCTGGGCCAAGCGGAGGGATCCTTTCCAAGCCAAACCCTCGCATGGAGGGTAATCTTGCGCTGCGTCCGTCGTAATTATCGGGTCTGGGTCAACGGCGAGCGTGTGCCGGCAGAGTTCGACCCGACACTTGGCATCTGCCTTTTTGAAGTTCCCAATCGCCCGGTGGCCATGGTGGTGCGCTGGCGTTAGTGACTCTGAGCGAGGCGGCTCCCGGTGTCGCTCACCCCACGAAAAGTCCGTCTTGGAAAAGAAAATGGCGTCCTTGTGGGACGCCATTGCTTGAAAATGTTGAGTGCAGGTCAGGCCGCCTTGGCTTCGGGCTTTTTCCAAGTGCGCTTCGGTGCCTTAACCACCAGGCCCTTTTTGATGGCGGACGCGGCCACACGAATGTAGCGAACTTCGCCGCTGGGAAGCAGAGCCTTGACCCGCTGGAGATTGGGGAAGAAGCGACGCTTGGTAATCGCCGTCACGTGCGTGCCGATGCCGCCCTCGCGCTTCGCTTTACCACTGCGCCAGATTTTGCTGCCTTTGACGGGGCGCTTGCCGGTGAGTTCACAAATGCGTGCCATAAAATGTCTCCCCCCGTAAGGGGATGGGAATTGAGCCACCCTCCCGGCAACAGTGCAAGCACGATTTCCGTCAATTTCACCCGTGCGGTTGGAAGGGGAGATTCCTATGATGTGGCCATGCGATTCCACCTTCTGGCCGTGCTCGCTGTCATTGTCACTTTCGGTTACGCTGCCGAACCACTGCCCGGCACCGCGCCGCTCACGCGCGAGGGTGACTATTCGGCGCAGATGGTCGCGGGCATCCAGAAATACCTTCAGCGCGAGACCAGTAACTCCGTCGCCGCACGGGCACAGTTCTGGAGGCGGGACGCGTCATCGCCGGAAGCATACGCAAAGTCCGTGGAGCCAAACCGGCAACGGCTCGCGCAAATCCTCGGCGTGGTGGACAAGCGGGTGGCTCTCAAGGGGTTGGAACTCCTCGCGCCCGTCGGCGGAACCGCCGTGGTCGCCGACACCCCCCAGTTCACGGTGTTGGCGGTCCGCTGGCCGGTGCTGGATGGCGTTACGGGTGAGGGTTTGCTGATGGAGCCGAAGTCCGCCGTTCGGGCGCAGGTCATCGCGCTGCCCGATGCCGACCAGACGCCGGAACAAATCGCGGGCATTGCGCCGGGTAGGAATGCATGGGCGCACTCGCTGGCGGCGGCGGGCTGCCGGGTGGTGATCCCCGTGCTCATCGACAGGCATGACGAGTGGTCGGGCAATCCGCGCATCCGCTTCACCAACCAGCCACACCGCGAGTGGATCTACCGTCAGGCTTTCATGCTCGGGCGCACGGTCATTGGTTATGAAGTGCTGAAGGTGCTGGCGGTGGTGGACTGGTTCGAAGCGCGGAATGCCGAACCGGGGGCGCGGATGGCGCCAGTCGCCGTGGCGGGGTTTGCTGAAGGCGGGTTGGTGGCGCTGCACGCCGCCGCACTCGACACGCGGATTTCCGCCGCGATGATCAGCGGTTACTTCGATTCTCGAGAACAGCTTTGGCGCGAGCCGATCTACCGCAACCTGTTTGGCATCCTGCGCGAGTTTGGCGATGCTGAACTGGCCAGTTTAGTCCATCCCCGGAGGCTGCTCATTGAACACAGCTCTCCTCCGGAAATCGCCGGGCCGCCGGCCGTGCGCCCGGATCGTTCCGCCGGTGCTGCCCCGGGGAAAATCACCCTGCCTGACCTCTTCTCCGTGCAGGCGGAGGTTGCTCGTGCCGGCGAGCTCACGGGCCGCGCGCCCGAACTTTTCCACGGCAATGGCGGAGCCACCACCGGTCCCGGCAACCTCCGCACGATCGAGGCGCTGCTCAAATCCGTGGGCGTGACCGCCCGCGTGGATTTCCCCCCCACGCAGCCGCTGGGTGATGCCCGCAGGGATTTCTCGGCCCCCGACCGCCAGCGCCGGCAGGTCAAGGAGTTGGAGAATTTGACCCAGAACCAGCTTCGTGTTGCGAGTTACCTGCGGGACGAAAGCTTTTGGTCGAAAGTCAAAGTTCCGGACCCTGTCGCATGGGATGGGGCTCGCAAACCATGGCAAAGCAACTTCTGGCACGGGGTCGTCGGCAAGCTGTCTTCGCCTGCAGGCCCGACCAACGCCCGCTCCAAGGAGATTTTGAACACCAGCAAGATGGTTGGCTACGACGTCACGCTTGATGTTTTGCCCGACGTGTTTGCCTGGGGTGTTCTGCTGCTGCCCAAGGACCTCAAGCCCGGTGAACGCCGCCCTGTGGTCGTTTGCCAACATGGGCTTGAAGGAGTGCCGATGGATACGGTGACAACGAATCGCGCCGATCGGGCATGGGCAGCCTACAAGGGTTTCGCCACGGCGCTGGCCGAGCGCGGCTTCATCGTCTTCGCGCCGCACAATCCCTATCGCGGCAAGGACGAGTTTAGAACGATCCAGCGGCTGGCCAATCCGTTGGGCCTGCACCTTTTCTCCATCATCTTCGCGCAGCACGAGCGCATCCTGGAGTGGCTCGGCACGCAGCCGTTTGTCGATTCACGGCGGGTTGCCTTTTACGGCCTCAGCTACGGAGGCAAATCCGCCATGCGCATCCCGGCGGCATTGGACGGCTACTGCCTGAGCATCTGCTCGGCGGACTTCAACGAGTGGGTCTGGAAGAACGCCACGGTGGATTGGCGCGGCAGTTACCTGTTCACCGGCGAATACGAGATCTTCGAATGGAACCTTGGCCACACCTTCAACTATGCCGAGATGGCCGCTCTCATCGCGCCGCGGCCATTCATGGTTGAACGCGGCCACGACGATGGTGTTGGCATCGATGAGTGGGTGAACTTTGAGTTCGCCAAGATTCGCCGCTTCTACAACAAGCTCGGCATTGGCGACCGCGCGGAGATCGAGCACTTTAACGGCCCGCACACCATCAACGGCCAAGGCACCTACGACTTCCTCCACAAGCATCTGAACTGGCCGAAGCGGTAAGCCGACACGGGGCGAAGAGTTGGGACGCCTATAAAAACTGGCGGAAGGAGTAGGATTCGAACCTACGGATGGGTTGCCCCATCTCCTGATTTCGAGTCAGGTGCCTTTAACCACTCAGCCATCCTTCCACACGGTCAGGCGCACGAATAATGCCGCTTGGGCTGGGGTGGGCAAGTTGAATTCGCGATGGAATCAAGCTCCAGCTAGCTGCTCGTGTTCGGCCCGGGTCATGTCCTCGATCATCTGCTTGAAGGTGATGCTCGGCTCCCAGTTCAGCAGGCGGCGAGCCTTGGCGGGGTTGCCCAGCAGGCGTTGTGGTTCGGCTGGCCGGAGCAGCCGGTTGTCTTGGCGCACGTGCTGCTTCCAGTCGAGGTTCATAGTGGCAAACGCGGTCTCCACCACATCCTGCACGCTGTGGAGGCGGCCAGTGGCGAAGACGTAATCCTCCGCCGTTTCATGCTGGAGGGAGAGCCACATGCCACGCACGAAGTCGGGAGCGTAACCCCAGTCGCGCTTCGCGGAGGTGTCGCCGAGCATGAGGTCTTTTTGCTGGCCAAGCTTGATGGCGGCGGCGGCGCGGCAGATCTTCCGGGTCACGAAGTTTTCGCCGCGGCGCACCGATTCATGGTTGAACATGATCCCGTTGACAGCGAAGTGGCCAAAGGTCTGCCGGTAGATGGAGACCATCTGCGTGGCAAAGGCCTTCGCGCAGCCGTAAGGGGTTACCGGCGCGTAGGGGGTGGTCTCATCCTGAGGGATTGCGGTGGGTTGGCCGAAGATTTCGGAGGATGCTGCATGGAACAACCGTGGCTTGTTCGGCATGTCCCGCACCATCTCGAGCAGCCTCAACGTCCCCATGGCAGTCAGGTCGCAGGTGGATTCGGGGATTTCAAAGCTCAATCCGACGTGGGATTGGCCGGCGAGGTGATAAAGCTCATCGGGCGCGACGGTCATCAGGACGCGGCGCATCGTGGTGGGGTCGTCCAAGTCGGCGTAGTGAAGGAAGAGACGCTGGCCGTATACCTGCGAATCGCGGTAGAGGTGAACCAAGCGCGAGCGTTCCAGTGAGCTGGTGCGGCGGACCATGCCATGGACCTCGTAACCTTTATCGAGCAGCAGCTCGGTCAGGAATGAGCCATCCTGACCGGTGATGCCGGTGATGAGTGCGCGTGGCATGGCGGTGCGATTCCACCGCGCCGGTGGGCGCGGCTATTGGGTCACGGAAACTTTGCCGGCGAGCTGGTCCTGCAGAGTCTTCAAGTCCGCATCCACCATCAGCTTCGCGAGCTCGGCGAAGGTGACTTTGGGCACCCAGCCGAGCTTTTTGCGGGCCTTGGCGGGATCGCCGATGAGCAGGTCCACCTCCGCCGGACGGTAGTAGCGGGGGTCGATCTCGACGTGTTTTTGCCAGTCAAGGCCGGCGTGGCCAAAGGCGACCTCTAGGAACTCCCGAACTGAATGCGTTTCCCCGGTCGCGACCACGTAGTCGTCTCCTTCCGGTTGTTGGAGCATGAGCCACATCGCCTCAACATATTCCTTGGCGTAGCCCCAGTCGCGCTTGGCGTCGAGGTTGCCCAGGAAGAGCTTGTCTTGTCGGCCTAGTTTAATCGCGGCCACGGCGCGGGTGATTTTCCGGGTGACGAAAGTTTCGCCCCGACGGGGAGACTCGTGATTGAAGAGAATCCCATTGCTGGCATGCATGCCGTAGGATTCGCGATAGTTCACCGTGATCCAGTAAGAGTAAACCTTGGCGCACGCGTAAGGGCTGCGGGGATAAAATGGAGTCAACTCCGTCTGGGGAACTTCGAGCACCTTGCCATACATCTCCGACGAGGAAGCCTGATAAAAGCGCGGGCGGATGCCGACCTCGCGGATGGCTTCGAGCAGGCGGATCGTGCCGGTGCCGACAATGTCTGCCGTGTATTCCGGCGCGTCAAAGCTCACGCGAACGTGGCTTTGGGCGGCAAGGTTATACACCTCATCGGGCTGAATTTTGCCGACTAAGCGCGCGAGGCAGCTCGCATCACTCAGATCACCGTAGTGGAGGAAGAGCTTGTGCTTCGGGGAGTGGGGGTCCGAGTAGATGTGATCCAGCCGGTGAGTGTTGAACGTGCTCGCCCGGCGAATGACACCGTGGACTTCGTAGCCTTTCGACAGCAGCAGCTCCGCAAGGTAGGAGCCGTCTTGACCGGTGATGCCTGTGATGAGTGCTTTCTTCGACATTTTAGATGGGCGCACGATGGGCCAATGGCGCTCGAAGTGGCAAGTAGAGAATCCCATGGAACAAAGAGCCGTTGACCAGGGCACAACCTCCGGCACAGTTGGTCCATGACTCGAACGCCCATCCTCCTCGCTGGCCTGCTTGCTTCGCTCCTACCTGCTGCGGCGGTGATCAAGTCCGGCCCCGTGGAGTATGAGCATGCAGGCCTCAAATTCGAGGGATGGCATGCTCACGATGCCGACCAAACCGGGCGGCGCCCTGCAGTTTTATTGGTTCACCAATGGCTGGGTGTCACCGACTACGAAAAAAAGCGCGCCCAAATGCTCGCTGAACTGGGTTACAACGTCCTTTGCGTGGACGTTTACGGCAAAGGCGTTCGTCCACCCTCCCCCAAGGAGGCATCTGCCGAGGCCGGCAAATACAAAGCCAACCGGCCGCTCCTGCGTGAGCGCGTTAACGCCGGTCTGGCGCTGCTGAGAAATCATCCGCTGACCGACCCGCAGCGGATCGTGGCCATTGGTTACTGCTTCGGGGGAACGCCGGTCGTTGAGCTTGCCCGCAGCGGCGCGGACATCGCCGGGGTCGTCAGCTTTCACGGGGCCTTGGATTCACCCGCTCCGGCCGACGCACGGAGCATCCGTTGCCGAGTGCTCGCACTGCACGGCGCCGACGATCCCTTCGTGCCGGCCAAGGATGTGGAGGCTTTTTGTGCGGAAATGCGGGCGGCGAAGGTGGACTGGCAACTCGTCAGCTACGGCGGCGCGGTGCACAGCTTCACGCATTCGCACGCTGGAAACGACAACTCCAAAGGGGCGGCTTACAATGAGAAAGCTGACCGGCGTTCCTGGGAGGCGATGAAAAACTTCTTCGCGGAACTGTTCAGCAAGTGAGCCGGGGCCAATCCGATCACTTGAGGGCAGCCCAGACCCGTGAAACGTCGTCGTGTTCATCGAGTTCGTGGAGGAACTCGCCCACTTCGGTGCGTTGCGCCTCGGTGAGTTCGGGGAAGCTTTTGGGCACGTAGCCCATTTCGCTGGTGACCACGGTCCAGCCGTTCTTGGACAACCACTGCGAGACGGTATGGACGGCGGTGCGTTCCGTGATGAAGCGGGCACCGGTCGCGGCCTCAGGGATGTCATCGTTCTGCGTGGCCGTGAGCGGTTCGACTTCGTTGGCTCCAGCCTCAATGGCGGCCGCTTCGATGTCCTGCCCTGCAGTGGGATGATAGGCTTCCACCAAGCCTGCATGGTCGAAAAGGAACTTGTTGCTGCCGGCGTTGCCCAGTTGGCCCTTCTTGAAAAGCACGCGTATGTCTGGCGCGGTGCGGTTCACGTTTTCGGTCATGCACTCAACGATGACGGGCACCTTGTGCGGTGCGTAGCCCTCGAAGACAACGTGTTCCATGATGAGCTTCTCATCCCCCGTGCCGGAGCCCTTCTTGATCGCCCGTTCAATGACATCGCGGCTGACGCTCTCCTTGCGCGCTTTTTCCACGGCGGCAAACAACCGGGCGTTGCCGGCCGGATCAGGTCCGCCCATCTTGGCGGCGACCATGATTTCGCGGACGAGTTTGGCGTTCGTCTTGCCCTTCTTCAGGTTGTTGACGAGGCGTTTGGCGTGCAACCACTGGCGACCCATGGCCCAGAGCATGGAAAAACCATCGGGACGGTTCAAGAAGCAAGCACTGCTCAATTCCCAGCCCGTCCGCCCCTAACGCTCGCACCACGGCGGCTCAGTTGTGTCACAGTTTGGCAAGTGTGTCGTCCCTGGCACACCTTCGGGCCTGCGTCAGGGCCGCCGGGGGCGGTTGAAATGCAGGATTAGTCCAGAAACACAGGGATTTTAGCCATTCGCCCAGTTAGACCGCTCGCTGGCACCAGCACTGCTCTACAATTGGCAGCTTAACACTTTCAATTTATGGCAAAAGTTCTTGGCATCGACTTGGGCACGACAAACTCCTGCATGTCGGTCATGGAGGGAGGCGAGCCGCTGGTCTTGGAGAATTCCGAAGGCAAGCGCACCACGCCTTCCGTCGTGGCTTTCACCAAGTCGGGCGAGCGCGTGGTGGGTGAGGCGGCCAAGCGGCAGGCCGTCACGAACCCGCGCAACACGATTTACTCGGTGAAGCGCTTCATGGGACGCAAGTTCGCCGAAGTGCAGGAAGAGCTGAAGCGCGTGCCCTACAAGGTCGTGAAAGCCGCCAACGGCGACGCCGCCGTGGAAGTGGAAGTGGATGGCAAGCCGCAGACCTTCAGCCCGCCGGAAATCTCCGCGATGATTTTGGCCAAGCTCAAGGCTGATGCCGAGACCCGCTTGGGCGAGACCATTACGCAGGCGGTCATCACCGTGCCGGCTTATTTCAACGACTCCCAGCGCCAAGCCACCAAAGACGCCGGCAAGATCGCCGGACTCGAGGTGTTGCGCATCATCAACGAGCCCACCGCGGCCTCGCTGGCCTACGGTCTCGACAAGAAGAAGGACGAGAAGATCGCCGTGTACGACCTCGGCGGCGGCACCTTCGACATCTCCGTGCTTGAGATCGGTGACGGTGTCTTCGAGGTGAAGGCCACCAACGGCGACACCCACCTGGGTGGCGACGACTGGGACAACGCCATCATCGACTGGATCCTCGCCGAGTTCCAGAAGGACCAGGGCATCGACCTCCGCAAGCAGGCCGACGCGCTCCAGCGCATCAAGGAAGAGGCCGAGAAGGCCAAGATCGCGCTGTCCTCGTCGCAGCAATACGAGATCAACCTGCCGTTCATCACGGCCGACGCCTCGGGCCCGAAACACATCGCCCTCAAGCTCTCCCGGGCCAAGATGGAGCAGCTCTGCGATTCCCTCTTCGAGCGCACCATCACCCCGACCAAGGCCTGTCTGCGCGATGCGGGCATCTCGGCCGACAAGATCGATGAACTGGTGCTCGTGGGCGGCATGACCCGCATGCCCCGCGTGGTCGAGACGGCCCGGGGCCTGGTCAGCAAGCCGCCCCATCAGGGCGTCAACCCCGACGAGGTCGTCGCCATCGGCGCAGGCATCCAGGGCGGCGTGCTCAAGGGCGAGGTCAAGGGCGTCCTGTTGCTCGACGTCACTCCGCTCTCCCTCGGAATCGAGACCCTGGGCGGCGTGTTCACCAAGCTCATCGACCGCAACACCACCATCCCGAGCCGCAAGTCCGAGATCTTCTCGACGGCCAGCGACAACCAGCCGGGCGTGGAGATCCACGTGCTGCAGGGCGAGCGCCAGTTCTCCCGCGACAACAAGTCGCTGGGCAAGTTCCAGCTGACCGACATCCCGCCGGCGGCCCGGGGCGTGCCCCAGATCGAGGTCACCTTCGACATCGACGCCAACGGCATCCTGAACGTCAGCGCCAAGGACCTCGGCACCGGCAAGAGCCAGAACATCGTCATCACCGCCTCCAGCGGCCTCTCCAAGGACGAGGTCGAGAAGATGCGCCGCGACGCCGAATCCCACGCTGAAGAAGACAAGACCCGCCGCGAAGAGGTCGAGCTGCGCAACGAGGCCGACAACGCCGTGTACCGCTCCGAGAAGTTCGTCAAAGACAACGGCGACAAGCTCGGGGCTTCCAAGTCGGGCATCGAGTCTTCGGTGGCTGCCGTCAAAGACAGCCTCAAGGGAACCGATTCCGCAGCCATCCGCTCGGCCCTCGACAAGCTCAATGAATCATTGCAGGCCGCCAGCGCCGGCATGTACCAGAAGGAGCCCGGTGCCGCTGGCGCCGAGCAGGCTTCGAGCGATGCCTCCGGCGGCGGCGAGGCCAATTCAGGCCAGTCCAAATCCGGTCAGTCCAAGGCCGGCGATCAAGGTCCCATCATCGACGCCGAGGTGGTCGACGAGAAGAAGAAGGCCTGATTTCATACACAGACCCTTTTGCCCGGCTGCGCAAGCGGCGGGCTTCATCCGCAAACACACAACAAAACACTAGTAACCATCATATGGCACTGAACGTTAAACCCCTGGGCGATCGCGTCCTCGTGGAAATCGGCGAGGAGAAGGAAGTCAAAAAGGGAGGCATCATCATCCCCGACTCCGCCAAGGAGAAGCCCTCCGAGGGCGTCGTGAAGGCGCTCGGAACCGGCAAGACCGGTGACGACGGCAAGAAGCAGGCCTTCGAGGTCAAGGTCGGCGACCGCGTGCTGGTCTCCAAGTACGGCGGCACCGAGGTCAAGATCGACGGCAAGGAATACAAGATCTTCAGCTCCGACGACCTGATCGCAATCGTTGGCTAATCGCCCATTGGCTGATCCCGAATCGATTCATCCCCACTTTCAACCACAACATCCAAAACACACCTTAGAACATGGCAGCTAAACAACTTCTGTTCGACGAAGCAGCCCGTCAGGAAATCCTGAAGGGCGTCGAGATCCTGGCCAAGGCGGTCAAGGCGACCCTCGGTCCCAAGGGCCGCAACGTGGTCATCGACAAAAAGTTCGGTTCCCCGACGATCACCAAGGACGGCGTGACCGTCGCCAAGGAGATCGAGCTCTCGAACCCCTACCAGAACATCGGTGCCCAGCTGGTCCGCGAGGTCGCCAGCAAGACCAGCGACATCGCTGGTGACGGCACCACCACGGCCACGGTGCTCGCCGAGGCCATCTACCGCGAAGGTCTGAAGCACGTGACCGCCGGCGCCAACCCGGTGTCGCTGCAGCGCGGCATCCAGAAGGCCGTCGAAGCCGCTGCCGAGCAGCTGGCCAAGATCGCCAAGAAGGTGAAGGACAAGGAGGAGATCAAGCAGGTCGCCACCGTTTCCGCCAACTGGGACACCGCCATCGGCGACATCATCGCCGAGGCCATGGACAAGGTCGGCAAGGACGGCACCATCACCGTCGAAGAGGCCAAGTCCATCGAGACCACCCTCGACGT
>CAZQEW010000120.1:0-2466 GCA_964591495.1 uncultured Klebsiella sp.
ACATCGAGGCCAAGTCCGCCAAGCAGATGAAGAGGCTGGAGACGGCCTGCCGCAAACTCCTCGCTAGTTAACCCATCGCGTGGCAGCCTCGCCGCATGATTCAGCCCGAGGACATCGTCGAGGGCGAGTGGGCCGATTGGTATCGGCTCACGCCGCTGGAGCGCTGGCAGGAAAGCCAGAAGCTCTGGGTGGCTTATCTGGCAATGGGAGGCTCACTTGATACCGAACCCGATTCGCAAAGTCCTTTCCACGATGGCCGCACGGCAGGTGCGCGCCCTGTTGATGGGCGGACAGGCCTGCGTGTTCTACGGCGCGGCGGAGTTTAGCCGCGACACGGACCTCGCCGTGCTGGCCGAGCCAGGCAATCTTGATCGGCTGCGGACCGCGTTGACGGATTTGCAGGCGGAATGCATCGCCGTCCCGCCCTTTGAGATCGCCTATCTGCAACGCGGCCACGCCATTCACTTCCGCTGCCAACACCCCGAGGCCGCAGGCTTGCGCGTGGATGTCATGTCCGTCATGCGCGGCGTAGCGCCGTTCACCGAACTTTGGGAGCGCCGAACCGTGCTGGCAGATGCCGAGGGCATCACCTACGAACTCCTCTCCCTTCCCGACTTGGTGCAGGCCAAGAAGACCCAGCGCGACAAAGACTGGCCCATGCTCCGCCGCCTGATGGAAGCCGACTACTACGCGGGCCGCAACGAGCCGAACACCGAGCGCATTGCGTTCTGGTTGCGGGAACTACGCACCCCGGAACTGCTCTTGGAACTCGCCGCGCAACACCCGACTGCCGCTTCGGCAGCCAGCGCTCACCGACCGTTGCTAAACCACGCCCTGTCGCGCGATTCCACCGTCCTGCAAACGGCCTTGGCTACGGAGGAACTAAGCGAACGCGAACTGGACCGCACCTACTGGCAACCGTTGAAAGCCGAACTCGAACGCCTACGCCACGGGCGCTGAATCCTGCGCCAGCGGCACCGAGCCGCTCATCCGCTGCTACATCGAGGCCAAGTCCGCCAAGCAGATGAAGAGGCTGGAGACGGCCTGCCGCAAGCTGCTGGCCTAACTTGTCCCAACCAGAGCGAAAGGCATTGGTGGGGCGGCCGGCGCGGCGATGCCGTGGAGGCGGAGGAGTTTGTGACGCGACGTGTGGCCGCGCACCAGCGTGACGGCGCGTTGCGGCTGGCCCAGGGCTGGACCTTGATGACGAGGAAAAGGCCGTCGGTCTGCGGACGGAGGAAGGGGGCAAGGTTGGCTCAGGCACAGTTCAGTTCCGACAAGCTCCGGGGGAAACGCACGAGGTGGCGGGCGGACCGCGCGCGGACCGGCTGGCCACCAGCGGCAGGTTTAACTCACCAGACGGTCGCGGGCCGCCGTGACCCGGGCCAGGGCGGCATCCACGCCGCGGGCGCAGGCGGTGAGGTGGCCCATCTTGCGGCCCTTGCGGGCCTCGGCCTTGCCGTAGAGGTGGAGCTTCACGTGCGGATCGGTGAGGGCGGCGGCCCAATTGGGTTCACCCTTTTCCCAGAGGTGGCCGAGGAGGTTCGCCATGGCGGCGGGCTGGCGGAGTGCGGTGGAACCCAGGGGCAGCCCGCAGACGGCGCGGATCTGCTGCTCGAACTGGCTGGTGACGCAGGCGTCGAGAGTGAGGTGCCCGCTGTTATGGGTGCGGGGGGCGAGTTCGTTCACCAGCAACCGGCCGTTCTTGGTGACGAACAGTTCCACGGTGAGGAGGCCGACGACGTCGAGCTGTTCGAGGATGCCGGCAGCCAGTTCGACGGCTTCCTTGGCCAGCTGCGGGCCGATGGCGGCGGGCGCGAAGGTCACGTCGAGGATGTGGTGGGCGTGGCGGTTCTCAAAGACGGGGAACGCGGCGAACTGCCCGTCCACCGTGCGGGCGGCGACGACGGAGATTTCCTTCTCAAAGTCCACCCACGCCTCGTAGATGCCGACCGCGCCGCCCAGGGCGGCAAAAACCTTTTCCGGATCGGATTGGGGAAACACCTTCTGCTGGCCCTTGCCGTCGTAGCCGAAGCTGGCGGTCTTCAGGACGGCCGGCAAGCCGAGGTCGCGCGCGGCGGCGTGGAGGTCGGCGTAGGTCTTCACCTCGCGGAAGGGCGTGGTGGGAAAGCCGTGATCCCGGAGGAAGGTTTTCTCGCGGAGCCGCTCCTGGGTGATGTGCAGCACGTTGCCGGCGGGCCGGACGAGCGTGTGCTGGGCGGCGACTTCCGAGGCGCGGGAGGGAACGTTTTCGAATTCAAAGGTGATGACGCTGACGCGCCGGGCGAAGTCCGTGAGCCGGTCCTCATCCAGGTAATCGCCGACCGCCTCGATGTCCGCGACCTGGCCGGCGGGCGTGTCCGCGTCCGGCGAGTAGATGGCGACGCGGTAGCCGAGCTGCTTGGCGGCGATGGTGAGCATGCGCCCGAGCTGGCCGCTGCCGAGGATGCCGATGGTCGAGCCGGG
>CAZQEW010000120.1:2566-6095 GCA_964591495.1 uncultured Klebsiella sp.
AGCGTGCCGACGGGAATTCCGCCGGGCATCTGGACGATGGAGAGAAGCGAATCGAGGCCGTTGAGCGCCTTGGACTGAACCGGCACGCCCAGGACGGGCAGCGAAGTCTTCGCCGCCGTCATGCCCGGCAGGTGCGCCGCGCCGCCCGCACCGGCGATGATGACTTCCAGGCCGCGCGCGGCCGCCGTCTCCGCATACTCGAACATCCGGTCCGGCGTGCGGTGCGCGGAAACGACCTCGGCTTCGTAAGGCACGCCCAGGGCATCGAGTTGGGCAGCGGCATGCTGCATGGTTTCCCAGTCGGACTGGCTGCCCATGATAATCCCGACGAGAGGTTTGGGGGGAGGCGGCTGGCGGCCCATAGCCCGGGCATTGAAGCGGAGTGCCGGCCGTTTGGCAACCGCGCGGCCTGAGCGCAAACCCCGCCTTGCCAAACGGCCCTAGTTTTCCGACGCTGAGGGCTGGCATGAACTTTTCCACGGCGCTTCTCGGACTGGCCCTGGCATTGACCGTTGTTTCGGCACGGGCGGACTACTGGCACGTGCCGCCGCGCGGCAACACCCTCCAGCTCGAATATGATGCGGGGGCCACCTACATGTCCGGTTCACGGCTGTCGATGGGCAACCTCCGGCTGGGCAGCGTGGAGTCGGCCCACAGTCACCTCGTGCTGGGGCTGGCCGTGCGCGCGACGGATGACTTCTCCTTCCGCGTGTCCGGTGAATATCGCCGCAACGACTTCGACGTGGGGCCGGGCGTGCCCGTGCCCAACGTGCTCGGCAATGCGGGCTTCCAACTCACCGCCAACTGGGCGCTGCGCCACAACCTCTCCCTCTGGGTCAATGCCCGGCCCGGCATCTACAGCGATTTCCGCGACTTCACCTGGGGCGACATCAACGCGCCGTTCAACACCGTGCTGGCCTGGCAGGCGGACGAGGATCTGATGTGGCTGCTGGGCATCTACGTGGACCTGCGGGCTCAATACCCCGTGCTGGGCGGTCCCGGCGTGCGCTGGCAGTTCGCGGAATACTGGACGCTGAACCTCGTGATGCCGCGCCCGCGGATTGAGTTCCAGGCGAGCGATGACCTGCTGCTCTACGGCGGGGCCGAGTGGCGCCAGATTGCCTACCGGGTCGCGCAAGACCTGGGCACGAAGAGCGGCTTCCCGGTGTTGAACAACTCCATGCTCACCTACAACGAGTATCGCGTCGGCGGCGGCTTCAACTACAGCTTTGCGCGCGGGCTGAACTTGGGCCTGGAAGGCGGCTACGCCATCCAGCGGCGCTTCCACTACTCCAGCCAGAACTTTCAGCTTACGGACAACGGTGCGGGCTACGTGGCCGCCTCGATCAACGGACGGTTCTAGCCCAAGTCACGCTCCGCTGGCGGTCTCGCGTGCCTGATGCGACGCAGGGCCCGGCAAACTCACCTCATGCGCACCCAGTCTGAGATTTCCTCCCTCCTCACCAAGCCGGGCGTCATCGCCGTCGTCCGCACACAGCAGCCGGAGCAGGTGTTGCCGCTCTGCGCCGCGCTGGTGGACGGCGGGCTGACCGCTCTTGAAATCACCTTCACCGTGCCCAACGCCTGCGAAGTCGTCGCGGCGGTGGTGAAGGAGTTTGGCACGCGCGCGACCGTCGGCGTCGGCACCGTGCTGACGGCATTTCAGCTCAAGTCCGCGCTCGACGCGGGCGCGGAGTTTTTTGTCACCCCCATCCTGCGGCCCGAACTGGTCCCGCTGGCGCACACGGCGGGCCGGCCCATCATGCTCGGGGCTTACACGCCCACCGAGGCGCAGCTCGCGCACGAAGCCGGCGCGGACTTCGTGAAGCTCTTCCCCGCTGACAACCACGGCCCCAAGGGCGTCCGCGCCTTCCGCGCGCCGCTGCCGCACCTGCGCATCGTGCCGACGGGCGGCGTGACGCTCGCGAACGCCGGTGAGTTCATCAAGGCCGGCTGCGCGGCCGTCGGCGTCGGCAGCACGCTGCTCACCACGGAAATCCTCGCGAAGAACGACTGGTCCGCGCTGCGCAAGCTGGCGGCCGACTACGTGGCGGCGGTGCAGGCGGCGCGTTGACGGATGCAGTCTTTCCGCTTGAGGCCCGGCGGCTCCCGCCCGATAACGGCGCCATGCCTATGAAGTTCTCCCCGCTTCCCGCCGGTTTCCGGCTGGCCCTGCTGACGTTGCTGCTGGCCGTTGCCCCGCTGCAGGCCGCGCAGTTCGTGCTGTTCGACGTGACCTTCACCTACACGAAGGAGGACGCAGACAACTCCAAGCCCAGCAAGTCGCACTACTACGTCAAAGGCCCCGCCCTCAATCCCGACCGACCCCGCGACTGGACCGCGCCGGTGGACTACCGCAACGGCACCGTGCACATCCGGCTCGAAGTCCTGGAAAAGCCGGCCGGCGGCGAGCCGACCACGTGGACCATCTGCTACATCCCGAACAAGGGCCAGGGCAACGGCTACGGCTGCACCGGCACGGAGCTCTACCGTGAAAAGGGCGTCTTCGAGCGCGACGTCTCCATGAAGTCCTTCTGGCAGAACGACGCCATCATCTGGTCCGAGGGCATCAAACAGATGGACCTCGTGATTAAGGACGGCAGCGGCGGCTCCGGCCACGCCCACAAGCGGGCCGACCCCGAGAAGTTCTTCCCGACCAAGATCCGCCTCACCGTGGTGCAGGTGTCCGCCGGCGCGAAATACGATCCCAGCCTCGTGCCCAACCTGCCGCGCAAGGCCGAGGCCCCCGCGGCGCGCCCGACCGCGGACGCAAGCGCGGCCACGCCGGCGAAAGCCTGTTGCGGCCGGGCGGATTGAACCGCGTTTTGCCCAACCGCATGGACGAGCCAAACCAACGTGGGCTGGCCGGCGAGGCGTTCGTGGCCATCTGGCATGATGTTGCGCCCGAGAGTCTGCGCGAGTTTTACGAGTGGCACCACCGCGAGCACATGCCCGAGCGGCTGGCGATTCCCGGCTTCCGGCGCGGCCGCCGTTACCTGCGCGAGGCCGGCGCGGGGCAGGCCTACTTCAACCTCTACGAGGTGGACAACTTCGACGTGCTCGTCGGGCCGGACTACCTCGCGCGCCTGAACGCGCCAACGGAGTGGACGCGCCAGGCCGTAGCGCATTTTCGCAACGTCACACGCGGCTTGTGCCATGTGGCCGGCTCGGCGGGCCTCGGCCAGGGCGGCACGATGGCCACGCTGCGCTTTTCGCCGGCAGCAGACCGCGAGGCTGCGCTGCGCGCGCATCTGGTGCGCACGGCCATCCCGGCGCTGGTGCAACAGGTCGGCGTGCTCGGCGCGCACCTAGGCTGCACGGACAGCGCCGGCTCGCGGCTGGAGACGGCGGAGAAACGCGCGCGGGGCAACCCGACGGACATCCCGCCATGGGTGCTGCTGGTGGAGGGCATTTCCGCCGCGCACGTCCGGCAGGCGCTGAACGAAGCCCTGCCCGACGCACTTCTTCAGAAGCACGGCGCGGCTGACCTGCCGCTGACGGGTCTCTACCGACTGGAAGCCACGCGGCT
>CAZQEW010000120.1:6195-14383 GCA_964591495.1 uncultured Klebsiella sp.
CGCTCACGGCGTCACCGTTTCGTTCAGGTTCAAGATGACGTTCGCGACGGCGGTCCAGGCGGCGAGTTCGGCCGGGCTGGCACCCTCGGGGTTTTTGAAGTCGCCGACTTTCAGGAGCGACTCGGCAGCGGGCTTCTCAGCGGCGAAGTGCTCGCGCTGCTTCGCCAGGGTTTTCTCCAGCACGGCGCGTTCAGTGACGGATGGCGTGCGTGCCAGGGCGAGCCGCCACGCGTAGTTCAGCTTCGCTGCGTCGTCGGCTCCACCTTCCTTCAGCACGCGGGCGGCGAAGGCGCGGGCGGCCTCGACATAAACCGGGTCGTTCATCAGCACGAGGGACTGGAGCGGCGTGCTGGTGCGGGCGCGGCCGGCGGCGCAGACCTCGCGGTTCGGCGCGTCGAAGGTGAGCAGGCTCGGATACGGCGTGCTGCGGCGATGGTAGATGTAGAGCGCGCGGCGGTATTGGTTGTCGTCGCGTTGCTGCTTCCAGCCGCCGCCGCCCATCTCGTTGATTTCCCACACGCCGGGCGGCTGATACGGATAGACCGGCTTGCCGCCGAGCTTGGGATTCAGCAGGCCAGCGATGGCCAGCGCGTTGTCGCGGACAAACTCGGCGTCCAGCCGCGCGCGCGGGCCACGGGCGAGCAGACGGTTTTCGCTGTCCTTCGCCAGCAGCGCGGGCGTGACGGCGGCGCTCTGGCGGAACGCGTGGCTCATCACCATCTGCTTGATGACGCGCTTCACGTCCCAGTCCCGCGCGAAGTCGGCGGCGAGCCAGTTCAGCAGTTCAGGATGGCTCGGCCACTCGCCCTGCGAACCGAAGTCGTTGACGGTCTTCACGAGTCCGGTGCCGAAGACCATCGTCCAGAAGCGGTTCACCGCCACGCGCGCGGTGAGCGGGTGCTGCGGCGACGCGAGCCACTGCGCGAGGTCGAGGCGCGTGAGGCGGTTCGTGGAAGTCGCCGTGGGGTTGGGCAGGAACGCGGGGAAAGCGGCCTCGACCTTCTCGCCGTTCTTGTCGTAAGCGCCGCGCACCTTGATGAACGTGTCGCGGGGCTTCTCCATCTCGGCCATGACCATCACGCTCGGGATGGTTTTGTCGAAGTCCGTCTTGGCCTTGCGCGCGTCCTCGGCGGACTTCTTCGCGGCGAGGTAATCGGTGGCCTGCGTCTCGCGGAAGAACTTCCGCAGCTTGTCGTTCTGCTCCTTCGTGCGCTTGGCTGGCTCGATGGCCGCGAGCGCGAAGGTCGGCCCGCCCGCGAGCGTGGCGACTTCCTTCTCGGTCAGCGCGCGCGGGAAAATGTGCAGCTCGTCCACGCGCCCGGTGAAGGGCGAGCCGCCGCCGCCACGCCGACCGATGGCGAAGGGCGCGGTGGTCTTGATGGTGCCGGGGAGCTTGTCCTTGATCGCCTTGGTCGCGACCGGCTGGCCATTGACGAAGAGTTTCAAACCCGCCGCCTTGGCCGAGCCATCGTAGGTAAAGGCCAGGTGCTGGAAGGTGTCGAAGGGCAAATCCTTTTCCGTCTGCACGTGGATGACTTCCTCGGGCCATTTGTGGATAAGGTGAACGCTCGCCTTGCCGTTGTGGAACTCGATGTCCCAGCCGCGGAAGTTCGGGCCGTTCTCCATCTTGCCGAGGGGCGCGCCGGAAGGTTTGTTCGCGACGCGCACCCACAGGCCGACGCTGAACTTGTCACCCTTGTCGAAGTCGTAGCGCGCGCCAAGGTCGGCGTGGCCCTTGCCCTCGAACTTGAGCGACTGCCCTTCCGCGCCGTCGGTGAAGCTCGTCTCGCCGGACAGTTTGCCCTCGATGGCCTTGCCGTCGTGGGTCACGCCATGCGCGTCGGCGTTGAGCGGGAAATGGTCGAACGGGCCGGCAACCCCGCGAGCGCTTGGGTTGCTCGCGAGCTTGGCCTCCCAGGTTTTCTGCGCGGCGTCGAGCTGGGCTTCGAGCTCCTTTGCGCGTTTGTCAGCGGCAGCGATTTGCTCGTTGAGGCGGGCAATTTCCTTCTCCTGTTCGGGCGAAGGCACGGCCATGCGCGGCTCGGGGTTAAGCGTGCGGGTGCCGTCCTTGCCCTTCTCCGGGACGTTGTGGAAGAAGGCGTAGAGGCTGTAGAAGTCGCGCATCGTAACCGGGTCGTATTTGTGGTCGTGGCACTGCGCGCAGGCGATGCTCATGCCAAACCACGTGGTGCCCAGCGTGCTCACGCGGTCCACGAGGTAGATGTTGAGATACTCGGCGTCAATGATGCCGCCCTCGTCGGAGGTCATCACGTTGCGCATGAAGCCGCTGGCAATCTTTTGGTCCACGGTCGCGTTGGGCAGGAGGTCGCCGGCGAGCTGCTCGATGGTGAACCGGTCGAAAGGCTTGTTGTCGTTGAAGGCTTTCACCACCCAGTCGCGGTAGAGCCAGACTTCGCGGAGCGAGTCATTGTGATAGCCGGCTGTGTCCGAATGCCGCGCGAGATCCAGCCACGGCACCGCAACGCGCTCGCCGAAATGAGGGGAGGCGAGGAGGCGATCAACGGCATTGCCGATTGCCGATTGCCGATTGCCAATCGAGGAACACTCGCGGACGAAGGCCTCCACCTCGGCGGGCGTGGGCGGCAGGCCGGTGAGGGCGAGCGAGAGGCGACGGAGGAGGACTTCTGGCGCAGCCTCGGCCGAGAACGACAACTTCTCCGTCTCCAGCCGGGCGAGCAGGAACTGGTCAATCGCGTTCGGCGGCGACGACTTTGGAGTTTGAAGTTTGGACTTGGGAACCGCCGGCGCGACCACGCTCTCAAACGCCCAATGGCCCTGATACTTCGCCCCCTCGGTGACCCAGCGGCGGAAGAGCTCCTTCTGCGCGGGCGTGATGGCCTTGTGCGAGTTGGGCGGCGGCATGAGGTCGTCCTGGTCTTTCGTGAACAGACGCGCGATGACTTCGGACTTCTCCGGCTTGCCGGGGACGATGGCGGGCTTGCCCGAGGTGCCGGCCTTGAGCGCCTCCTCGCGGACATCGAGCCGGAGCTTGCCCTTGCGCGTCTTCTCATCGAACCCGTGGCACTTGAAGCACGTGTCCGACATGATGGGCCGGATGTCGCGGTTGAAATCCACGGGCGCGGGCTTAGCGCCGAATAGCGCGGCGCGCACGGGCACGGCGAGGGAAAGCAGGACGAGCAGCGCGGACAGAATTGGCTTCACAGGCATAGGCACGGCGTTTGACCCGGCGCGGCGAAAGGCCATTCACGGCGCGAACCGATCCAATCGGCAACTCAGTCCACGTAGCTGAACTCGTTCGCGGAGAGGAGCACCTGCACGAGCTGCTCCCACGGCTTGAGCGGCGGCTGCGCGGGCATGTCCACGCCGCGGAAATCCTTCTTCGCATCCCATTCCTTCACCAGCACGGGCGCGGCTCCGGACGCGGCGGCGGCGGTGTTCAGCTCGGTGATGACCGGCGCCCACTTGAACTCGTCGCTGTTCAGGTTCGCGCGGTAATCCACGATGAAATCCAGGGTGTCGCCCGCGCGCACAGCGGTGGAGGCCACGCGCAAATCCTCGGTGGAATTGTGCGCCGTCACGGTGCGGAGCTGGCCGAGCCGGCTGTGCGTGATGAACGCGCGCACGCCGTCGCCCGCACTCGTCTCGTGCACGATGCGGCCCGCGATGCTCACCACGCAGTCGCGCGGCGCAATCCACCGGCGCACGACCGCGTGCTGGAGGTCGTTGCCCGCGTGGCCGCCGTCAGCGGTGAGCTGCGCCCAGCCGAGCTTCGCGTCGGGCCATTGCGGGCCGCCTTGCCACGCGCGGCCGGTGAAGTGCGGCAGCGCGACGAAGTTCTTCAGCTTGCGGCCGGGCTCGTCGAATTCGCCGTAGCCGTAGCGCCACTGGTTTTCCGGCGGCGGCTTGGGCGCTTGCGGCTGGTTCGCCTCGGCGTCTGCAATGAAGCGCGCGGCGGCGGCGGCTTGGGCGGGCGTGGGGTCGCGCTGGAACAGGGCGCGGTGGAGAAAGCGGACTTTTTCCTCAGGCGAACTCAGCTGGGAAAAATCGGTGCGGGCCACGAGGGCCTTTGCACGGGCGGCGACGAACGGGTGGTTGAGGAAGAACAGCGCCTGCTGCGAAACGGTCGTCTCGTGGCGCTGCGGGATGTGCAGGTCGGGGTTGGCGAAGTCGAAGACGCGGAAGAGTGGCGGCAGATACTGACGATCCACGAGACCGTAGAGGCTCCGGCGTTTGCTGGCGAAGACATCTGCCGGCCGGCCGCCGGGCGTGAGGTCGAGTTCGCCGCTGGCTGCGAGCAGCGCATCCCGGAGTTGCTCGAAATCGAGCCGTTGGCGGTTCGCGCGCCAGAGGAGTTTGTTCTCCGGGTCGAGGGAGGCGGCGCGCTTCAGGTGTTCAGTGTTCAGTTTCCAGTTTTCAGTGGGTTTGCCGGACGCCGCGGCTCCCCCCGAATACTGATGACTGAACCCTGAAAACTCGCCGCTCTGCTGGTAAGTCGCGCTGGTCAGCACGAGCCGGTGCAGCGCCTTCAAGCTCCACCCGTCTGCCACGAAGCGCCGCGCCAGCCAGTCGAGCAGTTCGGGATGGCTCGGCGGCTCGGCACGCAGGCCGAAGTCGCTCGGCGTCTTCACGAGGCCCGCGCCGAAGTGGTGCAGCCAGAGGCGGTTCACCATCACACGCGCCGTGAGCGGGTTGTCCGCGCTGGCGATGGCGCGGGCGAGTTCCAGCCGGCCGCTGCCGTGCGAGAAGGGTTGGCGCTGCGGGCCAGCGAGCACTGCGAGAAATTGCCGGTGGACCTCGACGCCCTTTTGCTTCGGGTCGCCGCGCAGGAAAACGCGCGGGTTTGCGGTCGGCTCGCGGTCGGTGACGATGAGCGCGTGCGCCGGCGCGCCGGGAGCGCGGATGAGGTGGCGGTCCACCTCGCCCTGGAGTTTCCACAGCTCCTCGGTGGCTTTCGTGGTGAAAAGCTGCTCGGTGTTCACGATGCCATCGGGCGGGATGACGGCGGGCGAATCGGCGGCGTAGAGCACCTGGCGCAGCGCTTCCGCGTCTGGGTCGGGCAACGCGGTGGGCGTGGGGGAGTTATTCGTCTTCGCGGCGGCCAGCGCGGCTTGCCACTGCGATTCCACGGCGGAAAGCACCTTGCCGTAACGCTCGGCGACTTCGCGCGGCGTCGAGGGTGGCGATGCGAAGACGGCGGCGAGCAACCTGTTTCCGCGTTCCGAGTTCTGCGTTCCGAGTTTGAATGAAGCCTCGTTCCCACGGCTGCTGCCGAGGTGCTGGTGCCACAGCGCCCATACCGGGTCGGCGCGCTTCCGCGCTTGCTCCAAATATGCCTGCCAGCGGCGGACGGTGGCGGGGATGAGATCGTTGTCGGTGAGGATTTGGTCGAAGCCTTCCTCGGGATACTTGTGCAGCTCGAACTGGGCGAGCAGGTAGTCCGTCACGCGGGCACGGACGCGCGCGGCGGCCTCGGCGCGACGCGTGGCCATCGTGGAATTCAGCTTGTCGAGGCGGGTGCGGTATTCCTTCTCGAAGGCGGCAAACGCATCGGACTGCGCCGGGGACTCAATCTGCACCAACTCGTCCGCGGTGCTCTGGAAGATGCCGTAGAGCGAATAGTAATCGGCCGTCGGGATGGGGTCGTATTTGTGGTCGTGGCAGCGGGCGCACTGGACAGTCAGCCCCATCGTGCCGCGCGTCACCACGTCAATGCGGTCGTCGATGATGTCGTGCGTCACGCCGATGAAGCGACGGCCGGTGGTGAGGAAGCCGAGGGCGGCCAAGTCCGAGAGTGACGATTGGGGCGTGGTGCCTTCGGCTTGGGACTTTGGACTTTGGACCTTGGACCCCTCGACCAGCTGGTCGCCCGCGATCTGGAGCATGAGGAAGCGGTCGTAAGGGAAATCATTGTTCAGCGCGCGGACGACCCAGTCGCGGTAGGCGTGGGCGTGGACGAAGAAGCGTTCCTCGCGGGCATACACGTAGCCCTTCGTGTCCGCATAGCGCGCGACGTCGAGCCAGTGCCGCGCCCAGCGCTCGCCGTAACGCGGCGAGGCGAGCAGACGCTCGGCGAGTTTGGCGATGGCCGATTGGCGATTGGTGAAGGAGGAGCAATCACGCGCGAACGCCTCGACCTCCTCCGGCGTGGGCGGCAAGCCGGTGAGGTCGTAAGTCATGCGGCGGATGAGCGTGCGCGGGTCGGCGGGGGGCGAGGGCTTCAGGCCGTTGGCTTCCAATTTGGCGAGGATGAAATGGTCCACCGGCGACTGCGGCCACGCCTTGTCCTTCACTTTCGGCAGCGGTTGATCCTTTGGCGGCACGAACGCCCAGTGCGTTTTCGCTGGCCGCTGACTGCTGGCCACGGACGGCCTCTCGTCACGCGGATCCGGTGCGCCACTCCGAATCCACGTCTCGATGTCGGCCACCTGCTGCGCCGACAGCTTCCGCTTCGGCGGCATCTGCAAGTCCGGGCTCGTGTGGCGGATGGCCGCAAGCAGCCGGCTGCGCTCCGGGTCGCCCGGCACCACGGCCGGCTTGCCCGAGTTGCCGCCGCGCCGCAGACCGTCGCGTGTGTCCACCCTCAGGCCTGCCTTGAGAGCTTTGGCCGGCGCGCTATGGCATTCGTAGCAGTGCTGCGCAAGGACGGGGCGGATGCGGCGCTCGAAGAAGTCGAACTCGGTCGAGGCGGCTCCCAATCCCAAGCTCCCAGCGACGAAGAAGCACCAAGCTCCAAACACCAAGCGGAGGCGCACGCGGGCCGGTTGGCGCTTGGAGCTTGGCGCTTGGGGCTTGGGGGTTTGTTCCGTCGCGGGCATCAGGTGTCTGACGCAAGCTGCCCGCCCTGATTCGCCTCCGCAAGCATCTACAGGGAATCCCGGCTTGTCTTGCCCCGCCTGTTCCCCGACGCTTCGACCGCCAGCGAGCATGAGCCAGCGAGCCCTTGTCATCGTGCCGACCTACAACGAGCGGGATAACCTTCCGCCGCTGGCCGATCGCATCCTCAGCCTGCCCGTGCCCGTGGATCTGCTCGTGGTGGATGACAACTCCCCTGACGGCACGGGCAAGCTGGCCGACGAGCTCGCCGCGAAGCACCCGTCCATCCACGTCCTGCACCGCGCCGAGAAGAACGGCCTGGGCCGGGCCTACATCGCCGGGTTCAAGTGGGCGCTGGCCCATGACTACGAGTTCATCATGGAGATGGACGGCGATTTCTCCCACAACCCGGACGACATCCCGAAGTTCCTCACGGCCGCGCAGTCGGCTGATCTGGTCATCGGCTCGCGCTACTGCAACGGCATCCGCGTCATCAACTGGCCGCTCAACCGCCTCGTGCTCTCGCTGGGCGCGGCGAAATATGTGCGAGTCATCACCGGCCTGCCGCTCAGTGACCCGACGGGCGGCTACAAGTGTTTCCGCCGCGCCACCCTCCAGGCGCTCAACCTCGATACCGTCCAGTCCAACGGCTACAGCTTCCAGATCGAGATGTCCCACCGGGTCTGGCGGCAGGGCATGACCATTGCCGAGGTGCCCATCATTTTCACCGACCGGTTTCAGGGCAATTCCAAGATGTCCAAGGGCATCGTCAAGGAGGCGCTGTTAATGGTCTGGAAACTGTGGCTGCAAAACGGGCTGCGCAGGAAGCCGAGGCGAAGGAACAGCTGACTTCGCAGCTCGGCGGCATCTGCTCTCGCTCACAGTCCCGGTCCTGCCATCCCTGGTCATGCCGGATCGCGTCGGGGCGGGATTCCGGCCAAGATCAAGACAGGATTAGGAGCAGGAGGAGCAAAGCCTCACGCCCGGGGCCACAGCCGCACCCAGACGCGCTGCGGGGATTCAATCAGTATCTCGCGCAGCAAGGCCTCCATGCTGGCGGCTTTCGGTTCCTCCAGCCGTGCGCACAGGCCCAATGTCGCCAGGAACGCCACCGCGGTCAGCGCAAAGAACAGGCTGTAGCGGTTCAAGGCGAAGCCGTGCCAGGCCAGGTCCAGCCCGCGGAACCCGTCAATCAGCACGCCCCACAGGATCGGCGAGAGGCCCATCACCAGGCTGCCCACCACCGAGAACAGCGCGAAGAAGTGATCGCGGCCCATCGGCGGAATGATGGCCATGGCGAGCCGCACGTTGGCCATGTTCACCAGCGCGGCGGCCAGTCCCATGAGGAACTGCAGCCCGAGCAACACCGGGATCGTGGGCTGAAGCACCCGGC
>CAZQEW010000121.1:0-14362 GCA_964591495.1 uncultured Klebsiella sp.
GTGGCCTGGTCGATGTCCCGGCACTGGCTGGGCATGCGGCCGTCAACATTGGAGTGATGGTCCCAGTTGTTGTGGTAGATCTGGATGAAGCGCACGCCGCGCTCGACCAGCCGGCGTGCCAGCAGCGCGGTGTAGGCGAAGGTGCCCGGCTTCCGGGCTTCCTCACCGTAAAGCTGGTAGGTGCTGTCCGGCTCGCCCTTCACGGCCATCAGTTCCGGCACGCTGGCCTGCATGCGGAAGGCCATTTCATACTGCTGGATGCGGGTGTGCGTCTCGGGGTCGCCCACGAGGCGGAGGTTCAACTCGTTCAGTTTTCGCAGGCCATCGAGCTGTTTCCGCCGCAGGTCAGCGGTGACGCCTGCCGGATTGTTGATGAAGAGAATGGGGTCGCCCTGGCTGCGGAAGGACACGCCCGCGTGCTCGCCGGAGAGGAAGCCGCTGGACCACAGGCGCGCGGAGATGGCCTGGAACTGCTCGCGGTTCGTGGCCTCGGCGACCAGCACACAGAAGGTGGGCAGATTTTGGTTGAGCGAGCCGAGCCCATAGCTGACCCAGGAACCAAGGCACGGGCGGCCGCCGACCTGGTTGCCGGTCTGCATGTAGCAGATGGCCGGCTCGTGGTTGATGGCGTCCGTGTGCATGGAACGGATGAACGCCATGTCGTCCACGCACTTCGCCGTCTGCGGGAGCAGTTCGGTGTTCATCCACAGGCCGCACTGGCCGGCGGGGCTGAACTTGTATTTCGAGGGCGCGATGGGGAACCGGGCCTGCCCGCTGGTCATGGTGGTGAGCCGTTGGCCCTGGCGCACGGAGTCGGGCAAATCCTTGTCATACCACTTCGCCAGCTCGGGCTTGTAATCGAACAGGTCCATCTGCGCCGGTCCGCCGACCATGTGCAGGTAAATGATGTTTTTCGCCTTGGGCGGAAAGTGCGGCAGGGTCGGCTTGGGCGCGCTGTCGTCTGCCCACAACCGGGCGCTGCTCCCCAACAGGGAAGTCAGGGCGGCATAACCGAGGGCGTTCTTGCCGCGCGCAAAGAACTGGCGGCGGGTTTCCGAGCGGAGGAGTTCGTGGTGGAGGCTCATGGTGGCGCGGGGGGTTACTTGTTCAACACCTCGTCGAGATTCAGCAGTTGGTTGGCGAGCATCGTGAACGCGGCGAGCGGCGCGGGGGCGTGTTTCGCGTCCGCCTTGCTTTCGCCCACGGCGATGAGCTGGGTGGCAGCCTCGGGGTGGGTGACGAAGTGCTTTTCCAACTCGCCGAGGGAGCTGCTCACAATCTTCTGTTCCTCGCTGGTCAGGGACCGGCCCAACAGCCGGCGGGCCATGAAATCCACGGACTTCCGCCGGTCGCCGCTGACCGCCAGCGCCTGCTCGGCCAGCCGGCGCGCGGCCTCGACGAACTGCGGGTCGTTGAGCGTGGCGAGCGCCTGCAACGGCGTGTTCGTGCGCTCGCGGCGGACGGCGCAGCTCTCGCGGCTCGGGGCGTTGAAGAGGTCCAGGCTGGCGGGTGGGGCGGTGCGCTTCCAAAAGGTGTAAAGGCTGCGGCGATACAGGGCTTCGCCGGTGTCCTGCTTATACTCGCGGGTGGTGCTGCCGGGCATGGCGACGGCTTCCCAGACGCCGGGCGGTTGATACGGGCGCACGCTTGGCCCGCCGACCTTCCGCACCAGCAGGCCGCTGGCGGCGAGGGCGTAGTCACGCACCATTTCGGCGTCCATGCGGAAGCGCGGCCCTCGTGAGAGCAGGCCGTTCTGCGGGTCGCGCTCCAGCTTTTCCTTCGTCGTCACCGCCGCCTGGCGGTAGGTGGCGGAGGTTACGATGAGCGTGAAGAGCCGCTTCACATCCCAACCGGATTCGCGGAACTCGACCGCCAGCCAATCCAGCAGTTCGGGGTGCGTGGGCGGGGCGCCCATGATGCCGAAATCCTCCGCAGACTTCACGATGCCGACCCCGAACAGCTCCTGCCAGAAGCGGTTCACCGTGACGCGCGCGGGGAGCGGGTTCTCCGGCGAATTGAGCCAGTCCGCCAGCCCGAGCCGGTTGCGCGGGGCGTCTTTGGGCAGCGGGTTCAGCATGGCAAACGTATCGGCCTGCACCTCGTCGCGCTTCTTGTCGTATTGGCCGCGCGCGAGGATGAAGGCGGCGGGCGTGGAATCCATTTTCTCGCGCTGCACGTGGGTGACGGGGTTGCGGTCGCGGATGGCGTCGCGCTCCTGCTCCAACGCCGTCAGCACCCGGGTCCGCTCGATGAACTGGGCATCGCGCGTGTGGAGCCAGTAGTCCAGCAACGCCTCCCTGTCCTTGGCGCTGCGCTTCTCGGGCGCGAGCGCCAGCACGGGGCGGAGCGGGCCGGCCTTCATCAGGCGGCTGATCTCCGCGGTATCGAGTTTCCGCGCGAACACCCGCACGTCCTGCACCTGGCCGCCCTCAAATGCCTGTCCACGGCTGCGCCGGCCCACGCGCAACGGCACGGCCGTGCGGATGCTGCCGGTGAGCGTGTTGTTGTCCACCTTCACCTTGGCCTCCACGCCGTCCACGAACAGCTTTACGCCCGCGCCCTTGCCCGAGCCGTCGTATGTGGCGAAGACGTGCTGCCACTTGCCGGCTTTGACCTGCTTGCCGGTGGTCGAGACGCGGAGGGCGGTCTTGGGCCACTCGTTGACGATGTGAGCGACAAACTCCGCGTCCGACTGGAACAGGTCCCAACCCCGGAAGGCCTGCTCCGTGGCGATGCGTCCCAAGATGCTGGCCTGCACGCCGCTGCCGACCTTGGGCGGGTTCACCCAGGCCCCGAAGCTGAAGGCGTTCGTGCGCTCGAAGTCGCCGAAGTCGCCAAGCTTGAAGTGCGCTTCCTTCGTGATGACCGGGGCCGGCCCCAGCCTTCCGCCGGGCTTCCACGTCAACGGGCCGGTCGCGCTGATGTCTGTTGGCGCGGTAGCCGTGATGGTCACATTCGTGCCTTTGCCCTCCGTGAGTGGCGCGCTGACCACCAACTGGGGAAGGTTCAAGTCTTGGTCCAGCTCGGCGGCAGAAGCCTTCGCCGCCCACGCGTCATGCGCGGGCTTCGCGGCCTGCCGGCGTTCGTCCGCGCTCTTTTTCGCAGTAGCCATTTCCTCCGGAAGGGCATCCCAGCGCCGCTCGTCCGCCGCTGTGATGGGCACGGTGATGCTCGGTTCGGAGTCCTTACGGTTCCCGTCCAGGCCGCGTTGCGTCGTGTTCCGGAAGAATGCGGCCATGGCGTAAAAGTCCTTCGTGGTCACGGGGTCGAACTTGTGGTCGTGGCACTGCGCGCAGTTCGCCGTGAGACCCAGCCAGACCCAGGCCGTGGTGGTGACGCGGTCGGCGGCGTAGTTGGCCAGGTTTTCCTCCTCGATGGTGCCGCCTTCGTTGGTGGTGATGTTGCAGCGGTGGAAACCCGTGGCGATGAGCTGCTCGCGGGTCGGGTTCGCCAGCAGGTCGCCGGCGAGCTGCTCCCGGGTGAAGCGGTCGTAAGGCAGATTGCGGTTGAAGGCGTTGATGACCCAGTCGCGGTAAGGCCACATCTCGCGGTAGTTGTCGAAGTGCAGCCCGTGCGTGTCCGCGTAACGCGCGGCATCCAGCCAATAGCGGCCCCGGTGCTCGCCCCAGTGCGGCGAAGCCAGCAGCCGGGCGACGTAGCCCTCGTAGGCGCGGGGCGATTTGTCAGCCACAAACGCCTCGACTTCCTCGGGCGTGGGCGGCAGGCCGGTGAGGTCGAGCGACAACCGGCGCGCAAGCGTGCGCCGGTCCGCCTCGGGCGCGGGCTTCAGGCCCTTGCGCTCCAGGGCCGCGAGCACGAACGCATCAATCGGGTTGCGCACCCAGGACTTGCCCTTCACCGCCGGTAATGCCGCGCGCCGGGGCGGGATGAACGCCCAGTGGCCCTGATACTCCGCGCCTTCCGCCACCCACTGCCGGAAGAGTTCCTTCTGTTTCGCGGTAAGCACCTTGTGCGAGTTGCTAGGCGGCATGAGGTCGTCAGCGTCGCTGGTGAAGAGGCGCGCGACGGCCTCGGATTCCTCGGGCTTGCCGGGGACGATGGCGCGCTTGCCGGACGTGCCAGCCTTGAGCGCCTCCTCGCGCACATCGAGCCGCAGGCCGCCCTTGCGCTTGTTCGCGTCGAAGCCATGGCAGGCGAAACAGGTGTCGGCCATGACGGGCTTGATGTCGCGGATGAAATCAACGCGGGCAACCGCTTTGGGCGCGGGGGCCGCGGGGGCCGCGCAGGTGAAACCGATGGCCGCGACGCCGGCGGTCCATCCGGCCTGAAGGGCAAGCAGGCGTTTGAACATGGTGCGAGGTTGACGCGCCGGCCTGCTGGCGTGCTGCCGGATTTTGGCGGACTCAAACCACCCGTTGAACGCCCGGCCCGCACCAGCCAGACGATGGCTTGTAACCCCAGCCCCCGCCGGCCAGTCCTTGCTGGCGAAAGTAAATCACTTTGGCCCCATGAAACATCTCTCCCCGCTGCTGCTTCTCGCCAGCTTCCTCGCGCTGTCCGCCCGCGCGGACGTGAAGCTCCCCGCCATCTTCGGCGACCACATGGTGCTCCAGCGCGACACCGCTGTGCCCGTCTGGGGCACTGCCGCGCCGGGTGAGGAAATCACCGTCACCATCGCTGGCCAGACCGCCAGCACGAAGGCCGGCGCGGACGGCAAGTGGTCCGTGAGGCTCACGCAGCTCGCCGCCGCCGGCCCGCACACGCTCACGGTGAAAGGGAAGAACACCGTGACGTTTTCCGACGTGCTCGTCGGCGAGGTCTGGCTCGGCTCGGGCCAGTCCAACATGGCCATGACCGTCAACCGTGCGAAGGACTTCGAGGCCGAGCAGGCGGCGGCAAAGTTCCCGCAAATCCGCATGTTCACCGAGGCCTCCGGCGCGGCGAGCTCCCCGCAGTCCGAGGGCAAGGGCTCATGGGTCGTATGTGCGCCGGACACTGTCGCGCGCTTCTCGGCCACGGCGTATTTCTTCGGGCGCGAGATCCATAAATCGCTCGGCGTGCCCGTCGGCCTAATCAATTCCTCCGTCGGTGGCACGCCCATCGAGTCGTGGATCGCGCCCGCGGCGCAAAAGGCTTCGCCGGCCCTGAAGGGGTTTTTCGCCGCGCAGGAACAGGCCGCGAAGCAGCTCGACCCGGTGAAGGCAAAAGCGAAGTTCGAGCAAGATGACGCGAAGTGGCGCGAGGCCGCGAAAAAGGCCAAGGCCGAAGGCAAGCCCGCGCCGAAGCGCCCGCAAGACCCCGTCGCGCTCGCCGAGCGCAAGGGCAATGTGGGCGGCCTCTTCAACGGCAAGATCGCTCCGCTCGTCCCGTATGCCATCCGCGGCGCGCTCTGGTATCAGGGCGAAGCGAATTCCACGCCGGAGAAGGCGCCCTTCTACCACGCGCAGCTTTCGTTGCTCGTGAGCGACTGGCGGAAACTGTGGGGCTACGACTTCCCGTTCGCGTGGGTGCAGCTTCCGAATTTCGGCGGCCCCGGCCGCGACTGGCCCGCCGTGCGCGAGGCCATGCTCAAGACACTCGTTTTGCCGCAGACCGGCATGGCCATCACCATCGACATCGGCGAGGAGAAGGACATCCACCCGAAGAACAAGCAGGATGTCGGCCGTCGGCTCGCCGCGTGGGCGCTCGGCGCGGTCTATGGACAGAAGAATGCCACGAGCGGTCCGCTGCCCGCCGGCCACCAACTGCGTGGCAGTGAGATTGTCCTGAGCTTCAAGCACACTGACGGCGGCCTGACCGCGAAGGGCGGCGAGCTGAAAGGCTTCGTCATCGCCGGCGCGGACAAGCAGTGGAAGCCCGCGACCGCGCGCATCGAAGGCGATAAGGTCGTCGTCTCAAACGTCGACGTGAAGCAACCCGTCGCCGCGCGCTATGCATGGGAGAACTGGCCAACCTGCAACCTCTTCAACGGTGCTGGCCTGCCCGCGTCGCCCTTCCGCACGGATGACTGGAAGTAACCTTGCCGGGGCAGTGGCTACTTCGTCCGCACGTGGACGGTCTGAGTCGGGTAGGCGAACTCCAGCCCTTCCGCCGCGAAACGCCGCTTGATCTCCAGGTTCAGCTCCTGCATCCCCGCGAGGTAGGCCTTGAAGTCCGTGCCACCCCACCAGTGCACGACGTAGATGTTCAGCGCGGAGGCGTCGAAGCGGTTGAAGCCTATCCAAACGTCCGCGGTCATGGGGTTCGCGCGGTAGATTTCCTCCAGCAGGGCGGACGCGCGCTTCAGTTTCTCCGGCGGCGTGTCATAGGTCAGCCCGAGGTTCATCTCCGTCTTGATGCTGGGGCGGGCGGTGACGTTGGTGATGGCGGCGTTGCCCATCGTCTTGTTCGGGATGGTCACCAGATGGCCGTCCAGGTTGCGCACCCGCGTGCTGCGCAGGCCGATGCCTTCCACCGTCCCGTCCACCGTGTTGTCGAGTCGGATGCGGTCGCCGACGCGGAACGGTTTGTCGGCGAAGATGGCGACGGCGCCGAAGAGGTTGGCCAGCGTGTCCTGTGCCGCCAAGCCGATGGCCAGACCGCCGATGGAGAGCGAGGCCAGCGCGGCCGTGACGTTGACCCCGAGGTTCTGCATCGTGACCAGCGCGGCCACAACGAGGAGGAACGCCTTGAGGCCCTTGCGGATGACGATGAAGAGCTGGTCATTGAGCGCCTTTTCGCCATCCGCCCCCCGCAGCCGCCAGAAGTCCACCAGCACATCCGTCACTTTGAGCACGGTGTAGGTGAGGGAGGCCGCCAGCACGAGGATGAACAGCTTGTGCAGCCAGACCTCCACCCGCTCGGGCCAGTGGAAGATGCTCAGGCCGATATGCAGGAACAGGACGAAGGCCAGCACCTTCACCGGGCCGTTGAGCAGCTCCAGAAGCTGGTCGTCGAGGCTGGTTTTGGTCTTGATGGTGAACTGGCGCAGCCACACGCGCGTGAGCCAGTCGAGGAACTTCGCCACGTAAAACGCCAGCAGGATGTAGATGAGCGAGGCGAGGTATTGCCACAGCGGGTTGCCCAGCCACGTCCCCCGCAACGGCTCAAACCGGTCCAGACCGAAGGTCAGCAGGTCGCGCCGCTCGGCGGTGAACTGGGTGAGCAGGTTCGCGGCAGGCGTGGGGCGCACGGGGGCGTTGGTGACGGCGACGCTGGTGTTCGTGTTGGTCTGTGCCCCGAGCCAGTGCGGCAGGGTGAGGAAAAGCACGATCCACAGGGCTGCTGACATGCCGAGGAACTTCCACTTCGAAATCATGCGCTGAGTGTGCGGAAGCGAAGGGCTGTGCCGCAAGTGCTGCTTGGCACCTGGCTTGCCACTTCGGCCAAGGCCAGGTATCGGGCTGCTCTGGAACTGCTTGAATCCCATTGCCTCCCGGTGGCGTCTGCTTAACGTGTCGCCGTTTCCGGCTGGGTCGTTTCGTGCCCGGGCGTGACGTGTTCAAATCATGAACCTCAAAACCTTCCTCGCGTTGGCGGTTGCCGCCTTCGCCCTGTTCAACTCCTCCGCCCGTGCCGATCTCGCCAAAGCCGGCGACAAACTGCTCCAGCAGGAGCTTCGGCAGGAGCAAATCAAGGCCACCACCAGCCGCGTCGGCACCCAGCTCGGCGCGGTCATCGAGGAATACGAGCGCAACGGCCTCGAAGGCGATGACGTGGTCGTGCTCAAGGCCATCCGTGGCGTGCTCGACAAGTTGAGCGACAAGGAAATCGCCCGCGTGGTCACGCTCCTCCAGCAGTCGCGCACGGCCCCGGATGCCGATGCCGGCCGGCGCAACGCGCTGGACGCCTTCGCCGGGCAAAAGACCGTGACGGTGCAACTCCGCGCCTTGCTGCTCGAATACCAGCGCCAGCAGGCCTTGCAGGAGATCGCCGCGCGCTTCAACGCACTGGCCCGCCGTCAGGGGGACAACCTCAAGGAAGCCGTCGGCCTTGCCACCTTGACCAAGGGTCGTGACGCCCGCCGCAGCGAGACCGCGCACATGGTCGCGCTCCAGTTGCAGGAGACCGAGCAGAGCACCATCGGCGACGAGGCAAAAATTGTTCTCGCGAAGCTGGCCAAGGTCGTTGCCTCGATGGACGGAGCCGCTGCCGAGCGCCCCCAGACGGCGTTGAAGAAGGCGGAAGATTCCCGGCTCGCGGCGATGCTCGATTCCGCGACGGGTGACTTGAAGTCCGCGAACCTGCTCTCCGCCGCCGGCAACGAGAAGCGCGCCCGCGACGTGATGGCCGACCTCGCCAAACTCCTCCTCCCAGCGCGCGACAACCTCGAAGTCATGAAGCAGGCGTTGCGCGACCTGGAGAAGACCATTCCCGAGCAGAAGGCCACCATCGAGGAAACCAAGCAGGCCACGAAGAACAAGGACGACGTCGTCGAGGCCGAGAAGAAGCAGGCCGAGGTCGTGGACAAGACCGATTCCATCCGCGAAGACGTCGAGAAGGCTGCGCCCAAGGCCGCCGAGGAACTCAAGGCCGCCGTTGAGAAACAGCAGGAAGCCCGCGCGCAGTTGCAGGACCAGAACAACCGCCGCACGCAGCCCAAGGATTCCCCCGCCGTCGAGAAGCAGGAGCAGGCGCTCAACAAAATGCAGGACGCGAAGAAGACCCTAGAACAGCTCATCGCCAAGGCCGAGGCCGCCCAGCAAAAGCCCAAGGACAAGCTCGCCGACCTGAAGGAACTCAAGAAAAAGGTCGAGGAGCTCGCCGCCAAGCAGGATCAGGTTAAGGAAACCGCCGCGCAGGCTGAGAAAGCCGCCGCCGCCGAGAAGAAGCCGGAGAAGCTCGCCGAGCAGGCCGCGAAACAGGAGTCCGTGAAGGCCGAGACGCAGCAGACCCAGCAGGACGCCGCCGCGAATGCGCCCGATGCCGCCAAGACGCTCGGCGAGGCCGTCCGCCAGCAGGAGAAATCCCAGCAGGCGCTCGAACAGAAAGCCAACGCGCCCCAAGCCCAGCAGGCCGCAAAGGACGCGCTGGAGAAGGCCGGCGAGCAAATCGCCGCGCAAATCGCCAAGCTCGAAAAAGCAAAAGAGGATTTGGCCAAGCTCGACAAGCTCGGCAAGGAAATCGGCAAGCTCATGCAGGAGCAGCAGAAGGTCGCCATGGATACCGCCAAGGCCGCCGAGAAGCCCGAGAACAACGCCGGCAAGCAAACCGCCAAGGACCAGGGCGACCTCGCGAAGCAGACTGACGCCACCAAGGCCGAGGCCGCCGAAGTTGCGCCCGAAGCCGCGAGCAACCTGAACGCCGCGAAGGAGAACATGCAGGCCGCGAAGGCGAACTTGGACAAGCCCGACGCCGCCAAGGCCCGCCCCGACCAGGCGCAGGCGATGGCGAACCTTCAGGCCGCGAAGAACGCAGTGGACCAGAAGAAGCAGGAACTCGCCAAGGAACTCGGCCAGCCCACGCCCAACAATACCCCGCAGCTCGCCAAGGCGTCCGAGGCCGTCGCCGCCGCGCAGCAGCAGGTGAACCAGGCGCTCGCGAAGCTCGACCAGCCTGCCGGCTTGCAGGAGATGCTCAAGCAGAAGCAGCAGGAAATCGCCGCCGCCGCCGGCGAGCAGGCCAAGGCCAAGCCGCAATCCAAGCCGCTCGCCGAGGCGAAAGCCGCCGCCGAGAAAGCCGCCGAGTCATTGGGCAAGAATGATTTGAAGAATGCCGTCGGTGAGATGGCGAAGGCGCAGAAGGGTTTGCAGGAAGCCGCGCAAGCCGAAGGCAAACCCGCTGGCGAAAAACCCGACGGCGCCCCCGCTGACTCGAAGCCCGCCGATGCGAAACCTGGCGAAGGCAAACCCGGCGAAGGCAAACCGGGCGATGGCAAGCCAGCCGAAGGTAAATCCGCTGAGGGTTCGCCCCAGGCCGCGAAGCCAACGCCTTCTCCCGCGCAGCTCGCCAAACAGCAGGCCGACGTGAAGGCCCTCACCGAGCAGCTCGCCGCCTCACAGGCCGCGCAGCAGGCCGCCCAGCCGCTGGATTCCGCCGCGCAGATGCTCGCCCCCATTGCCGCCGGCGAGGCCGGGCCGCTCCCGCAATTGGCGCAGATGTCCCTCGACAAGGCCCTGCAAGCACTCACCCAGGCCGCCGCTGAGGCCCAGGCCGGCAAGGCCACCCCCGCGCAGCAGAACGCCGAGTCCGCCCAGGCCGCACTCGCGCAAGCCGCCGCCGCGCTCGCATTGGCGCAGGAAGGCGTCGGCCAGCAGATGGCGCAGCAAGGGCAGGGACAAAAGGGTCAGGGCGAAAGCCAGCAACAAGGCAAAGGTCAGGCCCAAGGTCCCGGCCAGAATTCCCCGCAGGCCAACAGCAAGGAAGGCCAGGGCGACGGCAAACAGGGCAATTGGAATGCCGAGGCCGGAGCCGATGGCAAGACGCGCGGCGACGTGAAGGGCGCGAGCGGCTTCCTCGGTCTGCCCGCCCGCGACCGCAACGCGATTCTTCAAAGCCAGACCGAGCGCGCCCCCGAGGAATACAGCCCGCTCGTCGAGCAATACCTCAAGAACCTTTCCGACTCGGCCGCGCGCAGCCGGAAGAAGTAAGCGGAGAAAACTTCCAAAGATTCAGGAAGGACAAAGATGCGTCGGCCTCAATCTTTGTTTTTCCCTCTTTTTTGGGTTCTTCTTGCCGGACTGCTACTCGCGGCTCCGGTCCGCCACGCCTCCGCCCACACCGCGTCGCTCACGCGGGTTGATGCGCAGCTCAACACGAATTCCCTCACGCTCACGTTCCAGCTCAATCAGCCGGATCTCCTCCAATTCCTCGCGGGCCGCACGAACGACGCCGTCGTGCTGATGACGCCGGAGCAGGTGCGCGCGCTCGCTACCAACGTCGCCGACTACGTCCAGTCGCGCGTCCACTTCGCGCTCGACACCAACCCGCCCGTGCGCGGCGTGCTCTCGAACTGGCCGCCGTCGCCGCTCGTGCTCACGCGCGAGGAGCGTCCCGGCGAGGTCGTGCCCGCGCCGTTGCCGCTGACCTTGCGCTGGGACATCCCGGCGACGGCAAAGGAGCTGGAGCTGTCACTGTCGCTTTACGGCAACGTCGGGTTCGCCGCGCTGTTTGAAGTGCTGTTCCATCGCGGCAAAGACATCCCGCCGGTGCTGCAGCTCGTTCAGTCTCGACAGGCGATGGTCATTGACCTCACCGCCTTCCAGGAGGACACGCGTGCCGAGACGCCCGCCGCTCCGCCGGGCAAGGATGCGCCGCCGCCCGCGCCAGTCGTGCGGAACACGGCGGCGCAGTTCACCGAGCTGGGCTTCACGCACATCCTCCCCAAGGGCCTCGACCACATTTTGTTCGTCCTCGGCCTGTTCCTCCTCAGCCCGAAGCTGAAGCCGCTGCTGTGGCAGGTGACGGCCTTCACGCTCGCGCACTCGGTCACGCTCGCGCTGGGCGTGCTGGGCATCTTCGCGCTGCCGGGGCGCGTGGTGGAACCCATCATCGCGCTGTCCATCGCGGTCGTGGCGATTGAGAATTTGTTCCGCAGCGAAGTCTCGCCGTGGCGCTGGGCGGCGGTGTTCGGGTTCGGGCTGATTCACGGGATGGGTTTCGCGGGGATTCTCAGCGAAGTGGGTTTGCCGCGCGAGCAACTCGGTTCGGCGTTGCTGTTCTTCAACTTAGGCGTTGAACTCGGCCAGCTCGCCGTCATCGCGCTCGCCCTCGCCGCGACGAAGTGGTGCGAAGACCGCGCGTGGTATGGCCCTTGGGTGCGTCAGCCCGCGTGCCTGCTCATCGCGCTGGCGGGCGTGGTCTGGACGGTGGAGCGGCTGTTTGTCTCGTAACGCTGGCGATGGGGTGCATGCGTTCATGAAGCTTTCCCCTGTGCTTCCGTCCGGATACTGTTCGACGCAGCTTCAGTGCCCATGAAAAATCCTCTTTTATTCGCGTGCGCTTTGACCGCTGTGCTTGCCCTTTCCGGGCAGGCGCAACTCACCCCGCCGGTTCCCCAGCCGGTGATCGGCGCGCGGCAGCCGGCGTTGAGCCCCAACGGCAAACGCCTCGCCTTCGCTTATCGCGGGGACATCTGGATTGCGCCGAGTGAGGGCGGGCGCGCGACGGCGCTGACCTCTCACGTCGAGGCGGACGCTTATCCTGTTTTCTCGCCGGACGGCCAGTGGGTCGCCTTTTCCAGCAGGCGCAATGGCGGCTGGGACATCTTTGTGGTGCCGGCAGACGGTGGGCCAGCGCAGCAGGTCACCTGGCACGGCGGCGCGGAGTATCCCGGCGGCTGGAGTCCGGACGGCAAGCAGCTTGTCTTCGCTGGCCGGCGCGAGCTGCCCAATTACGCCCTCTACACGGTGGACTTGAAGACGCTGACGACGGGCCGGCTGGCCGAGGACTACGCGGCGTTGAATTACCCGGCCTTTTCACCGGACGGCAAGTCGGTGGTGTTCGGCCGCTATGGTTTCCCGTGGACGCGTCCGCGCTACACCGGATCGGCGGCGGCCCAAATCTGGACGTTGAACATCGCGGATGGCCGCCGCAAACCGCTCACCAGCGATGACCGCCAGCACCTCTGGACGCAATTTCTGCCGGATGGAAAGCGCCTCCTCACCGTCACGATCGGCGAGGTCACGCCCTCCGCGAGCAAGCTCAACGAGCCGATCCCCAAAGTTACCGACTCGCCTGCCCGCACGCCCAACCTTTGGCTCTACGACCTCGACGGCAAAGGCAAACAGCTGACCCTGTTCAGTGGCGGAGCCGTGCGCTGGCCAACGGTGGCGGCGAAAAGCGCGGACGTTGCGTTCGAGTATGGCCCTGACCTGTGGCTGTTGAAGGCCGGCACCAAGACGGCAACCAAACTCAAGTTCGTGGTCAGCGCCGACGAAAAGCAGACCACCCGCCGCCGCGAAAAGCTGACCTCGGGCGTGACCGAGGCCGAGCTGTCGCCGGATGGCAAGACGCTGGCATTCGGTTTGCGCGGCGACATCTGGACGGTGGCGATGGAGAAGACCAAGGGCGTCGCGGGCCGGAGCGAGGAGTTTGCGCGCCGTCTCACCGAGTGGGTCGGGGATGATTCGGACTTTGCGTGGTCGCGGGATGGCAAGAAACTGTATTTCACCAGCGACCGTGAGTTCAACACGCGCATTTTCGAGATGGACCTCGCCTCGCTCGCGGTCAAGCCGCTGTGGCAGCGCACCGAAGAAGTCACCCGCCTGACGCTGTGTCCGGACGGCAAGCATCTGGCGTTCTGGGTTGCGGGCAAGGAAGGCGGCCTCTTTACCCTTGCGCTGGCCGACGGCGCGACCAAGCGGGTCGTGCACGTGCCCGGGACGCACTGGCGTGTCTCCGGCGGCGGAGATTTCGCGTGGTCGCCGGACATGCAGTGGATCGCCTACACGCGCAAGGGCGAGACGCGGAGTTGGAACATCTGGGTCGTCCCGGCAGCAGGCGGCGAGGCACGCAACGTCACGCGGCTGAACGCCCAGCACAGCCAGCCTACGTGGTCACCCGACGGCAAATACATTTTCTTCCAGAGCGACCGCGACGGCCTCGGCCTCTACGTGCTGCCGCTTCAGCCCGAGCCGGCGCGGCTGACCGACACCGACCTGAAGTTTGAGAAGCCCAAAGACAAGGTTAAGGTGGACATCGACTTCACGGACATCCATCGGCGCATCCGGAAGCTCTCTTCCCAGAACCCCGCGGCCGACCTGACGGTCACGGCGGACGGCATCATCGCCTTCCTTTCCGAGGGCGACGTGTGGACGGTCAGCTATGACGGCAAGGAAACCAAACGCCAGACGACGGGCGGCGGCAAGGCCGGCCTGCGCGTCCTGCCCGAGAGCAAGGCCGCGCTCTTCGTGCAGACCGCGGAGGCATGGAAGTTCAGGCTCGGGGACCAAAAGGGGCCGGAAAAGGTGACCTTCAGCGCCGACTTTGAACGCGACGTAAAGGCCGAACGCAAGGCCGCCTTCACCCAGTTCTGGCGCAGTTACCACCACAACTTCTACGATCCGAACTTCCATGGACGCGACTGGGAAGCCATCCGCAAGCGCTACGAGCCCCTGCTGGAAGCCGTGGAAACCAATGATGATTTCTCCACCGTGCTGGGCATGATGATCGGCGAGCTGGAGGCGTCGCACAGCGAGGTTTCGCCGGCCGCCGGCAGCACGCCGGAACCGGTCACCCCTCACTTGGGTTTCACCTTTGATTACCGGCACGCCGGGCCGGGCATCCGCGTGGCGGAGGTGCCGATCGGCGCGCCGGGTTCCTACAAGCAGACCGAAATCAAGCCCGGCGACTACGTGCTCGCGATCAACGGTCAGGACGTCGCCCTGAACGAAAAGCTCTACCAGCTCATCAACGACCGCCAGGAACGCGAGTTCGCCTTCCTCGTCAACAAGGAGCCGAGGAAGGACGGGGCGCGCATCGT
>CAZQEW010000122.1:0-13774 GCA_964591495.1 uncultured Klebsiella sp.
TCAACGCCGACGAGGAAGTCTTCGAGATGAACAACGGCTGCATCTGCTGCACCGTGCGCGGCGACCTCATCCGCATCCTCGGCAACCTGATGCGCCGCCGTGACAAGTTCGACTACATCCTCGTCGAAACCACCGGCATGGCCGACCCCGGCCCCGTCGCGCAGACGTTCTTCGTGGACGACGAGGTCAAGGCGCAGTTCCGCCTCGACGGCATCGTGACCGTGGTGGACGCCGGGCACGTCGCCCGGCACCTCGGCGACAGCAAGGAATGCCAGGAGCAAATTGCCTTCGCCGACGTGATTCTCCTCAACAAGACCGACCTCGTGACGGAGGCCGAGCTCACCAACCTCGAAACCCGCCTGCGCGGGATGAACGCCGTCGCCCGATTCTACCGCACGCAGCAATCGCTCGTGCCCGTCGAGCGCGTGGTGGACATCCACGCCTTCGACCTGGATGCGAAACTCGCCGTGGACGACGACTTCCTACGCGAGGAGCTGCCTTTCGAGTGGAGTGGCACGTATGCCTTCGCGCCGGGCGATTACGAGCTGGCCTTCCAGCCCGGCCCCGACCCGGAGATGGGTTTGGTGGCGCTCAAGCTCGCGGGCCTGAACGAGGCTGATGCCACCGCCGCGCGCAAGGAAGCGCTCAAACTCTTCAGCACGCCCGGCGTGACCGTGCCGGATGGCGCGGAGTTTCCGCCGCGCTGGGCTTTGCACAAACTCGCGTTCGCGCCGGCGGGCGGCGGCACCTTCCGTCTGCGCGTCGCGGAGCCGGGCCACTACTTGCTCTGCACGCAGCACCTGCCCGAGGAATTTGCGATGGTCGTCCGCCGCGACGGTGCGCTGGTGGAGCCAGTCCACGCGACCGAACACGCCGCCGGTCACACGCACGACGACACCGTCAGCTCCGTGGGCATTACGGAGGAAACGCCGCTGGACCCGAAGAAACTCAACGCCTGGATGAGCGAGCTTCTCGCCACCAAGGGCGCGGATATTTTCCGCATGAAGGGCATCCTGCACATTGCCAACACGCCCAACCGTTTTGTCTTCCAAGGCGTGCACATGCTTTTCGACGGCAAGCCCGACCGCGCGTGGAAAGCCGGCGAACCCCGCACCAGCCGGCTCATCTTCATCGGCCGCAACCTCGACCGCGCGGAACTCACCGCCGGCTTCCGCAACTGCCTCGTCGCATGATGCTCCTGAGCACGCAACCGCCGGCCTTCCGCTGCGATGCCTGGAGCGTCGTGTGCGGCGAGCACATCCGCGCGCTCGCGTGGTCGCCGGACAGTGCGCAGGTCGCCGCTGTCACCGCCGCCGGCGAGTTGTGCGTGGCTGAGGTGAGCGCCCGCGCACTCGTCCATCGCGAGCTGGCGCATCGCGGCGGAGCCTTGTGCGTGGCTTGGTCCAAGAACGGCGGGCTCGCCACGGGCGGTGAGGATGGCGGCATCCGTCTGTGGGAACCGGTTTCCTTCGCGCCCGGACGCGAGCAGGAGGGCGGGAGCAACTGGGTCGAGCATCTCGCGTGGTCGCCGAGCGGCAACTGGCTGGCCAGCGGCGCGGGCCGGCACCTGCGCTTGTGGACGCCCGACGGTTCGCCGGGCCTGCGCTTCGCCGGCCACGAAAGCACCGTCGCCGGTCTGAGCTGGCGCAGCGATGGTGCGGTGCTGGCCACCGCGTGCTACGGGAAAGTCCGCCTGTTCAAACCCGGGGCCGATGAACCGCCGGAAACGCTCGCGCACAAGTCGCCGTTCGGCGGCGTGGCCCTCAGCCCGCGCGGACGCTACGTCGTCGCACCCACGTTTGACAACGCGATGACCTGCTGGCGGCTGCCCTTCCGCGAGGCCGAGCCGTTGCAGATGAGTGGCTATCCAGCCCGCATCAAAACCCTTGCCTGGTCCGCCGACAGCGAATGGCTCGCCACCGGGGCCGGCCCCACCGGCATCGTCTGGCGTTGCTCTGGCAAAGGCCCGGCGGGCACCACGCCCCTCATGCTCACCACGCACCGGGGCGCGGTCACGGCCATGCAATTCCAAGGTAAAGGCACCCTCCTTGCCAGCGGCAGCGCCACCGGCGAGGTCTTCATCTGGCATCTCGGTTATCCCGATGCGCCCGTGGCCCGGCACAACTTCGCCCAAGCCGTCAGTGCGCTGGCGTGGAGTCCAGACGACCAAACCCTTGCCGTCGCCGGAGCCGACGGCGCGCTCTCCGTGCTTCAGGTGCAACGCAAATGACTTTCGGCCGCAGTTGCGGCCACCCGATGTCCGCCCTTGGTGGGGCGGGCTGCTAGCAGACAAAACAAACAACAAACAAAGAAAGGACAACAGATGAAGAAACAACTGAGCCTCGCCCTCGCGGCGGCAGTCTCGCTCACGGTCGCCAGTGTCTTTGCGGCGGAGAAGGAGCAGACCATCACCGGCAAGGGCATGTGCGCCAAGTGCGAGCTGGGCCAGACGCCCAAGTGCCAGAACGCCATCCAGGTGACGGCGGCCGGCAAGACCACGACCTACCTCCTCGAGGACAATGCCGTGAGCAAGGCGTTCCACGGCAAGGTCTGCAAAGGCCCCGTGGACAAGGTCACCGCCACCGGCACCGCGAAGACGGAAGGCGGCAAGCAGGTGTTCGTCGCCACGAAGATTCAGTAACCACTGAAAGCAAGCGGGGCGCGGCCGTGCGCCGCGCCCCGCCCTTCCAAACAAATGCCCCGTCGTCAACTCAATCCGGTTCACTGGCTCGCCATCAGTCTCGTGCTGATGGCGGCCCTGTGCACCGTGTTGGGGTTGGCGGCCGAGCAACGCGGCAGTCCGCCCGCCAAGAGCACTCCGGTGCTGGCGGGCGAGGTCGTGGAGGACAGCCGGGTTGAAGGGGAATTGCGCGCCGCCGGCATCAAGCTGATGGCGGGAAAGAAATTCGTCTCGATGACCAATTTGGTCGCGCAACTCGGGCGGGAACGCTGCCGGCTGGCCTTGCCCCGGCCGCCCGCTGCGCCGGTCTCGCCTCCCGCGTTTGCCAGCCTCCGGCCCGGCGTGCTGGTCGTGGCGTCACTCTACAAGTGCGACTCGTGTGACGACTTGCACCTCACGACGGCCACCGGCTTCGTGCTCACCCCAGCCGGCGCGTTTGTCACCTGCTACCACGTCGTGGATGAGCCGAAGCACGCGGTGATGGTGGTGATCACGGGCGATGGGCGCATCTGCGGCGTGCGCGAGGTGCTGGCGGCCAGTGAGGCGCGCGATGTCGCCATCCTGCAGCTCGACGGCGATGGCTTCACCCCGCTTCCGTTGTCCACGACCGCACCGGTCGGCTCGCGGGTGTTTGTGATGGGGCACCCGGAAGGCCAGTTCTACACGCTCACCGAGGGCATCGTCTCGCGCTACTTCACCGGTCAGAAAGAGACGGGCGACGCCGTGATGATGAGCATCACCGCCGACTTCGGGCGCGGCTCCAGCGGCTGCCCGGTGTTCAACGAGCGGGGCGAAGTGGTCGCGCTGGCGGACAACGTCGTGACCAGCGACCGGAAGACCGGTGCGAAAATGGTCTTCAAGAACGCGCGGCCCGTGCAGGCCGTATTGGATTTGATTTCCCCGAAGTGAACCTCGCCCGGCACATCTCCGCTGCGCGCCTGTGGCTGACTCGCCTGCTGGTTGCCTTGGCAATTGCCGGACTGCTGGGAGCGAGCGCAGCGGCGGTGTCCCCGGATTGGCACGCACGGCTGCACAACACGGCCGGCCACTGCGAACACCATCACCACGACTCCGATGCGCCGACGCACGAGTGCGCCGCCACGCTGCTGGCAGCGGGGTTGATGGATGCCGCCGCCGCGCCCCTACCGGACGGCAAATTCTTTGGCATCGAAATCAGCCTACCCCCACTGGCGCATGAGCGCCTGACTCCTCCACAGCCCGACCGATTCCCCCCAGGTCGCGCCCCGCCGGCCCACCGTTAGTCCTTCCCTGTCCTCCGGCCTTCGCCGCACGTGCGGTGCGGGCAGTTGTCGGCTGCTCCAATTCTTGAGGCAGTGCGCCAGCGGGCGAAATCCTTCCGAAGATTTCCCCCACTCTCCGACCGGACCAAAAAGTTTTTCCTGATGGCGATGATGCAAAAGCGAATGAAGCGACCCTGTAATCAGCGCTTCGCCCCAGCCAGTTTGTCTCTGGTTTGGGATGCGGGCGCTTGGTCCCATTTCCCAACCACTCTTGGGCTGGGGTGCCGAGGCGAAGACGCCGGCCGTAACCAGACATCCTGCATTTCTCCAGCCCGCCGTGTGGCGGGCGTCGATTTGTCCGCAACACCTGTCTCCCGCGTGTCCGTGTTGCCGACAGAGGCCGGCGTGTCCGGTCAGGATGCGGGGTCACGGCCGGGCGTCTTCGTCTCCGCACGCCGCCAGCCGGGCTGCCCCGCTCTGGCTCCGTTGGCCTCCTTCACCTCGGCCGCAAATAGATGATTTTCCCCAGTCTCTCACCTCACTCATGAAAACCAGCCCCACTGGCAACGCTCGCCCTCACTCCAAACCCGCCACCCGCCGCGCGCCCACGCGCCTTCCGGTCACCGTGCTGTCCGGATTTCTCGGGGCCGGCAAAACCACGTTGCTCAACCACGTCCTCCACAATCGCGAGGGCCTGCGCGTCGCCGTCATCGTCAACGACATGAGCGAGGTGAACATCGACGGCGCTCTGGTGGCCAACGGCGGCGCGAGGCTTTCGCGCACCGAAGAGAAGCTTGTCGAGATGCAGAACGGCTGCATCTGTTGCACGCTGCGCGAGGATTTGCTCGCTGAAGTCGCCGCCCTCGCGAAGGCGCGCAAGTTCGATTACCTGCTCATCGAATCCACCGGCATCAGCGAGCCGCTGCCGGTTGCTGAAACGTTCACCTTCACCGACACCGACGGCAAGACGCTCAGCAAAGTCGCGCGTCTCGACACGATGGTGACCGTCATTGATGCGAAGAATTTCCTGCGCGACTTCAAGCAGTCCGACTCGCTCAAGGAACGTCGCGCCGCATTGAACGCCGACGACGATCGCACCGTCACGGATCTGCTCATCGACCAGGTGGAGTTCTGCGACGTGATCGTGCTGAACAAGACCGACCTCGTCACCGCCACGGAACGAAAGTCCCTGCGGGTCATTCTGACGAAGCTCAACCCGCGCGCGCACATCGTGGAGTCCGAGCAAGGGCGCGTGCCACTCAAGGAGGTGCTCGACACGGGGCGGTTCGACTTCGCCGCGGCGCAACAGGCGCCCGGCTGGATGAAGGTGATGCGCGGCGAGGAGCAGCCCGAGACCGAGGAATACGGCATCGGGAGCTTCGTCTACCGCGCGCGTCGGCCGTTTCATCCGCAGCGATTCTGGAAATTCATCCATCAGAACTGGGCCGGCCTGCTGCGCAGCAAAGGCTACTTCTGGCTCGCCACGCGTATGGAGCACGCCGGGCTCTGGCAACAAGCCGGCAGCACCGGTGTGCATCAATGCGCCGGCTTCTGGTGGGCGGCGGTGGACAAGGATTACTGGCCGACCGACGCCGCGTCCCTCGCCGAGATCCGTCGTCTCTCGGAGAAACCATTTGGCGATCGCCGGCAGGAACTTGTTTTCATCGGCCAGCAACTCGAAGAGAAGCGAATGCGCGCGAGATGAAGTCCGGTCCCGACTCGTGGTCTGCGCTGCCCGATCCCTTCCCCGAGTGGAAACAACTCCAGCCCGTGAATGAGAACGAATCGGCTCATGCCCACTAGACTCGGCCACCTTTCCACGGTGTTGGCCCCGTGCCTTTGGCAATCGGCCTTATGGCTGCAGCTCGCGGCTTGCCTCGCACCGCCGGCGTCCGCGCGCCGGTTCTACCGGCTCCAAGTCAAAACCCAGTGAAGCGCCCGCCTTCCATCGCAGCACGGATGCTACTGCTTGCCGGGGCGGCCAGTCTGTTGTTGGCCGGGTTCATTGCCGTCCATCCTGCGGCCCACGACTGGCTGCACGCGGCGAACTGTCCCCACGGCCACGAGCACGACGCGGAAAAGTCGTCGCACGAGTGCGCTGCCACGCTGTTAGCCACCGGGCTTGCGGACGCCGCCACTGTGCCCCTGCCGACGGTTGGGTTCGCTGGCGGTGAGGTGCAGGGGTTGCTTCCGTCATCGGTGCGGTTCGCCACCGCTATTCCTGACCGTTTTCCCCCGGGGCGCGCGCCGCCGGTTTCACTGCATGAGCACGACTTCCGCCATAGCTCCTGAACGGGTGCCGGCATTTTGCCCTCAGGGCGTCGGGCGCGTGTGCGTCCGGCGCAGGCATCCACCTGAACCGAAAACTTTGAGCCGTCGCTTGCGATGTGCTCCGCCCATTTGCCCGAATATGAACGTCCGTAAAACCCTTCGTCTGCTTCAAGCCGCCACCCCGGTCCTGGCCGGGACGGCGCTGCCCGCGATGGCACAAAACGCAACGCCCGCAGTCACCAATGCTCCCGCTCAGTTGCCTACGGTCGTCGTCACCGGCGGCAAAATCACCACCGCCAGCCGCATCGAGGAGGAGCCGCTCAAGGTGCCTTTCAACGCCAGCGTGGTTACCAAGGAAGAGCTTCAGCGCTCCGGCGCGGCCACGCTGGAGGAGGCCATGCGTTCCATCTCCGGCCTCCAGCACGGCACGCAGGGCAATTTCTTCACGCGCTTCGAGACGCGCGGCCTGCGGGACACGCAGGACGTGCTCGTGCTCGTGGACGGCGTGCCGCTGCGCCTGCTGCAGGGCAACGCGGATGTCATCCTCATCCCCACGCTGCTGCTGGAACGGGTCGAGTTCATCAAGGGCCCGGCTTCCTCGGTCTATGGGCGCGGGGCGGTGGGTGGCGTGGTGCAGTTCTTCGCCAAGCCCGAGGCCACGGAGAAGTTCAGCGGGGAAATGAGTCTGCGCGGCGACAGCTTCAACAGCCTCGAGGCGGCGGCGAAAACCTGGGTGCCGTTTGGCCAGGGAGGGTTCTCCTTCGCCGGTGGCGTCGGGCACTCGGACGGCTTCCAGCGGGGCACGGACCGCGACACGCAATACGGGAAGTTCAGCTTCGACCAGAAGTTCTTCGACCCGCTCACGACGGAGTTCGGCTACTTCTTCAGCGGCATCAAGGCGCTGCGCGGCTCGATTGTGCCGCTGCAAAACGGACGGCCGATGTTCGGCATCACGCAGGAGGACAACTTCGGCATCCCCGGCGTGTTCATTGACGGCGAATACCACTCGCTCTCCCTGCGCAACCACCTCCAGCTCGCGCCGGAGTGGAGCCTCGAACACCGCGCCACGCTGACGCTCTACGACCGACACTTCGAGGGCGGCATCACTATCGTCCCGCCGCCCACGGCCTCGAACAAGGGCTACACCGAGACGGACCTCGCGGACCACGCCATCCTCAATGACATCTCGCTGAAGTGGGACAAGGAACTCGACTGGGGAAAGAACGCGTTTCAACTCGGCCTGTCAGGGGAGAACGGCGGGCAGAAGCAGGATTCGCCCAACTTCACCGCTGCGCCCACCTACGTGGGGCCGAACTACAACACGCCCGTGAGCAACGTGGCCAACGACCCGCGCGGCATCCGCGGCGCCAACGTGGCCTCCTACTTCGTGCAGGACATCTACAGCGTGACGTTGCAGGACCGGGTCGAGGTGGCGGAGATGGGCTTCACGCTGGGCGCGCGGTTCGACAACTTCGAGCAGTCGCTGCGGCGCTCGAACGCCGGCGTCGTCTCCGAGCAGGAGAAAGCCCGGTTCAGCCCGCGCGCCGGCTTTGACTGGACGTTCTACAAGACCGAGGCGCACCAGGCCGCGTTCTTTGCGAACTACGCCGAGGGCGTCAAGCCGCTGGCGCCCGCGTTGAGCACGCTGGCGGGCGTCGTCGTGCCGCAGCTCCTCAAGCCCGAGGTCACCATCAATCAAGAGGTCGGGTTGAAGTTTGACCTCTGGCAGCACCGGGTCTTCGCCCAGGTCAGCTACTTCAACATGGAGAAGAAGGACGGCCAGCGCTCGTTCCGCACCGGGCCGAACGACTTCATCTTCACCAACGCGCGCACGCGGACCAAGGGCGTCGAGACGGACCTGCGCGTGCGGTTCAACGAGCACTCCGAGTTCTACGGCAACTACGCGTGGCATGACGCGCGGCACCTCGAGTTCGTCACCACGCCGGGCGTGAATTTCGCGGGTTACCGCGTCCGCATGAGCGCCGAGCACCTTTTCGGCCTCGGCCACAACCTGAGCTGGGACAAGTGGAACTGGAACGTCTCCGCCAACTACGTCGGCAGCCGCCCGCTGCGGGACAACACGGTGAACCCGCAAATCCTCCCCAGCTACACGCTGCTCAACACCGCCGTGAGCTACCGGCTCAACGCGCAATGGGAGTTCCTCGTCGGGGTGAACAATCTCACCGACGAGTATTACATCAACGACGACTTCTCCGCGCAGAATGCCGGCAATGCTGGTGCGCCGAGGAACTTCTTCGGGCAGGTCCGCTTCAAGTTCTAGCCATGCGTCCCCGCCGCGCTCACTCCCCCGCCGCCCCGCCCCGCCGCCGCCACCGCTCCGCCGCGGCGGCGGGGGCCGGTTGTCCGTGCTGTGGAGTCAGCTTCGCTGGCCTGCTCGAAGACGCGGAGTCGCCGGAGGCGGCGGCGCGGCGAGATGCCCTGCAAGCGGCGCTGCGACATTGGCGGCAGCAAATGGCCGCAGCCATCGCGGTCGCGGACCACGACGCGGTCATCCGAGCCCGCAATGAACTGCACCGCCTCGTGGGTGATTGCCCGCCCTTCGGTGCCTGACCATGAACGCTGTTCGCACCAAACTCTGGTATCGCCTGCACGCCTGGCTTGGCGTGGGCACCGGGCTGTTCCTGCTGGTGCTCGCCGTCAGCGGGTCGGTCATCGTGTGGCGGTCCGAGCTTGATGCTTGGCTCAACCCGCACCTGCACCAGGTCGCGGTCCGACCGGAGCGCGTGCCTTTGGAGAAACTGGCCGAGGCCGCGCTGGATGCGCTGCCCGGCTACGACCTCTTCAGCATGCGTCCCAACGAGGGGGAAGGCCGCTCCGTCATCGCCTACCTGCGGCAGCGCGACGGCCCGTTCGACCCGGTCAAAGCCGAGGTCTTCCTCGACCCGCACACCGGCTGGGTGCTGGGGCGACGGCTGGCCCCGGACGCGCTTACCGGCTGGCTCTACAAGCTGCACTACGGCCTGTTCCTCGGCACGCCGGGACAGGTGTTGGTCGGAATCTTTGGGGTGACGCTGGCGGCTTCGTGCCTTACCGGTCTGTGCATTTACCGGCGGTTCCTCACCAGTCGGCTGGCGTCCCCCTTCCGTCCCGCGCTTCCGCTCCGGCGGCGGGTGGCCAACGCGCACATCGCAGTGGGCCTGGCCGCGCTGGCCTTCAACCTCCTCATCGCGGTCAGCGGGGCTTGGTTCAACCTGCCGAAGCTCCGCGAACTCGCTGCGCCCAAAGTCTCGGCTACCGGAGCGCCGCGCGAACGCATCCGCGCTGGCGTGCCCTTGGATGAACTGTGGCGGCGCGCTCAAACGGCGCTGCCGGAGCTGGAACCGCGCAGCCTGTTGTTCCCCACGCAAACGGACGGGCCGTTCCGCGTGCGCGGCGGGCTGCTCGGGCAGCCATTGCTGGGACCGTCCTCCAGCCATGTGCTGCTCGCCGCCCACGACGGTGCGGTGGCCGGTGTGCGCGATGCCCGGGCGCTCTCATTGGCCGAGCGCGCCGAGGTCATGCTGCGCCCGCTGCACTTCGGCAACTTTGGCGGCTGGCCGGTCAAGGTGCTCTGGAGCGGACTGGGATTGACGCCCGGAATCCTCGCCCTGACCGGTGGCTGGCTCTGGCTGCGGCGCACGGGTCGATGGCGAAGCACGCGAGCGGCGCCGGCCGCAGCAGACGCGACGTCCCGCTCGACTGAGGTCGCCACGCCGTTGCTGTTTGGTCTGGGGCTGACGGCCGGCCTGTGTCTGAACCTTTGGCTCATGCCCCGGCTCGCGGCCGGGCTCGACCGGGAGACCGCCCCGCCGGCCGGCTTGACGGCAGCCGCGCGTGGCGTGCTGGCGGACTGGTGCTTCGCGAAGGCCTACGATTACTTCCACAGCGCCGCCGCCATGGAGGATTACGCGCCGCCCGACGCGGACGCCCACGGGACTTTGGAAGATGAGTTGCGCTGTTCATCCACCTCGGCAGAGGTGGCCTCGGAGCCCGCCGCGCCGGCCGACTGGATAGCGCGCTTCGCCTGGCACTTTCGCCCGCATCGGCACACGCACCTAAACCAAGGCGGCTCGGACCGCGCCGCCGGCAACCTCACGGCGGAGATGTTTCCGTGGTTGTGGCTGGCCATTCAGGTGGACAAGCACCATGTCCCTTCCTACCTGGAAGCCGCCACGTGGATGCGCCGGGCCTACGGCCAGTCGCATGCGGCAGAAGCCGTGCTGCGCGAGGGCCTGCGCGAGAATCGCGACCACCCGGAGCTGCTGCTCGCACTCGGCGAAGCGCTCTACCTCGACCGCGATGATTTCTCGCGCGCCAGCGTGCTCTGGCACCGCGCCATCGCCATCTGGGAGGCACAGGAGCGCACCGGAGACCGGCCTGAACCGTTCCTCTACCGCCAGCTCACCGCCCGCCTGGCGCTGCTGGAAGAGCGGCGCGGCGAGCTGGCGGCCGCCGTGAATTCCCTGCACAAGCTCCGCCGCTTCTCCCCGTCCACCGCCGCCATTGACGCACGGCTGGCCGCGTTGAACGGACGACTGCGCGCTGCCGGGACGAACACGCCCCAAGCGGCGGCCACGGCTCCTGCCAGCCATCAACCATGAATTGCCACCTCACTCATTCAAACCCTGCACCATGAAACCAAACCAAAGCCATCGCCGCCGTCTGCTGCAAATCCTCACCCTCACCTGGTCCCTGACCGTAGTTCAATCGGTCACGGCCGCAGAACCGCTCCGTGTGTGCGCCAGCACCACGGACCTCGACAGCCTTGCCCGCCTCATCGGCGGTGCGCGCGTGCAGACCTTCTGCTTCAGCAAAGGCACCGAGGACCCGCATGAAATCGAACTCAAACCCAGTTTCGCCAAGGAACTGAACCGCGCCGACCTCTACCTCCAGGTCGGCCAGGGCATCGAAAACGCGTGGCTCGAGAAACTCATGCGCACCGTGAACAACGACGCGGTCAAACCCGGCAAGCGGGGCAACTTGAATCTCGGCCGCCACGTCCGCCCGCTCGAGGGCGAGGCCGCCAACAATCCCCCCGGCAGCTTCCACGAGGACGGCAACCCGCATTACTTCCTCGACCCCATTGAGGGCCTGCGCGCCGCGCGCGAAATCCGCGACAAGCTCACCGAGCTGCGCCCCGAGTGGAAAGCCGAGTTCGCCGCGAACCACGACAAGTTCCGCCAGCGCCTCGCCGTCGCGCTCGTCGGCGAGGAATGCGGCAAGCAGGACGACGTGGAGAAGCTCGCGCTCGAATTCGAGAAGCTGAAGGACGCGGCGGCGGTGAAGGGGTTTCTCGCGCACCATCAGGTTGGCGGCTGGCTGGCTGCCTTTGGCGCGCATCGCGGGCGCTTCATCGTGGGCGACCATGACCTCTGGTATTTCTTCGCGCGCCGCTTCGGCCTCGAAGTCCTGGGCTATCTCGAACCCAGCCCCGGCGTGCCGCCCACGACCAAGCACCTTCAGGAACTCGTCGCGAAGATGAAGGCCAAGCAGGTGCGGGTCATCCTCACCGCACCCTACTTCGAGCAGCGCTTCGTGGAGTTCGCCGCCAAGCAGTCGGGAGCGGCCCCGGTGCGCATGGCCCATCAGGCCGGCGCACGTGCCGCCACGGACGACTACTTCCAGATGCTCAAGCACAACGCCGAGCAGCTCCTGACCGCGTTGAAAGCCAAGTGACATGAGCTCCCGCACCGACCAACTGCTTGCCACCGGCTCCCGCGCGCCGGCCAGCAACGCGTCCCCCGCTGCCGCGCCGCCTGCCGCCGAGGAGAAGCCCGTGCTCTGCGCCGAGCAGGTCACGCTCGCCTACGGCCGGCGCACCGTCCTCGCCGACGTCAATCTTGCCATCCGGCGCGGAGAGTTCTGGGCGCTGCTCGGGCCCAACGGCGAGGGCAAGAGCACGCTCATCAAGGCGCTGCTGGGCGCGGTGAAGCCCGTGCGCGGAAAGATTTTCCTCCGCGCCGATTTCCAGCGCCGCACGCGGCTCGCGCTCGTGCCGCAGGAATGCGAGGTCAACCCGAGCGTGCCCACCACGGTCCGTGAGTTTGTGCTCGGCGGCCTCGTGGGCATCACGGTCAACGGCACCCAGCGCGATGCGCGGCTCAAGGGCGTGCTCGACCTCATGGCCATCACGCACCTGCGCGAGCGCAGCCTGTGGACGCTGTCCGGCGGCCAGCGCCAGCGCGCACTGGTGGCCCGCGCGCTGATCCGCGACCCGCTGCTGCTCATTGTGGACGAGCCGACCGCCGGATTGGACCTCGCCGCCGCTGCGAGCTTGCTGGACGCCATCACCAGCCTGAGCCGCGAGCAGGGCATCACGATTGTCTTCGTCACGCACGACTTGGGCATCGCGGCGAAACACGCGACGCATGCCGCGCTTCTGCGGGGCGGCAAGCTCACCGGCGGTCCGCTGAAGGAAGTGTTCACGCCCGCCAACCTCAGCCGCACGTTCGGGGTGCCGGTCGCCGTCCACCACGATGCCCAGGGCTGCGTCCACGTCGCGGTGGAGCAGGCGCAGGAAACGAAATCCCCCACCAATCCGCAGCCATGATATCCGGCTTTCTCAATTCCTGGTCTCTGTTCGCGCCGTCGTATCTTGCCGCGCTGTTCGCCGGACTGCTCCTCTCGTTCCTTGGCGTCATCGTCGTGGCGCGGGCGCAGGTGTTCATCGCCGCAGCCGTGGCCCAGGCTTCGTTGCTGGGGCTGGCGCTGGACACCCTGCTCGGCACCGGCCAGCCCGCCGCCTTCGCCGTTGCCTTTTCCGTCCTTGCCGCGCTCGCCACGGGAACCCGCGCGCAACGCGGTGGCACCAGCCACGAGGAAGTCACCGCGTGGATTTTCCTCGTGGGCGCGAGCGGCTCCATCCTGCTCCTCGCAAAGCACCCGAACGGCCTCAAGTTTGTGCAGGCCGCAATGGCGTCTAGCATCATCGGCGCGGCGACGGCAGACGTGGTGACGTTTGCCGTGCTCGCGGCGGGGACCGGCCTGTTTGTGCTCGCCCTGCGCCAGCGCATCGTGCTGTTCGTCTGCGACCCCGTCATGGCTGCCGCCGTCGGCATGCGCATTGGCGCGTGGTCGCTCGGCCTCGCAACCGCGCTGGGCCTGAGCACCGGGCTGGCCATCCGTTCGTCGGGGCTGCTCTTTACGTTTGGCTGCCTCGTGCTGCCCGCCCTGGTGGCCAAGAACCTTTGCCGAGAGGCCGGCACGATGTTCTTCGTCGCGCCCGTGGTGTGTGCGGGCAGCGTGCTTGCCGGCCTGGTGCTGGCAAACCACTACGACTTTCCCCCCGGCCAAATCATCGTCGCGCTCCTGGCCGCGCTGCTCGTTTGCGGCTGGGGCTGGCGTTGGTTCCGCCTGCAATTCTCCGCCTGAGACAGCCCCACACATTCCATGCAAGTCACCTCCCTCCTCAGCCAGCAGGACAACGCCGCCGCGACCGAAGTCGCCGCGCAGGCCGCCGTGCAGCAGAAGCTCACGCTTACCGCGTTCGGCCTGCTGCTGGTCGTCTTCAACAGCGCCCGCCTCGTTCGGCTCGGCGAGCATCTGGAGCCCTTCGCGCGGCCAGTGGCGGCGTCGGTCCCCG
>CAZQEW010000123.1:0-13561 GCA_964591495.1 uncultured Klebsiella sp.
TTTCCAGGCGTGTGCCTTAAACCACTCAGCCACCTCTCCAGACCTTGACCGAACCAAAGTGAACCGCGGCTTATCCGTCAACCGCCGCCGTGCGTAGCTGGCGCTACGCGGGCTTAACCAGCCTGACGCCGCCAATGCGAGGCTGACGGCATCGGCTGCGCATTTTGCGAGGATTCGGATGGGCGGCAAGCTGATTCGCCAGCGCGATGGCAAACGCGAGTTGATTGTTCGGGCGCAAGGCGGAATCACCTCCACGTTCATGTTGGCGGATTCGACCGGCCGCCGGCCGCCGCGTTGGCCGCGGAGGGGCGGCGGTAAATGACCCAATAGACCAGCCCCACCATCCCTGCGCCGCCGACGAGATTGCCCAGCGTCACGGGCAGGAGGTTGTGCAGGAAACCAGCCCAGCTAAGGGCACCAGCGGCTGAGCCATCGCTCAGAAACAGCCCGAGCGGGATGAAATACATGTTCGCCACGCTGTGTTCAAAGCCGGCGGCCACGAACGCGGCGATGGGGAAGATGATGGCCAGGATCTTGTCCGTGACCGTGCGGCCCGCAAGCGCGAGCCAGACGGTGAGGCAGACAAGCAGGTTGCATAGCACGCCCTTGAAGAACGCCTCGGCGAAGGGCAGCGCGCACTTCGCAGTCGCGATGGCGACGGCGGTCTTGCCCAGCGCGCCGCCATTCATGTTCGCGTGGCCGGAGAGCGACACGAGCAAAGCCAACCCGGCGGCTCCGATGAAGTTCGCCAGGAAGACGACGCCCAGATTTTCCAACAGCTTCCCAGAGGGGATGCGCCGCGAGACCCACGCCATGACCAGCAGGTTGTTGCCCGTGAAGAGCTCCGCGCCCGCCACAACCACGAGGATGAGGCCAAGCGAGAACACCAGCCCGCCGAGCAGGCGGCTGATGGCGAAACTGAGTGAGCCGTCGCTGAAGACGATTGTAGCGAAGAGCGCGCCCAAGCCGATGAAGCCACCCGCCAGCCCGCCCAGTGCGGCCATGGACAACAGCGGCAGATTCGCCTTCGTCACGCCGACGTTTTCCACCCGCTCCGCGATTTCCTTCGGCGAGTAGCAGTCGAAGCCAAAGACTTCCGGCATAGGTCACGCTTTCTCCACCGCCACGGCCACGACCTTGTATTCCGGCGTCAAGGTGACGCGGTCCCGGCCCGGGCCGATGACTTGGTTCAAGTGACTTTCCACCGCGTGGAACGTGGCAAACAGTTCGCCGGTCTTCACCCGCGGGTCCACGCGGACAGGCATGAGCGTTTCGCCGTGCCGGCTGCGGACGCGCGCGCGGTCGTTGTCACTCAGGCCAAGACGCGCGACGTCAGCAGGCGCAAGGGCCAGCGTGTCGGTGGCGCGGAGCAGGGCGTTCGGCGTTCGGCGCGTCATCGTGCCGGCGTTGAACTGGTAGAGCGTGCGGCCGGTGGTGAGCAGGAACGGGAATTCCGCACTCGGGGCCTCCTCGCTCGCCTCGTAGTCCACGCGCTTGAGTGGCGCACGCGGGCCGTGCGGGAAGCTCTGCGTGTGCAGGATGGCAGTGCCGGGATGGTCCTCGCCCGGGCAGGGCCACTGCAAGCCACCGTGCTCCATGCGCTCGTAACTGATGCCCGCACCGGCCGGCCAGACGCGGCGGACTTCGTTCCAGATTGCCTCCGGTGAGGCGAAGCTGAAGCCGGCATCCGGACGCATTGCCCTCGCCACGAGGCAGATGATTTCCCAGTCCGGCTTCGAGTTGCCCAGCGGCTCCAGCGCCTTGCGCACACGCTGCACGCGGCGCTCGGAGTTCATGAACGTGCCATCCTTCTCGAAGGACGAGCAGGCGGGCAGGAAAACGTGGGCGAACTCCCGCGCCAGCTCGTTCATGAACAAGTCCTGCACGATGACGAGTTCGAGCTTGGCCAGCGCGGCGCGCGTGGCGGTGCTGTTTGGATTGGTGAGCGCGATGTCGTAGCCGATGGCCCAGAGTGCCTTGAGCTTGCCAGTGTCAGCGGCATCCACCATCTCCATGAGGTTCAACCCCTTGGTCTTTGGCAGCGGCGCCCGCCACACCGTCTCGAAGAGGTCGCGCGCCTGCTCCAGCGCAACGTAGCCGGTAAGGTTGCCCGGCTCGCAGCCCATGTGCGCGGAGCCTTGCACGTTATTCTGGCCGCGTAAGGGGTTCACGCCGGAGCCGGGCTTGCCGAAATTGCCGGTGAGCAGCGCGAGGTTCACGAGGCACATCACGCCCTCGGTGCCCTGGATGTGCTCGGTCATGCCGAGGCCGTGGAAGCACATCGCCGGCTTCGCGGTCGCGTAGAGCCGTGCGGCCTGGCGAATCAGGTCGGCGTCCACGCCCGTAAGCCGCGCGGCCCGCTCCGGCGTCCACGCCTTGATGAACTCGCGGAACGCGGCGAAGTCATCCACGCGGTCGCGCAACGCGGCGGCGTCAACCAGGTTTTCCGTCACGATGACGTGGGCGAGCGCATTGAGCAGCGGGACGTTCGTGCCGGGATGCAGCGCGAGATGGACGTCCGCCAGCCGGGCCAGCTCCGTCGCACGCGGGTCAATCACGATGAGCTTCGCGCCGCGGAGCACGGCTTGCTTGATGCGCGCCCCGACCACGGGATGGCCCTCCGTCGGATTACAGCCACAGATGATGAACGCCTTGGCCAGTTCGATGTCGTCAAAGCAGTTCGTCGCCGCGCCGGTGCCGAGCGTGGCCTTCATGCCGGCGGCGGTCGGGCCATGGCAGACGCGGGCGCAGCAGTCCACGTTGTTCGTGCCGAGCACCACCCGCGCAAACTTCTGCGCGAGGTAGTTCTCCTCGTTGGTCCCGCGCGCCGACCCGAGCACGCCGATGCTGTCCGGCCCCTCCCGGGCGAGGATGGCGGCGAGCCGGTCGGCGATGAAGTTCACGGCTTCCTGCCAGTTCATCTTGGCCCAGGTCCCGCCGCGGCGAATCATCGGCTCCGTCACGCGGTCGGCGGCGCGGGTGAAGTCGAAGGCGTAGCGGCCCTTCACGCACAGGTGGCCCTTGTTCACCGGCGCGTCGAGGGCGGGCTTCACCTGCACAATGCGGTCACCGCGTGTGCCGACGTTCATCTCGCAGCCGGTGCCACAGTAAGGACAGGTGGTGCGCGTCCACTGCTCCGGCTCGCCGAAGCGCAGGATGGACTGGTCCTCCAACGCGCCGCTCGGGCAGGTGTCCACGCACGCGCCGCAGCTCACGCACGGGCTGGCGAGCAGCGACGGCCCGTCCGGCTGGATGCGCGTGTGCGCGCCGCGTCCGAAAGCGTGCCAGACGAACTGACCCTGCACGTCCGCGCAGATGCGGACGCAGCGCAGGCAGTGAACGCATTTGGAGAAATCGGCGGCCAGATACGGATGCGTTGTGTCCCGAAAGACCTCGCTGTGGGACGTGGCTGACACGCAGGCAAAGGGATGGTTTGCGTCGGCGGGCAGCTGGTTTCCATCTGCGCCGGGCTGAACGTGGTATTGCGTCAGCAATTGGTGGAAGGGCTTGTCCGGCCAGCCTGTCACGGCATCCGCGGGATAATCGCGGGCCAGCATTTCCAACAGCGTGCGGCGGGTCGCCTCCAGCTCGGGGGTGCGGGTGACGATGGCCATGCCATCCGCCGCCGGCGTGCTGCATGCAGGCACCGGGTGCTCCCGGCCACCCTGCTGCACCAGGCAAAGTCGGCACACGCCCGCCGGATGCAGGCGGTCATCGTGGCAGAGTGTGGGCACCGCGGCCCCGGCGGCGCGGCAGGCGTCCAGCACGGTCCTTCCGGGCGGCATGTCCACCGGCAGTCCGTTAATGGTCAGGCGGGGCATGGTGTGAGGGGTTGCGGTTCGTTTCACCGTGAAGCTTCGGCCTGACCGCCGGAGCGGCTCAACGCCCTTTGCCGGGTGCGAGGCATGGGTTGTCTGGCGGGGAAACGCTTCCCTGACACACCGCAACTGACGTGCTTCGGCCAAGTTTTACAAAGCCCGATCGCACGTTGGCGGGGAAGGTTGCGGCGTGAATGATCCGTCGGCCTCGATGCGGATGTCTGATGAACTGGCCCGGCAGGAGCGACTGCTGCCGTTCTTGCTGAACCCCCGGTCCTATCCCCACCGGCCCCGGGCGGTGCGCCTGGTGCAGACTCACTCGTCGTTTGTCTTCATCACGCCGCCCTGGGTGTTCAAGGTAAAGAAGCCGGTGAACTTTGGCTTTCTTGACTTCAGCACGCTGGAGCGCCGGCGGCATTTTTGTGAGCGGGAAGTGGAACTGAACCGCCGGCTGTGCCCGGACGTGTATGTGGGGGTGGTGCCCATTTCCGTCACTCCAGCTGGCTTCGCCTTTGGGACGGACGGTCCGGTGGTCGAGTATGCCGTCCAGATGCGGCATTTGACGGAGCGGCATTTCCTCGACCGCCTGCTGGCGCGGGATGCGGTCACGACCTGCGACCTCGACCGGATCGTCGGCCAGTTGCGCGATTTCTATCTCGCCCAGCATCCGACGCCCGCGGTCGAGGCCTGGGGCCGGATGAACCGGCTGCGCATCAGCACGGATGAAAACTTCCGGCAAACGCGTGACTTTGTCGGCCGGACGATTTCGGCGGCGGCCTTCGCCGCGATCCGGGGATTCACCAACGACTTCTACCGGCGGCACGCGGCGCTGTTCGCGGCCCGGGTGCGGGAAAACCGGATACGGGATTGCCATGGTGACCTGCATGCCGAGCACATCCACCTCACTCCCCGCGCACTGCACATCTTCGACTGCATCGAGTTCAACGACCGGTTCCGCTACGTGGATGTGGCCAATGACGCCGCGTTTCTCGCGATGGATCTGGATTTCGAGGGGCGGCCGGATCTCTCCCGCCATTTCGTGGCGAAGCTCGCCGCCGCACTGCACGACGACGGGATGCGCGGCCTCATGGACTTCTACCAATGCTACCGCGCCTACGTGCGGGGCAAGGTCGAGAGCCTCCACAGCGTGGCGCATGCCGCACCGGAGGCGGAGCGGCAGGCCAGCGCGGCGCGGGCGCGGCGCTACTTCCAGCTCGCCCTGCGCTACGCCGTGGCCGGCCCGCAGCCGCTGGTCCTCGTGGTCATGGGCCGCATCGCGGCGGGCAAAAGCACGCTGGCGCGCGCCCTGGGTGCGGAGCTGGGCTGGGAAGTGCAGTCCTCCGATCGCGTGCGCAAGGAGTTCGCGGGGTTTCCGTTGTATGAGCGCACCGCCGCTGCCGCCCGCCGCCGTCTGTATTCGCCCCTGATGACCCGGCAAATCTATGCCCGGCTTACGAACTTGGCCGTGGCACAGGCGCGCGCCGGCCGGGGCATCATCCTGGACGCGACCTTCGCCCGCCGCCGGCAACGAGCTGACCTGCGGGCGAAGCTGGCTCGTCGCGGAGTAGCGTGCTGCTTCCTCGAAGTGCAGGCGGCGGACACCGTCGTGAAGCGGCGCTTGAAGGCGCGCGAGTGGCAGGCCGATGTCGTGTCCGACGCCCGGCTTGAAGACTACGACGCGCTAAGCGGGCTGTATCAGGCACCCAAGGAACTGAAGGGAAGCCTCTGCGTCGCCGTGCAAACCGGCACCTCGCCTGAGCACACCGTCGCGCGCACGCTGGCCCGGCTCGCCCAAGCGCAGCTTGGCCGGCGGGACCGGTCACCGTGAGGCTTCAGGAATGGGCCGGGGCCGGGGCGGTGGCCGCAGTTCATTCGCGCGGCGCGTCCTCGTCCGAGACCTTGGCGGCGTTTTCGTAGCGGGTGAAGCCCTTGAGGAAGGTGAGGTGGACGTCGCCGGTGGGGCCGTTGCGCTGCTTGGCGATGAGGAGGTTCACGGGGACGGCGTCGTAGTTGGGCTGCTCACCGGGGTCTTCGTCATCCTCTTTGCCCATCTTGGGTTTGTAGAGGAGGCCGACGAGGTCGGCGTCCTGCTCGATGGAGCCGGATTCGCGGAGGTCGGAGAGCTTGGGCTTTTCACCCGGGCCGCGTTTTTCAAGTTCGCGGTTGAGCTGGGCGAGGACGATGACGGGCACCTTGAGCTCCTTGGCGAGGGCTTTGATGCCCTGTGAGATGTCGGCGATTTCCTGCTGGCGGTTTTCGGCGCGCTTGGCCGTGCTGCGGAGGAGCTGGAGGTAGTCGATGACGAAGAGTTTGACGTCGTGTTGCTGGTGCATCCGGCGGGCCTTGGCGCGGAGCTGGAGGATGCTGAGGCCGGCGGTGTCGTCGATGAACAGGGGCGCGGCGGCCATCTTGCCGGCAACGGCGGTGAGCTTCGGGAAATCGCGTTCGGCGAGAAAGCCTTCGCGGATGTCGCGCAGGTTCACGCGGGCGCGGGAGCAGAGCATGCGCAGCACGAGCGAGTCGGCGGACATTTCCAGGCTGAAGACGCCGACGGGCAGCTTGAGGTCCAGCGCGACGTGCTCGGCGATGTTCATGGCGAGCGAGGTCTTGCCCATCGAGGGGCGGGCGGCGATGACGATCATTTCCCCGCCGTGGAAGCCGGTGGTCATCTTGTCGAGGTCCGTGAAACCGGTGGAGAGGCCCGTGGTCTGGCCCTGCCGGGAGTGCATTTCCTCGATCTGGGAGATCGCCTTGTGCACGAGGTCCTTCATCACGAGGCTGACGGCTTCCTCGCGTTCCTCGCTGATGTGGAGGACTTCCTTTTCCACTTCGTCCAGCAGCGTCTCCACGTCGCCCTGCTGCTCCTCGTCGTAGATGCGGCCCACGACGCTGGTGCAGGTCTGGATCATCCGGCGGAGGAGGTTTTTCTCGACGACGATGTCCGCGTAGAACGGGAGGTTCGCGGGCGAGGGCGTGGCGTCCACGAGCGCGGTGAGGTAGGCCACCCCGCCGATGGCCTCGAGCTGGCCCTTGTCCTTGAGCCGCTGGCGGACGGTGATGAGGTCGATGGCCTCCTTGCGGTCGCTCATCTCGACGAGCGTCTCGTAGAGCGACTGGTGCCGGAGGTCGTAGAAGGTCTCGGGGCCGCGCTTGAACTTCTCCACGCAGACGCCGATGGCCTCGTTGGGCGCGATCAACATGCAGCCCAGCGCACCCTGCTCCGCCTCGATGGAGTGCGGTGGCAGACGGTCGATCTTGGACAGGTCGATGGCGGCGTCCTTCCGGCGGCGCGTGCGCTTCAGGTCGGGCGCGGGTGGTTCCCCGGTGAGCTCTAAGGAATCAATCACGGAGACAGGAGAAGCCAAACATCATCGCCGCGCAAACGGGAACGCGAAAACTTGTCCGCATCTGTTCACAAGTTGTTCACTGTCCTTCGGCCCGGGATGCTTCGGTCCGAAAAACGGGTTGTCACGACCCGGCCCCCTGCTACATTCCGCTGCCATTGCAGACCGGCAATCGTGGCTGATATGACCAACAATCCTGGCCAACCGGGCGGCGACGACGAATGGGTCAAAAACTCGTCGCTCTACCGCGAGTTCCTCGCCGAACGCGAGGAGATCATGAAGCACAAGTGGATTGAGTCCGAGAAGGCCCAGCACGACATCGGCTTCGAGCGCGCCCTGACCGACTGGATCGTCAAGCACCGCGCCAAGTGGCGCAAATCCCGGCAGACCCAAGGCCAGAACTGATCCCCGCCGGCCGCCTCGCCGCCGGTTTCCCGGTCCCCCTTCCCATGCCCGATTCCCTTCTGCTGAACGCCGCCGCCCTTTCCCGTGCGCTCACGCGCATCGCCCACGAAATCGTCGAGCGCAACGAAACCGGCGCGGACGTCGTCCTCGTGGGTGTGCAGACCGGTGGCGTGCACCTGGCCCGCCGGCTGGCCCTGACCCTGGGTGAGCTGTGGGGCCAGCCTGTCCCCTGCGGCACGCTCGACGTGAGCATGCACCGCGATGACCTCGCCAACCAGCCCGCCCCCACCGTCCACCCCACCCAAATTCCCGGCGACATCACGGGCCGGACCGTCGTGCTCGTGGATGACGTGCTCTTCAGCGGCCGCACGACCCGCGCCGCGCTGGACGCCCTCAGCGACTTCGGCCGGCCGCGCCGCGTGCAGCTTGCCGTGCTCGTGGACCGCGGCCATCGCGAACTGCCCATCAAGGCGGACTTCGTCGGCAAGAACATTCCCACCCGCGCCAACGAGCGCGTGGACGTGAAGCTCAAGGAAGCCGGCGATGAGGACGGCGTGTGGCTCCTCAAGAACGGCGCGCCCGCGTGACCCACGCCCCGCGCGACGATGCCCCGCCCTGCGACCATCAAGTGCCCGACGTGCCAGCAGGCCGGCGACTGGTTCGCGACGGAATTCGGCCCCTTCTGCTCAAAACGCTGCCGCCTTCTGGACCTTGGCAAATGGCTGGGCGAGGAACAGGTCATCTCCTCCCCGCTCCGCCCCGAGCACTTCGAGGGCTACGACGAACTGCCGCCCGGTGAGCACCTGGACAAGCCGGAGTAGGACGCGGCTTGAACGGCGAACCGCAGATGTAGCGCGACCAAGCCGCGATCAGGCCGCCTGAGTTTTGCCGGGCAACGAATCGCTCCGGCCGAAATCAACGGGAGCAGCAGTGTTGCCACTCTTCCAAAAGCGGTCTGGCAGGCAACCGAGGCCGATGAGAGCCAGTTGGCTGGCGTTGAAGATCATCAGCCAGCGGAAGGCCGCGTCCATGAAGCCGTAGCTGTGCAGGCCCACACCCAGCATGTTCGTGCCGAACCAGCTCCACGCGGTGACGATGTTGCCGAAGAGCGCGAGGTTCATCAGGCCGCGTTCGCCGCAGAGCTTGCCCCAGCGGCAGTGCAGGATGATGGCGTTCCAGATGACGATGAGCAGCGCCCCGTTTTCCTTCGGGTCCCAGCCCCAGAAGCGGCCCCAGCTCTGGTCTGCCCAGATGCCGCCGAGAATGGTTCCCACGAAGCTGAACAATGTGGCGAAGCAGACGATGCCATAGACCATGCGCGAAAGGGCCTTGGCCGTGGCCTCGTCCAGCGTGCGGGTGAAGACGCCGCGCAGCACGTAGATGGTGGCGAGGAACCCGGCGAGGAAGGTGGAGGCGTAGCCGATGGTGATGGTGGTCACGTGGGTCGCGAGCCAGAAGTTCGTGTCCAGCACGGCGCGCATCATCTCCATCGTGTCGCCGGTCGAGGAGGTCAGTGCGAGGTGGTGCGCGATGATGAGCGTGATGAAGCCCACCGCCGACGCGGTCACGCTGCCGATGCCGTTGCGGAAGATGCGCTCCAACACCACGCCCAGCAGCACCGCGCCCCAGCCGACGAAAATGGCGGAGGAATACAGGTTCGTCACCGGCGGCCGGCCTTCGAGATACATGCGGAAGATGAGCCCGGCGGTGTGCACCACCGCGCCGAGCGTCACGAGCCGGAACGCGGCACGGTTCAGGTTTTCCGACCAGTTCAGCCAAGACGCGGCGGCGAGGATGAGCGCGACGACGTAAATCATCATGCTGCGATAGAACGGGAGGAACTGGTTGAAGAGGTGTTCCTGCCGGCCTTTCTTCAGCTCGGTGTCCAGCTTGCCCACGAGTGACGCGCGGTAATCGGCAAGGGCTCGGTTGAACTCGGCGGGCTTGCCCTGCGCGTAGGCGGCGGCCATCGCCGCGTGGGCGTGGACGGCGGCGGGCACTTCGCCGGCGCGGATGCCTTCCATGAGCGATTGCCCGACGTTCGCCCAGTCGGACTTTTTCTGGAACGGCTGCACGGGCGGGACGATGAGCGGGTAGGCCATCTGCGCCATCATCGCGTAAGGCTCGGCGTAACCGAGGAACTTCTCGAACAGCTCCTTGTCGAACTCCTGCCCGCTTTGCTGCGCGCGGATGGCTTTGAAGCCGGCGGGAATCATCTTCTCGAACTGCGCCAGCTCGGCGGCGAAGTCCGCGCTGCGCTCGGGCTTGAGGCTGTTCTTGAGCCGCAGGTAAGTGGTGAGGCCGGTGTGCAGCGCCATGAGCGAACGCTGATAAGGCGTGCGGAGCTCGGGCTTGATGGCGCCGACGGCCTTCGACTCCTTCTCCATGAGCGCGAGGCTGGGCTTGAGCTCGTTGAAGGTGTAGTAGCGCAGGCCGGATTTCTCCACGCCTTTGGCCTGGAGCTTCAGCTCGCCGAGCAACTCGGGGTGGTGGATGAGGAAGATGGGCCGGGTGTCGGCCAGCGTGGCGTTGCTGAAGACCTCGAGCAGCCACTCGGCGGGCTTGAGCTTCTTCGGGTGCTGGCTGAACTGATACCACTTGCGTTCGGAGAGCGGCGCTTCGAGTTCCTCCCACTTGCCCCACTTGCCGTTCGCGCCGTTGCCTTCGAGCGGCACGTCGGTGTTGCCGCGGATGACGAGCAGGCAGTTGCGCGCGAGGGAGTCGAAGGGCTGCACACGGCCGTTGGCGAGCGCGGGGAGCTTGCCCCAGTCGCGGATCTGGAAGTCGTCGGGCTTGTCCGTGCGCGGCTTGAGCGAGAACGCGACCTCAAGGGCGAAGATGGCGAATAGGAGCCAAGGCCAGTGTTTTTTCATGGGAGCAGAGGGTTAGCCGCGAAAGGGCGCAAAGAGCACAAAGAGGAAGAGGCGGGGAAACGTTCAACGTTCAACTTCCGACGTTGAACGTTCAGAGCAGGGGCAATCGGGAGCGGTGAAGTGAACGGAGCACTCATTGAACGTTGAGTGTTGAACGTTGGACGTTGGACGTTCGCCTTCATCGCCTTCACTTCTTTGTGCCTTCTGCGCCTTTTTGTGGCGGAGACTTCTTCCCTGTCGCGGCGGCGGGCGCGGGCGTGACGCGCTTTTGGACGAAGCCGGCAAGGTGAATGCCGAACTGCACGGTCAGCCCGAGGCCGACCATGAGACAGGCGAAGTAGGGCGTGAGCCAGCCGGGGTTCTTCACCACTTGCAGCACCGTCACGGTGTCGCCGGGCTCGAAGCTGGCCTGGTAGAACGCGAGGCCGTCATAGCGCAGCGGGTTGTTCATGAAGATTTCCACCTCGCGGTCCTCGTTCTTCGACGGGTTCACCACGCGCACGCGGCTGCGGAAATCCTTCGGCAAGTCCGTGCCGGGATAGCGCTCATGGGTGAAGTCCATCAGCGTGAAGCTGTAAGGCTTGTAGTGGCGTTGGAACCGCAGCGCCAGCTCCCAAGTCTTGCCGTCGTGCTCCACGGTTTGCTTGGCGCTGGTCTGGCTCGAGACGAGCCACGAGCCTTTCGCCGCGCCGCCGGCGCTCACTTCGATGACGGCGGTCGGGATGTTGCGGCTGTCCATCGCGGTGACGACGGGCTGCGGCAGCACCATGACTTTCGGGCCGATGCCCTGGTCGGCGGAGTTGCGAACGAAACCTTCCTTCGCGAGCGCGTCGGCGATGAACGGACCGAAGTTGGTGAGGTAGGAGTTGGGCCAATACTCCTTCACCTTCACGGTGAAGGGGAGTTGCGGGTGCGTGATGGGCTGCTTGGCGGCGAGGAATTTCTCCGGCACGGCGATGACTTCATCCTCGTTCGGCAGCGACTTGTTGATGAAGACCAGTTCGTTGGCGTGGAAGTCTTCGGAGTAGTTCTTGGTCTCACCTTCCTCCAGCCGCATCGCGCTCTCGGTGGAAAGGATGTCCGTGCCGAGCTGGCCGAGCAGCAGCAGGATGAGGCCGAGGTGCGTCATGAAAATGCCGGACTTGCGCCAGGTCCAGTGGAAGCGCGTGAAGTGCGCGGCGGTGAGGTTGGCCAGCAGCAGTGCGCCGATGGTGTAGCCGCCCGGCAGGATGAGCCACGGCATCTTCGTGCTGAAGAGGGTGACGCCCACGATGACCCAGCTCTTGAAGTAGCGGACCTGCGCGTTGTAGAGGCCCTCGTGGACCTGCGCGAGCGTGCCAATGAAGATGAGCAAGAGCCCGGCGGACAGCAGCACGACGGTGAGCTTGAGGGAGGAGAGCGTTTTCAGCAGGCGGTCCATGGAAGAAGAAAGCGAAGTGCGAAAGCTCCGTCAGTTTTTGGCCGATTTCACGAACGCCACGAGCGCGTCCTTTTCCTTCGCGACGACGGCCTTGTCACCCATGAGCTTGTAGAACCAGGTGCCGCGGCCGTCGGGAACGAGCAGCACGATCATGTCGGCAGGGTCGCCTTCGCCGGTGCTGCCGCTGAGTTCCACGATGCGCGCGCCGTTGCCGAGGGCAGGGAAGAGCGGGGCCTGCTTTTCCACTTCGCTGTCGGCGGCGGCGGGGAGACTGAGCTGGTTGCGCCAGCGGTCGAGGTTGGCTTTGAGCGCGCCGCCCATGCCGCCGAGAAATACGGCCGTCATCTCGGCGGATGCCTTGCCTTCACCGATGCGGTATTTGGCCGCCTGCATGGCGCCGGGGGCCTGCTGCTTCCAATGCGCGGGGGCGGTCCAGCTGGGCGCGCCGGGACTGGCGGGGCCGGGCGTTGCTGAAGCGGTCGGCGCGGGCGCGTCAGTGGCACCGTGGGCTTCCATGTGGAAACTCAGGCCCTTGAGGAAGTCGAGAAAGGCGGGCTTTTGCTGCTCCACTAGCGCGGGCTCACCGGTAAGTTTGATGAACCACGATATGCCGTCGGCCTTGTGCAGCGCCACGATGATGCGATCGGCGGACTGCCCGGGGCCGGCTTTGTTCGCGCCCGTGATATCGAAGACCTTCCCTGCCGAGCCGGCGATAGTCGCGGGCTGGACGAGCTTGGGCAGTTGCTCCTCCGTGAGGGGGGCGAGGCCAAGTTGATCGCGCCAGAGGTTCACAAACTGCAGGTCCGATCCGCCCATGCCCGGAAATCCGATGGCGGCGACTTCGGCCCGTTTGCCATCAGCGCCAGCAATGGAGAACGTGGCCGCCCGGGAACCAGAGGAAGCCTCCTCCCGCCAACCGGCCGGAAGCTTGTCCCAGTGCACGTGGGGGCGCGCCCCGCCCGCGGCGTCACCGCGCGGGGCCGCGTTTGCCCCGGCCACCACCTTCGGCACGCGATACACGGTGATTTGCTCTTCCTTGCACCCGGTGAGCAGCAGCGGGGCAAGCAGCAGGGCTAGCGCGGAAGCGCGCCACACGGGCGGTTGGCAGGACAGGACAATGCTAGTCACGAATCGAGAGAGTGTATCGGGCGCGATGGCAAATGCCAATCCATGCGCACGGCCAGAGTGAGACACCGGCCCCACAGGTGATGTTCAGGAAACTTGGATCAAGGCCCGCACGAGGCCCGGCCATGAAAAAGGCGCAAGGGCGGTGACCCACCCTTGCGCCTGGGAATGCGGATGCGCCTCAGGAGGCGTTCATGCCCAGGAGGAACATGATGTTGTTGGGCGTCTTCTTGAGCTTGTTAAGCAGCAGTTCCATCGCCTCAACCGGTGGCACGCCGGTCAGCGCACGCCGGAGCATCACGATCTTGTTGTATTCGTCCGGGTGATAGAGCAGCTCCTCCTTGCGGGTGCCGGAGCGCTCGATGTTGATGCTCGGGAAAATGCGGCGGTCCACCAACGCGCGGTCGAGGTGCACCTCCATGTTGCCGGTGCCCTTGAACTCCTCGAAGATGACCTCGTCCATGCGGCTGCCGGTATCCACCAGCGCGGTGGCCATGATGGTCAGCGAACCGCCTTCCTCAATGTTGCGCGCCGCGCCGAAGAAGCGCTTGGGCTTGTGCAGCGCATTGGCGTCCA
>CAZQEW010000124.1:0-8503 GCA_964591495.1 uncultured Klebsiella sp.
CCGCCCTGAACCGCCAGTGTAGCGGCTTTGGAATCCGGTGGCGCTGCCGGCCATGGCGCGTCCAAGAGCGGCAGCGGACTGCCGCACTCCAAGACCTCGCGGAGCTTGCCAGCCGGCTTGGGCAGCCCGGGCCGCAGCCGATGGAACCCGCCCGCTCCGGCCGCAAACGCAAATTTGCCGTAGCGTTGCGCAATTTGCGGGTGGTTCACCGAGAAGTTTTAGGTAGGCTGCCCTTGGTTGGAGCAGCTTCCAACCGCGCATGAACCTTTCCTTCATCGGCCCGTCCGGCTCCGGCAAGGGCACCTACAGCGCGGCGCTCGTCAAGGAGCTGTGGCTGGAGCACATCTCCACCGGCGACATGCTGCGGCAGAACTTGGCCGACCAGACCGTGCTCGGCCTGCAGGCGCGGCACTACATGGACCAGGGCGAGCTCGTGCCGGACGAACTGGTCGAGGGCATGGTCGAGGACTGGGTGCGCAAGAGCGATCCGGGCGGGGACATTCTCTTCGACGGCTTTCCGCGCACGGAATACCAGGCGCGCTTTCTGGATGACCTGTTCGCCAAGCTGGGCGGGCGGCTTGATGGCGTGATCCTGTTCAACGTCAGCGAGGCGGAAATGCTCCGGCGGCTCACGGGGCGGCTGGTCTGCCGGCAATGCAAGCTGCCGTGGCACACCACGCTGCGCCCGCCGGCCCGCGCGGGCATGTGCGATGCCTGCGGCGGCGAGTTGCAGCAACGGCCCGAAGACCAGCCGGAGTTCGCGCTCGGCCGGCTGCGGACCTTCCAACGCACGGTCAGGCCGGTGCTGGATTACTACCAGCCGTCCGGCCGGCTGCACGTAGTGGAGACGGATGGCCCGATCGAGCGCGTGCAGTGGTCGGTCTTCTCCGTGATTGAGTCGCTGCGCATACGGCACGGCGCGATTCAGCCCATGGGCCAGACGGTCGCGCTGCCCGCGTGGCACCGGCCGGCGGCGGCCCCGGCCGCGAAGGCGGGCGGCGATTGCCTCGGCCTCGTGCTGCTGGGCGCGCCCGGCTCCGGCAAGGGCACGCAGGCCGAGACGTTGAGCCGGGAACTCAAGCTGCCGCACATCGCCTCGGGGGATTTGTTCCGGGAGAACCTGCGTCAGGCCACCGAGCTGGGCCGGCTGGCAAAGGGCTACATGGACCGGGGTGAGCTGGTGCCCGACGAAATCACCGAGGGCATGGTGCGGGACCGGCTCGCGCGGCCGGACACGACGGCGGGCTTCATCCTCGACGGGTTTCCGCGGACGCTTCCGCAGGCGCTGGCCTTGAACGAGATGTTGCACGGCCTCGGGCGCCGGCTTGCCGGCGTGTTGTGCATCAACGTGCCGGACGAGGCGATCGTCACGCGGCTTTCCGGCCGGCTCATCTGCCGCCAATGCCAGACGCCCTATCACCGCGACTTCAAGCGCCCGAAGCAGGAAGGCATCTGCGACCGCTGCGGCGGCGCGTTGTATCAGCGCGACGATGACAACCCCGCCACCGTGCGGGCGCGGCTCCGCACCTTCCACGCGCAGACCGAGCCACTAATCCACTTTTACCAGGATGCCGGTTTGTTGAAGGAAGTCGCCGGGCAGGGCGACCTGGCCGCCGTGACCGCACACACGCTCGCCGCCGCCCATGCGGTCCGAAACACCATCACCTAAGCGAAAGGCCCGTTATGTTTGAAGCCGCCGAACTCGGACGCCAGCTCACCAAGGCCCAATACGACGCCGCGCTGCCCAAGCTGCGCGCCGCCCTCCTGAACGCGCACTTCGCACTCAAGGACACCAAGGTGCCCGTCATCGTCATCGTCTCCGGTGCCGACGGCGCGGGGAAGGGCGAGGTCGTCCACCGCCTCAACGAGTGGCTCGACCCCCGCGGCGTGGACACGCAGGCCTTCTGGCAGACTTCGGACGAGGAGCGCGAGCGGCCGCGTTGGTGGCGCTTCTGGCGTTCGCTGCCGGCGCGCGGGCGCGTGGGGATCCTCTTCGGCTCCTGGTATTCCGAGCCGATCATCCGGCGCGTCTATGGCGAGATCAAAACCAGCAAGCTCGACACCGAGATGGACCGCGTCGCGTTCTTCGAGAAGATGCTGGCTGACGACGGTGCGGTAATCGTGAAGCTGTGGTTCCACCTGTCGAAGAAGGCCCAGCGCCGTCGGCTGAAGGACCTGGAGAGCAACCCCAAGACCCACTGGCGCGTGCTGCCCAGCGACTGGAAGCACTTCAAGCTCTACGACAAGTTCACCGAAGCCTCCGAGCGCGCCCTCCGCCGCACCGACGCCGGGCACGCGCCTTGGCATTTGATCGAGGCCAACGACCGGCGGTATCGGGAACTGACCGCCGGGCAGGTTCTCCTCCAGGCCATTGAGGCCAAGCTGCGCGAGCTGAAGCAGCCCAAGCCTGCGCCAGTTGCTGCCAAGTCCGCGAAAGCTCCCGCCCGGCGTGGCAAGGCCGGTATCACCATCCTTGACCGCGTGAATCTTACGCAGCGGCTCACGGACAGGGAATACGAGATGCAATTGGAGAAGTGGCAGGCCCGGCTGACGCGCCTTGCGTGGACGGCATGGGAGAAAAAGGTCGCGAGCGTCGCGGTCTTCGAGGGCTGGGACGCCGCCGGCAAAGGCAGCGCCATCCGCCGCGTAACCGCGGCGATGGACCCGCGCCTGTATCGCATCGTGCCCATCGCCGCGCCGACGGATGAGGAACGGGCGCGGCATTATCTCTGGCGCTTCTGGCGGCATCTCCCGCGCGCGGGCATGACGACGATCTTCGACCGGTCGTGGTATGGGCGGGTGCTGGTCGAGCGGGTTGAAGGGTTCGCGCATGAACACGAGTGGCAGCGGGCATTTTTGGAGATCAATGATTTCGAGGAGCAACTGGCAGAGAGCGGGATTGTGGTCTCGAAGTTCTGGATCCACATCAGAAAGGAAGAGCAGTTGAAGCGGTTTCGGGAGCGCGAGGGCATCGATTTCAAGCGCTACAAGATCACCGCCGAGGACTGGCGCAACCGCGAGCAATGGGACGCCTACAAGGCCGCCATCAACGACATGGTGGCGCACACCAGCACCGAGTTCGCCCCGTGGACCCTTGTGGCCGGCAACGACAAGAAGTTCGCCCGGGTGCAGATCGTGAAAACGCTGTGCAAGCATCTGGAAGCAGCGCTGTAAGACCGGAAGGCCCTTATGCCGCAAAAGGGCGCAAAGAACACAAAGCCGGGGAAGGTTTCGGATTTTTTGTGAGCGCTGACTTCTTTCGCGGCTGACTCAACATGGCGCAAGATGACAAACCGGCTCCGCCCCGTGCCGGCGATTTGCAATCGCCGTCCGCGGCTTCCGAGAGCATCGGCGCGACCAACGCTCCCGAGCGGCGGTTGGAAACCGCCGGCCCGGGCGCTTGGCGCGGCGACCTCTGGGGCGGCGTGTCCGCGATGCTCGTCGCGCTGCCGTCCTCCATCGCCTACGGCGTGACCATTGTGGCGGTGCTGGGCCCGGCGCATCTGGCGCACGGCGCGCTGGCGGGCGTGATTGGCGCGGTGGCATTGGGTTTCACCGCGGCGTGCTTTGGCAGCGCGCGGCAGCTCATCTCCGCACCGTGCGCGCCGGCGGCGGCCGTTCTTTCCGCGCTGGCGGCCGGCTTGGTGGCCCAGTCTGGTCCCGCTGAGGACGAGGCCGCACGGGCGACGCGCATTCTGCTGCTGCTGACGCTGGTCGGCCTGTTTTCCGCCATCATCCAGATCGTCTTTGGCATCGCCCGTGGCGGCCGGCTCATCAAATACATTCCGTATCCCGTCGTCGCCGGCTACCTCAGCGGCGTGGGGCTGATGATCATCCTCGCGCAGGCTCCGAAGCTGCTCGGCCTGCACGCGGGGCCGGAGTTCTGGCACGGGCTGCTGCAGCCCGGCCAGTGGAACTGGAATGCGCTCATCATCGGCGGCGCGACGATGGCCGGCATGCTGCTCGCGCCGCGCGTGAGCAAAAGCTTGCCGGCGGCAATCATCGGGCTGGGGGCAGGCGTGCTTGGGTTCGGGGCGCTGGCTTTGGTGAACCCGGAGCTGCGCGCCGTTGCACATAACCCGATCCTGGTCGGCCCGTTGCCCGGGAGCGTGGCGGATCTTGCCTCAGCTCTCAGCGCGCGGTGGCAGCTCGCGGGCACCCTTTCCCTTGACCAGTTGCTTGAGCTCCTGGCGCCCGCGCTCACGCTGGCGACGCTCCTCTCGATTGACACGCTGAAGACCTGCGTGGTGCTCGACGCCCTGAGCGGCCAGCGCACAAACGCGAACCGCGAGCTGATTGCGCAGGGTGCGGGTAACCTGCTCTCGGCATTCCTCGGCGGCACGCCCGGGGCGGGCACAATGGGGCCGACCTTGGTGAACTTGAACAGCGGGGGACAGACCCGGCGCGCCGGCATGATCAGCGGGGGGCTGATACTCACGGCATTTCTCTTCGGCCGCCCGGCCATCGCGCTTCTTCCCACGCCCGCGCTCGCGGCGATCCTCATCGTGCTTGGCAGCCGCATGGTGGACCGTGAAAGCCTGCAGCTGCTCAGGCACCGCGCGACGTTCTTCGACTTCACCGTGATGGCGGCGGTGGTGGTGGTGGCGCTGGCCTACAACCTCATCGCCGCCGCCGGCACGGGCATCGCGCTGGCGCTGGCGCTCTTCATCCGCGACCTCATCCGTGGCTCGGTCATCCGGCGCAAGCTGCATGGCGACCAGCTTTCCTCGCGCAAGCACCGGCTCACGGCGGAGAAGGCGCTGCTGCTGGGGCAGGGGCGACAGACCGTCGTGTGCGAACTGCAGGGCAGCCTGTTCTTCGGCACCACGGACCAGTTGCTGACCGAGCTGGACGAGGAGATCCGGACGTGCCGGTTTGTCATACTTGACCTGCGGCGGGTGCAGTCCTTCGATTTCACCGCCGGCCATGTCCTCCAGGTCATTCACAAGCAGGTGAAAGCCCGCGGGGGATGCCTGCTGCTGTCGGACCTGCCGGCGCGGTTGCCCACCGGCCTCGGGCTGGCGGACTACCTGCGGCTGCTCGGGATTCTCGCGGATGACCAGCAGCTCCGGATTTTTGAGAGCCGTGATGAGGCGCTCGAATGGGCCGAGGATCAGGTGCTGGCCGGGGCGGCCGCGACCGGGGTGGCCGCCCTGCCCGGCTTGCGGGAAATCCCGCTCTTCGCCGGGCTGAAATCGCCGGAAGCCTTGGCCGTGCTGGGTGAAATCATCACCGAGCGGTCCGCGCGGGCGGGGGAGATCATCTTCCGCAAGGGCGACCCCGGCAGCGAGCTGTTCGTCGTCCGCCGGGGCAACGTGAGCGTGAACCTGCCGCTCGACGCCGGGCATCGCTACCACCTGACCACTTTCACCGCCGGCCACTGTTTCGGTGACATGGCCTTTCTTGACCACCAGCCGCGCTCGGCGGACGCGGTGGCTGTGACCGACACCGAGCTTTTCGTGCTGTCGCGTGTGCGCTTCGAGTCGCTCGCGAAAAGCCACCCGGAGGTTGCCTTGGACATGCTGCGCTGCCTGTGCCACGAGCTGGCCACCCGCCTGCGCTGGGCGAACAGCGAGCTGCGCACGCTGCACGAGTCCTGAGACGGCAGCCTTAGCCCGGCGGCGTCCGTCCCCGTCGCAATCACTGGGCAGCCCTGTCCGCAGGTCGGCCGGCCGGTGAATCAAAACGCCGCATTCGGCTGCAGCTCATCATGCACGGTGCGCAGGAGCTGCTCGACTGAGTAGGGCTTGTGGAGGATTTGCCGGACCCCGAGCGCCTTCACCTCATCGGTGCGGTCCTTTTGTCCCGGCATGCCCAACGCGCCGCTGGAGGCGATAACTCTGAGCTCCGGGGCCATGCGGCGGAGCGCGTGGATGAGCTGCACGCCATCCATGAACGGCATGAGGATGTCCGTGATGACCAGCCGCACCTCGCCCAGATGCCGGCTCAACTCCGTGAGCGCCAGAGTGCCATCGCCAGCCGTGATCACCCGGTAGCCGTGCCGCTCCAGCATGGCGCGGGTGACGTGGAGGATATCCCCCTCGTCATCCACCACCAGCACCAGTTCGCCCTGGCCGCGGGGCAGGGTCATGGCCGCGGGCTTTGCCTCCGGGCGGTGCGCCTGCGGGCTGGCTGGCAGCCACGCTTCAAAGGCCGTGCCCTTGCCGGGCTCGCTCTCCACCGTGATGAAACCGCCATGGCTCCGCACGATGCCCATGGCCGTGGACAAACCAAGGCCCGTGCCTTTGCCCAGCTCCTTGGTGGTGAAAAACGGCTCAAAGATGCGGTCCAGCACCTCGGGCGGGATGCCGGTGCCGGTATCCTGCACGTGCAGCACGACGTGCGGGCCGGGTTTGGCGTGGGCGTGGGCCTGCGCCAGCAAGGGATCCACCTCTACGTTGTGGGCCGAGTAGGAAAGGATGCCGCCTTGGGGCATGGCGTCGCGGGCGTTGACGCTGAGGTTCAGCAACACCTGATGCAGTTGGGTCGGGTCGCCCATCACCGTCCAGAGGTCGTTGGGCACGTCCACCTGGATCCGCAGGTTCCGCGGGAAGGTTTCACGGGCCATGCGGGCCATCTCCTTGATCACGTGCTTGGGCTCGATGGGAATCCGCTCGCCCTCGATGCCGCGGGCGAAGGTCAGCACCTGCTTGACGATGTCCGCGCCGCGCTTGGCGCTCTCCACAATGGAATCAAGCTGCTGCTTCACCGGCTCGTCCCGGGCGGTGAGCTTGAGCAGGTCCGCGCCCATGAGGATGGGCGCCAGGACGTTGTTCAGGTCGTGGGCGATGCCGCCGGCGAGCAGGCCGATGCCTTCGAGGCGCTGTGCGCGGAGCAACTGCCTTTCCAGCGATTTGCGTTCGGTGATGTCCTGTTTGATGGCGATGAAGTGGCTGATTTTTCCCGCGGCATCCCGGACCGGGGTGATGGTGGCATCTTCCTCCAAGGGCGAGCCGTCCTTGCGCACGTTGTGGATTTCGCCGTGCCAGACTTCGCCGCCGTGGATGGTCTTCCACATCTGCTCGTAAAACTCACGCGGATGCTTGCCCGACTTCAGGACGCGGGGGTTGTTGCCGACGGCTTCCTCGCGCGTGTAACCCGTCGTGCGGGTGAAGGCGTCGTTCACCCATTCGATCGTGCCCCTGTCATCCGTGATGACGATGGTATTGGCCGCTGCCTGCAACGCGGCGCTCTGGAGCCGAAGCTGTGCGGCGGCGCGCTCCCGCTCGCTGACGTCGGACATCACCATCAGCATGTGGGAGCCGGCATCCCGCTGGAAGGGCACGAACTGAGCCGCGATCCAGCATTCCTTGCCGAAGGAACTGGTGAAATGAGTCTCGATCCGTTCGGGCTGCCGGCGTTCCAAGGCTCGTTCCGCCGCTGCCAGCAGCCCGGAAGTCTTCCACGATTGGATCTCCCGGAAGTTCTGGGCGAGCAGTTGTTGCACCGTCGCTCCTACCAAGCGGGCGGCAGCTTCGTTGGCGGTGTGAGCCTGGCCGTCATGGTCGTAAGAAATCAGCCCCACCGGCGAGGCGGCAACGATGGCGTTGAGGTGGGCCAGGGAACCGTCTCGCTGCGTCTCCAGGCGACGGCGTTGCACTACCCGCCAAACGAGGTCCGCGATCAACTGCACCGTCAGCACGTCTTGCTCGCCGTAGTCCTGCGCCTTGTTACCCACGCCGGCGAGCAGGGTCACGCGACTGCCTTCGAGGACCGGCACGCTGATCAGTCGCTGCAGGTGGGCATGTCCTTCGGGCAAGCCGTGCTTGTGCTGATACGCCGGATAGTCGTTGAAAACGACGGTCTTTCGTTCGCGCAGGGCGTCCGCCCAGATGCCGGCCTCGCGGACGGGGTAGTGGCTCTGATAAGCCGCATGGCAATAGTCCGCCAGTGTCCGCCGGGACCAGGCCACCAGCTCGATGGTCTCTCCATCCAAATTGATCAGGTGCATGAAGCTGATGGGGCTTCCCGTGAGTTCCTCAGCGCGCTCGAGGGCGAACTGCATGAACTCTTTCTCGGTCATCCGATCGGCGGCGCTCGGCAGCTCAAGCAAAGTGCGGTCCCTTTTGGCCTTAAACGTCAGCTGTTCACGGCTCAGGATGCGTTCGGTGACGTCCCGGCTGATGCCAATCAGACCGAGCAGCTCGCCAGTGTGGCTCCGGAAAGGTGTCTTGAGCGTTTCGTAGTGTCCGCCGCCTCCGGTCTTGTAGGGGATCCACTCCTCATTCCGCTGCGGTTGCCCGGTCGCCAGCATCTCGCGGTCCTTCTGACGGTAGAAGTCCGCCTGATCGCGCGATACGAGGTCCAGATCGGTTTTGCCGATCAGCTCCCGTTCCGTCAGGCCGGAATAAATCTCGAAGGCCCGGTTGCAGCCCAGATAGACGGACTGGGTGTCTTTGAAGAAGATCAGGTCAGGAATGGAATCCAGCAGGGCACGCAGCCGGGCCTGCTCATGCGCCAGGCGCTCGCGGCTGGCGCGCAGTTCGCGCTCCGACTCCTTGCG
>CAZQEW010000124.1:8603-13426 GCA_964591495.1 uncultured Klebsiella sp.
TCCAAGGTCAGCTGGTTCGCATAAAAGTAACGACCGGCCTCGTCCTTCATGTAGATGTAGGTGGCGAGCTGATCCAAAGCCCGGGCGAACCGGTTGGCCCGGGTCACCAGTTCGGCCATCCGATCCTCCATCAGCTTTCGCTCCGTCACGTCGCGGCCCACGGACTGCGTCTCCTGCAGGGTCCCGTCGGCGTTGAACAACGCGCGGTTTTGGAACTGCACCCAGCGCATTTCGCCAGCGGCGTTCAGCACGCGGTTTTCGATTACCATTATCGGATTGGCCGGTGTGAGCGAGGCCAGGTGGGCCTCAATCCTCGGCAAGTCATCCGCCGCCGCCATGGGGCGCCAGGAGGTGTTCAACAAGGTCTCGGCCGAACCGCCGAAGAACCGGACAAATGCGTCGTTGACGTAAGTGAGCGTGCCATCGGGCCGGAAGCGGCAGATGAATTCGTTCTGATCGGCCAGCACCCGGCGGAGCAGTTCCCCCTGTTTGGCCAGCGTGTCCTGCGCTTCCGCCAGGGCGGCCCTCGCGCGGAGGGCTTCAATCCCAAATGCCAAATCGCCCGTCAGCTCCGTGAGCAACTTCACTTCTTCCTCGTCGAAGCGATGGCTTTCGCCCGAATAGATCGCCACTGCGCCCATCACGCCGGAAGGCGAATGCAAGGGCAGGGCGACACAGGAGCGAATACCGTGCTTGCCTGCTCGTTCCCGCCAAGGGCCCATCCGCTCCTCGGTGTTGAAGTCGTGGCAGACTTGCGGACGCCCGGTGCGAACGGCCGAACCCGAAGGACCTCGCCCTTCGGGTGTGTCGTCGCATCGGACCAGGATGTTCTCAGTATAGCCGGTTGCCACTCCCGCGCTGGCCGCCATCTTCAACACCGGGTTACCGGGAACGACCATCCCCACCCAGACCAGACGGTGGCCGGTCGGTGCCACCAGGGCGTCGCAGAAACCCTGCAGCAGCTCGGCCTCGGAGGTGGCGCGCACCAGCACTGAGTTGGCCGCACCGATGGCTTGAAGGGACCGGTTCAGGCGCTGCAAGCGACGTTGGACCTGCACCACGGAAGTGAGATCGTTGAGGACCAGGTGCAGCTCCCGTAGGTCGCCGTCGTCGGACAGCAGCGGGGTGACCGTGGCGGCCAGTTGCAGGGGGCCGCTTTCCAGGGGCACCTCCAGCACCTCGGACTGCGCCCGCCGGTCATGTGTTACGCGATCAAGCATCGGGCAGCAGGCATTCGCGAGCGGCAGGGGGAAAATCTCCCGGATCCGCCTGCCCAGCAACTCGCCCAGGGGCTTGCCGGCGAGTTGCGCCGCGCGTTCATTGAGGAAGAGGAGTTGGCCTTCGCGGTCAAAAATGGCCAGCGCATAAGGAAACTGGGTTGCGGCCGATCGGAAGCGCTCCCGGGCTGTGATCAGCTCGCTGCGCCCCGCCAGCTCACGTTGAACGGCCCGGCGAACCAGGAGGAAAACCAGTCCTGCCGTCGCGGCGATGAACAGCAGTCCCTTGAGCAGGTCGGTAGCCAGATGCGCCAATGACTGGTTCAGAACAAAGGCCGCAAGCGAATCCGAGACCACGATCCACGCGCTGCCCGCGCCCGCATACGTCCACGCAATGCGGGCGGGCGCGTGCACCAAGTCATCGAAGAATGAGCCTGATTTCATGATGAGCTTCCGTGTGTCATGCCACGCTGTCACGACCGCTACATGGGGCCAACACTGATTTTGGCCCTAGCCGGAACTGGCTTGAAAAAACTGGGACAGAAACCATTACGGGGCTTCGATCACCAGCTCCCGCACGCCGGGGTTGGGGACGCGGTTTTCCGCCACGCGCGGTGGCGCGGTCGGGCGGCGCACCCGGAAGGCGGCATGGACGGCATCCGCCACCGTGTTGCGATGCGCGGAGACTTCGGCCCCGTCAGCAACCAGTGCGTTGCGCCAACCCGCAAAGTGGTTGTCCTGCAGTTCAACCGACGATCCGGGCAGCGCCCAAACCGCCTGGCCCGGCTGGCCGCCCGGGCGCGGCAGCGCCATGAACCGATTGTTGACCGCCAACGCGCGGCCGCCGAGGCGCAGGCTGGCCACGCCGCCACCGCGCAGGAGGTTGTTCGTGAAAGCGGCCCTAGCTCCCGCCGCGACCATCACGAGTGGTGGCACACCCTCGGTGCGGACCAGCTCGTTGCCCGTGGCGGCGATGTTCCAGCCGGCGTTGACGCCGAGGGCGACCGTGCAGTTTTCGAGCAGACGGTTGCCGGTGAGCATCGCAGTGTTCGTTTGGCCCGCCCCGAGGCCGATGCCGGCGGACTTGTTTAGCCGGCACAGGTTGCTGATGACCTGCGTGCTTTGGCCGCTCTGGAGGCCGATGCCGGCTTCGCCGTTTTCGAAGCATTCATTGCCGAGGATGAACGGACGGGCGTGGTCGCGCGCGCCGATGCCTGCCATCAGGTTGCGGTGGCAGCGGTTGAAGCGCAGCACCGGCTCGGCTTCCTCCTCCACGCCGATACCCGCCATGCCGTTGGCGGAACAGTCGTTGTGCTCGATGACGGGCCGGGTGTTCGCGCCGGTGCGAATGCCGATGCCCGCTCGCCGGTTGTCATGGCAGACGTTGAACCGCACGGTGGGCGACGCTCCCTCGCTGATGCCGATGCCCGCCCGGATGTTCCCAAAGCAGCGGTTCGACTCGACCAGCGGGCTGGCATTTTCATGGCCGATGCCGGCGAAGAAGTTTTCGAAGCAGGTGTTGCCGCGGATGACCGCGGTTGAGCCGTTCATCGAGCCGATGCCGCCGCCCATGTTGCGATGGCAGATGTTGCTGATGATGAGCGGACTGCATACCGCACCGGCGATGCCTGTGATGGCAATGCCGGTGTAGCCGGTGCGCCGCACGATGTTGTTGCGCACCACGCAGTTCACGCCGCTGACGCTCACCCCCGCGATGCCCGGTGCGCCGATGCGTTCGTGCGGCTGGTCATTGCCCCGCGTGGCGAAATGCCGCTGCCACTCCGCCTCGTCATAACGTCCCACGTTCGCCACGGTGAAGCCGTCCAAGACCGCGCCCTCGGCCAGCTCCACTCCAGCGCGGCGGTCCGGCGTGCCTCCGCCGTCGATGACGGTGGCCTCCGCCCGCGCGAGGCCGGTCTTGCCGGGCGCGTCATTGCCCGCGCTGCGCAAGGTGACCCGGGGCTTCAACTGCACGCGCTCCCGATAGGTGCCGGGAGCCACCAGAACCACGTCCCCCGGCTGCGCGGCATCCACGGCGGCCTGGATTTGACGGTGTTCCTCCGGGACGCGCAGCGTGGCAGCGGGCCCTGAGACGAGCGGGGCAAGCCAGGCCAGTCCGGTCGTCACGCCGACCAGGAGCATGCGGGGCAGGGTCATGACCGCTTTGGACGGGTCTGGCGGCCCGCCCCATCAGCCGGACTCCCGATGGCGGCTCAAAAAAACAGGCCCATCAGGATGAGTTCGGCCAGGATCAGCGTCGCGAGACCGGCCCAGACCAGCAGTTCGCGGGAGCGGTTGCTGATCTGGCGAACCTCCGCCAGCCAGAACTGCACCTTAACCGCGCCGAGCTCGAAAGTGTCGCCGTTGCGCAGGAGGTAGTCATCGAACTCGGCTCCGTTGACGCTGGCACGGCCTTGCCCCAGGCGGCGCAGGCGAAAGCCTTCGGGCGCGGTGAAGTCGATTTGCAGGTGGTTATCCCAGACACCGGGCTCGGCTATGCGGAGGTCATCGGTCTCCGCGCGGCCGATGGTGAAGGGAAACCGCTGCGCCAAATGGGCGGTGCCCGCCCGGCTGCCGTTCAGGACGCGGAGCTGGACCATCAGAAGTAGCGACGCGGGACGTAAACCCGGTCATCGGGAAACAGCGGGCGGTCAAGTTTGGGATTCTTGAGCGCTTCCTTGCAATCCACGACCTCCTCCGCGCCGGTCGCACCGCGCGTGATGGTGACCTTGGTCTTGTCGCCAAACTCGCTGAAATCGCCGGCCACCGAGATGGCCTTGAGCAGCGTCAGGCCGGGCGTGTGGGGGTAGCGGTTTGGTGTCCGGACGAAGCCGCCGACATACACCCAGCGGTCCTCCTGCTTCACGGTCACGGTGATCTTGGAATAGAAGTTCGGCACGTAACGGGTGCGGATCTCGGCTTCGAGCTGCGGCCGGGTCTTGCCGGCAGCGACGAAGGACTGGTCGAGGTGCAGGGTGATCTTGCCATCTTCGCCGATGGTCTGGTCCGCGCTGATGTTTCCGGTCGGCAGGTCAGAGAGGATGACTTGGATCTTCTCTCCAATGCGCAGCGTGGCGGATGGGTCGGCTCCGCGCGGCGCGTTGGTGGCCGCCGGGCGAGGGCCGCCCGCCGAGGGGGTGTCACAAGCCAGGCCGAGGCAGCAGAGCAGCGTCAGGGCCAGGAGTTTCCAAACGTTGTTCATGGGATAACGGTGTCCGGCGGCGGCGGCGCGGGCAATCAGTATTTCGGCTTGATGGGCGTCGTGGATTCGGCCGCGCCATGAGGCTTGTGCCGATCGGCTTTGCCGGTCGGTTTGCTGGTGGCCGATGGCTCGTCGGCGTTGTTGTTGCTGTGGTAGTGATAGCCGCTGTAGTAGTAATACGACGCGTCGCTCGCGAGGTTGATGTTGTTCAGCACGACGCCGAGGAGACGGCCACCGACTTTCTCGACCATCTGGCGCGAGCGGATGGCCAGCGACTGGGGATACTTGCGATATTGGATCACAAGGATGGCCAGGTCCGCTCCGCTGGCGAGCACCGTGGCGTCGCTGACGCCCATGATGGGCGGGGCGTCGAAGAAGACGAAGTCGTAGCGGCTCTTGGCCTC
>CAZQEW010000125.1:0-13425 GCA_964591495.1 uncultured Klebsiella sp.
CCCCGAGCTGCGCCAGGCCATCGCCGACAAGCACAAGCGCGAGAACGGCCTGACCTACAAGCCATCGCAGATCATCGTCTCCTGCGGCGGCAAGCACTCCTGCTACAACGTCATCCTCGCCACCTGCCAGGAGGGCGACGAGGTCATCATCCCCGCGCCGTATTGGTTGAGCTACCCGGAGATGGTCAAGCTCGCCAACGCCAAGCCGGTCATCATCGAGACCACGGACAAGTCCGACTTCAAGGTCACGCCCGCGCAACTCCGCGCGGCCATCACGCCGAACACGCGGCTGTTCATCCTCAACTCCCCGAGCAACCCGACCGGCAGCGTTTACACGCCCGACGAAATCAAGGCGCTCGGCGACATCTGCGTGGAGAAGGGCGTGCTCATCATGAGCGACGAGATTTACGAGCACCTCACCTACGACGGCGCGGTGGTGAAGAGCGTCGCGAGTTTCTCACCGGCGCACTTCGAGCACACCATCATCGTCCACGGCTTCGCGAAGGCGTGGAGCATGACGGGCTGGCGCTTGGGCTGGACCGCCGCGCCCGAGGCGATTGCCAAGGCGATTGACGCCATCCAAGGCCACAGCACGAGCAACCCGACGAGCTTCGCGCAGAAGGGCGCGGTCGCCGCGTTGAACGGCTCGCAGGAACACCTGCCCAAGTGGCTTGCCGAGTTCGCCAAGCGCCGCAGCTACGCGCCCGCCAAGCTCAACGCCATGCCCGGCGTCACCTGCGCGAACGCGAAGGGCGCGTTCTATCTCTTCCCGAACATCAGCGGCACCGGCCTCAAGTCCGCCGATTTCTGCGCCAAGCTGCTCGAACAGGAAAAGGTCGCTGCCGTGCCGGGCATCGCCTTCGGCGCGGACGACTACATCCGCCTGAGCTATGCCACCAGCATGGCGAACATCGAGAAGGGCCTGGAGCGCATGGACCGCTTCGTGCGCGGGCTGAAGAAGTAATCGCCCCGCGCGGCCACGACCTGCGGCATTGAATCTCCCGCGCGTCTGTTGGAGGATGGCGTCGTCTCAACTGGCTGAAACTGCCTGAACGTGCCGCCTGCCATGTCCGCCCGCTCCCTTCCCGATTCCTTCGACGCCGGGGCCTTCCACCCGGACCACGGCCCCCGCCGCGTCTCCGGCACCCTCCGCATTGACGGCGGCATGGTCGGCTTCCAGGGCGACGCCGGCTTCTTTGCCTTCCCCTTGGACACCGTCCAAGTCTCCCTCGGCGGCGCCAGTGACCGCCTTGTCTTCTTCGCCCACGAGAGCTTCCCCAAGGCCTCCATCTTCACCGCCGACCAGCGCATCCTCGACCACCCCGCCTTCGCCCAAAACCCCACGCTCGCCCGGGCCCGCGCCCGCCTCCGCCAGCGCAAGCTCCTCGCGCGCGGCCTCACCCTCGGCATCATCGGCCTGATCCTCGCCGCCATCGCCGGTCTCTGGTTCGCCAAGAACCCCATGGTCCGCGCCATCGCCAGCCAGGTCCCCGCCGAATGGGAGCGCAAGCTCGGCGACACCGCCTTCGCCCAGGTCAGCCTCGGCAGCAAATTCATCACCGACCCCGCGGTCAAAAAGCAGCTCGACCAGCTCGCCGCCCCGCTCCTCGCCGTCGTCCCGCAGGACCGCTACCAGTTCAAGCTCCACCTCATCGAGGACGCCTCCCTCAACGCCTTCGCCCTCCCCGGCGGCAACGTCGCCCTCCACACCGGCCTCCTCCTCGCCGCCGAATCGCCCGAGGAAGTCCTCGGCGTCCTCGGCCACGAACTCTCCCACGTCACCGCGCAGCACGGCCTGCGCGGCATCGTCGAAGGCCTCGGCCTCTACGCCGTCATCAGCACCTTCTTTGGCGATGTCAGCGGCCTCGCCGCCATCCTTGTGAACAACGCCCCCTTCCTCCTCACCCAGAAATTCTCCCGCGACCACGAACGCGAGGCGGACGAACAGGGCTTCCGCTATCTCGAAGCCGCCAAGCTGAACCCGCGCGGCCTCCTCACCTTCTTCGCGAAGATGCGCCGCGAAGAGGAAAAGCTGAAGGAGAAGCTCCCCGCCGGCGCGGCCCTCGACGCGCTCAGCTTCCTGAGCACCCACCCCGCCACGGCCGAGCGCGCGGCCCGCCTCGAACGCCTCCTGGCCGCCTCGCCCCGGAAGGACGGCTTTGCCACCGTGGACCTCGACTTCAGGGCCTTCCAAGCCGCCCTCCGCGCCACGCTCTCCCAACCGGAAAAGCCCGGGCAGCCCAAGCAGCCCGACGCGAAGAAGGGCAAGTGAGCCGCGGGACTGGAAGGTTGGCAACGCGTATCAGCCGGTAGGAGCCCAGCGTCCGTAATTGGTCCCCTGCCCTTACTGCGCGGCATCCAGCGTGCCGAGCGGCAGGACCGAGAGGGTGAGGCCCGGGTTGGACTGCGGGAAGTAGTTCGCGGACCATTCGCTGGGGAAGAGGACCACGGGATGGTTGGCCTGGTCGTAGGCGAGCTTCGCGCCGGTGGGCAGCGAGAGCGCGTCGAGCTGGTCCTCGGTCAACCCGGCCGGGAGCCAGCGGACGACGCACCACGGGGCCTGCTCAAGCCGGGAGGTGGCGCCGTATTCGCTCTCCAACCGGAACTGCACGACCTCGAACTGCAGCGGGCCGACGGCGGCGAGGAGCGGGACCTTGGCGCCGCTGTGCCGGACGTTGAGCGCCTGGATGACGCCTTCCTGCAAGAGCTGCTCGAGACCCTGCCGGAACTGCTTGAACTTGGCCGTGTTCGGGTTGTGCAGGAACGCGAAGGCCTCCGGGGTGAAGCGCGGAATCTCGCGATACACGATGGCCGCGTCCGTGGTGAGCGTGTCGCCGATGCCGAAGCCGTCGTGGCCCACGAGACCGATGACGTCGCCGGGGAAGGCCTCGTCCACGGTCTCGCGTTCGTTGCCCAGGAGCTTGTGGGAGCTGGAGAGGCGGACCTTCTTGCCGGTGCGCGAGTGGCTGACGGTCATGTCGCGCTCGAACTTGCCGGAGCAGACGCGGAGGAAGGCGATGCGGTCGCGATGGCGCGGGTCCATGTTCGCCTGGATCTTGAAGATGAAGCCGGAGAAGGCCGGGTGTTCGGGCGCGATGGCCGTGCCGGCCATGACGCGGGGCTTGGGCGGCGGCGCGTGCTGGAGGAAGCCATCAAGCAGGAGCTGGACGCCGAAGTTGTTGATGCCGCTGCCGAAATAGACGGGCGTGGTCAGGCCCGCGAGAACGGATTCGTCGTCGAACTCCTCACCGGCGAGGTCGAGCATCTGGATCTCCTCCACCGTCCGGGCAAAGGTCTGCTCGTCGAGCCGCTCGCGGATGGCGGGGTCATCCAGGCCGCCGACCTCGACGGGCGCGCGATACGCGCCGCCGACGGTGCGCTCGAAGAGATGGAACTGCTTTGCGCGGCGGTCATAGACGCCCTTGAACTCGAAGCCCGTGCCGATGGGCCAGTTCACCGGAAACGCGCCGATGCCGAGCACCTTCTCCAGTTCGTCCAGCAACGCGAGCGGCTCCTTCATGGGCCGGTCGCACTTGTTCATGAAGGTGAAGATGGGCACGCCGCGCTGCCGGCAGACCTCGAAGAGCTTGCGCGTCTGGGGCTCGATGCCCTTGGCGGAGTCGATGACCATGACCACGGAGTCCACGGCGGTGAGCACGCGGTAGGTGTCCTCGGAGAAGTCCTTGTGGCCGGGGGTGTCGAGGAGGTTGATGCGGTAGCCTTGGTAGTCGAACTGGAGGACGGTGGAGCTGATGGAGATGCCGCGTTTCTTCTCGAGCTCCATCCAGTCGGAGGTCGTGGCGCGCTGCTGCTTGCGCGCGGTGACGCTGCCGGCGAGCTGCACCGCGCCGCCGTAGAGAAGGAGCTTCTCGGTCAGCGTCGTCTTGCCCGCGTCCGGGTGCGAGATGATGGCAAAGGTGCGCCGCCGCTGGATTTCTTTCGCGATGTCCACAAGGGCGCGGACGGTAGCAAAGCGCGGCGGGGGGACAAGCCGGGAAACGGCCGGCGTCCCCGCGCCGGTCAAATGCGGACCTTGAACTGCTCGCCGTGCTTGAGCGACAGCGCGAAGCCCGCCATCAGCTCGGGGATCTGCGCGAGGTCGCGCAGGTTCACCATCTCGACGGGCGAGTGCATGTAGCGGTTCGGCAGGCTGATGAGGCCGCTGGCAATGCCGCCGCGCGTCCAGAAAATGGCGTCGGTGTCCGTGCCGCTGGTGGCGCTGGTGGCCTCGTGCTGGAGCGGAATCTTGAGCTGTGCCGCGACCTGCTCCAAGCGCTCGACGACCGCCGGGTGGTTGCAGATGCCGTGCGTTACGGCTGGGCCGCCGCCGAGCTTGATGTCTCCGTGGAGCTGCTTGCTGACGGTCGGATAATCCGTCGCGTGCGTCACATCCACGACGAGCGCCACGTCGGGCTTGAGCGAGTAGGCGATCTGCCGCGCGCCCAGCAGGCCGACCTCTTCCATGATGTTCGAGACGACGCAGACCTCGGCCTTGAGCTTCCGCTTTTGCGGGACCAGCAGGCGCAGCGCCTCGGCCACGGCGAAGGTGCCGATGCGGTTGTCGAAGGCCCGCGCCACCGCGAGGTCGCCGCGCAGATGCTCGAACTCGTTGGTCATCGTGATCGGGTCGCCGATGCGCACGAGGGATTGGGCGTCCGCCCGGTCCTTGGCGCCGATGTCAATGAACAGGTCCGCGATCTCCGGCACCTTGCGCTCCTTTTCGAGCTTCATGAGGTGCGGCGCGACGTTGCCGATGACGCCCTTCACCGGCCCCTTGCGCGAGTGGACCACGACGCGCTGGGCCTTGGCCACGACAGGGTCCACCCCACCGAGCTTGCGCACCCAGATGAAGCCGTGGTCGTCGATGAAGTTGACCACGAGCGAAATCTCGTCCGCGTGCGCGGCGAGCATGAGGCGGGGGCCGCCGCCCTTGTTGAGCACGGCCACGCAGTTGCCGTAGGCGTCGGAGAAGGTCTCGTCCGCAAAGGGCTTCACGTAGTCGAGCCAGACGCGCTGGCCGCGCGCCTCGTGGCCGGACGGGCTGGGGGTGTTGACCAGTTGGGTGAGAAAGGCAAGGGACTCAGAACGCATGGGCGGGGAGATTAAGCGGCGGCCAGCGGGGCGTCCAGCGGGGGCTTCAAGCGGCTTGCTTTGTCGGCCTTCCCGCGCAGAATCCCGGCGCATTATCTCGCGCGAACTGTGAACCAAATCGTCTTCTCCCGCCGTCGCCTCGGCCAGCTTGCCGTCGGCTCCGCCGTGGCCGCCCTCAGCGGCGGGTTGCCGGCCGCCGCCCCCGCCCCGCGTTGGCCGATCATCGGGTTCAGCAAGCCCTTCCAAACCCTGGATCCCGAACAGACGGCGGACACCGTCGCGGAGATTGGCTGGGACGGCATTGAGTGCCCCGTGCGCGCGAAGGGCCAGGTGCTGCCCGAGCGCGTGGAGGAGGATTTGCCGAAGTTCGTCGAGGCGCTGCGCAAGCGCGGCAAGAGCGTCGCCCTGATCACGACGGATGTGCTGAATCCCGCGCAGCCGCAGACACAGAAGGTTCTGCGCGCCGCCGCCAAGCTGGGCATCAAGCGCTACCGCATGGCTTACTGGAAATACGCGAAGGACCAGCCCATCCCCGCGCAGCTCGACAAGATCCGCGGCGAACTGCGCGACTTGGCCGCGCTCAACAAGGAGTTGGGCTTGCAGGCCGGCTACCAAAACCACTCCGGTGCCGACTACGTGGGCGCGCCGATCTGGGATCTGTGGCACCTGCTGCGTGACCTTGACCCGAAGCACGCGGGCATCTGCTTTGACATCGGCCACGCGACGCTCGAGGGCGGTTATTCCTGGCCCACCGAGGCACGTTTGGCGGAACCGCACCTGACCGCCGTCTTCGTGAAGGATTTTGTCTGGAAGAAAGGCGACAAGGGCTGGAAGGCCGAGTGGTGTCCGCTCGGTGAAGGCATGGTGAACCGGAGCTTCTTCACCTGGCTGAAGAAGACGGGCTTCAACGGCCCGCTTTCCCAGCACCACGAGTATGACCACGGCTCGGGCAAGCCGATGATTGCCAAGATGCAGCAGGACTTGCGCGTGCTGCGCGAGTGGCTGGCCGCGTGACCATGAACGACCTCCCTCCCATCGTCGGCACCTATTCCATCGTCGCGTTCGACCCGGCGAGCGGCGACCTCGGCGTGGCCGTGCAGAGCAAGTTTTTCGGCGCCGGCACGGTTGTCCCATGGGCGCGCGCGGGCGTGGGCGCGGTGGCGACGCAAAGCTCCGCGAACATCACTTACGGCCCGCGCGGCCTCGACCTGCTGGCCAACGGCAGCTCGCCCGAACAGGCCGTGCGCCTGCTCACCGAGACCGACGACGGACGCGACCACCGGCAGCTCGGCATCGTGGACGCGCAGGGCCGCGCCGCGAGCCACACCGGCGCGAAGTGCAACGCCTGGGCCGGCCACATTGTCCGCCCGAACTTCGCGGTGCAGGGCAACATCCTCGCAGGCGAGGCCGTGGTAAAGGCCATGGCAGCCGCCTACGAGCGGGCTCAGAAAGTGGAGGGCAGCCAACTGGCCGACTGGCTCGTGGCCGCGTTGCACGCCGGCGAGGGCGAAGGCGGCGACACGCGCGGCCGCCAGTCCGCCGCGCTGCTGGTCGTGCGGGAGAAGGGTGGGTATGGGCGAGTCACCGACCGCTTCATTGACCTGCGCGTGGACGACCATCCCGACCCGAACGTGGAGCTGTCGCGCCTGCTCGAAATTCACAAGCGCTTTTACCCGAGCCTGCACCGGAGCCGCCCGACGCGTTGAAGCCAACCGCTCCAGTTCCGGGGTCGCTCGGGCGACGGCTTGGCCTGCGGCTGGCGCATGCAGCGGCCGTTGTAATCGTTCTCTTTGCCGTGCTTTCGTTCACCGCCAAACCACCGGAAACCCTCGGCCTGCACATGGGCCGGCTGGCCCCCTGCCCCGCCACGCCCAACTGCGTGAGCAGCACCGCGACGGATCCGCAGCACGCCATCGCGCCGTTCGTGCTCGACCGCTCACCCGGTGCGGCCAAAGAGGAATTGCGGCGGGCGGCCGCCAAGCTGCCCCGCGCCACGCTCATCACGGACCGGGAGCACTACCTGCACTTTGAGTTTCGCAGCCTCGTGTTCCGCTTCGTGGACGACGTGGAGTTTCACGTGGACGAGACCGCCAAACTGATCCACGTCCGGTCCGCGTCGCGCGTCGGCCACAGTGATCTTGGCGTGAACCGCCGCCGCGTCGAGGCGATCCGCGCGCACCTTCCGGCGACCATGCGCGCCCCGGTATCCGCCCCTGCCACGCAATGACCTCGGCGCAAACGCTCGACCTGCTCCGCGCCCACGAGTCGCGCAACGTGACATTCATGGAGACCGACGGCTCGTGGCCCATTGTCTGGACGCGAGCCCGCGGCGTGAACGTGTGGGATGCTGAGGGACGCAAGTATCTGGACCTCACGGCCGCCTTCGGCGTCGCGGCGGCGGGCCACGCAAACCCGGTTGTCGTCCGGGCCGGCCAGCGCCAGATGGCCACGCTCCTGCACGCAATGGGCGACGTGCATCCCCATCCGCTGAAAGCCGAACTGTCGCGGGAACTCTCGCGGCTGACGTTCGAGCGCTGGGACAAACCGTGCAAGGTCGGCATCCGCTCCAAGTCTCATCCCCGCGAGCAGGCGGCGGGACAACAGGGTAAAACCATTTTCTGCAACTCGGGCTTCGAGGCGGTGGAGGCCGCGCTCAAGACGGCCCTGCTGGCCACGGGCCGGCGCGGCGTGATCGCGTTCAAGGGTGCGTATCACGGGCTGGGCTACGGCGCGCTGAATGCCACGCATCGCGAGCACTTCCGTGCGCCCTTCCGGTCGCAGCTGGGCGAGTTCGGGCATTTTCTGCCGTTTCCCGAAACAGCCGGTGAGTTGCGCGCCCTCGAAACCGCCGTCCACCAGCTGTTCCGCCGCGAAGCCATCGGCGCGATGCTCGTCGAGCCGGTCCAGGCACGCGGCGGCATTCGCGTGCCGCCACCGGAGTTTTTGCGGCTGCTCCGCGAGTGGTGTAACCGGCACGGCGCGCTGCTCATCCTCGACGAGATTTACACGGGCTTTGGGCGCACGGGAAAATGGTTTGCCTGCGAACACAGCGGCGCGCTGCCGGACGTGATCTGCCTGGGCAAGGCGCTGACCGGCGGCTTCCCACTGTCGGCCTGCGTGGGGCGCGCCGAGCTGATGGACCGCGCCTGGCCGGCCTCGAACGGCGAGGCGATCCACACGAGCACCTTCCTGGGCCACCCCGTGGGCTGCGCCATGGCACTGGCCAATCTGGCGGAAATCCGCGGGCTGAAGCTGGTCCAGCAAAGCGCGCAGCTGGGGCGGTGGCTGCTCGGCGAGCTGGTGAAGCTTCAGCACGCCCGGTTCAAGGTCACGTGTCGCGCGCGCGGCGTGGGCTTGATGGCCGGGTTGGAGCTGCTGCGGCCGGATGGCACGCCCGCCACGGCGGAGGCGCTGGGGATTATCAAGCGCCTGCTGCACCGGGGCTTCGTCTTTCTGCCCGAGGGCGAGCACGCCAATGTGATTGGCTTCACGCCGCCACTGACCATCACCCGCGCGCAGCTCGCCCGCGCGCTGACCGCCCTGCGCGAAGAACTTGCCGCCCTGCCATGACGCTCAATGAAATGCGGGAAATCCTGAAGTCCCGCGACCTGCAGCTCACCAAGTCGCTGGGGCAAAACTTCCTGCACGACAGCAATCAGCTCCGGCGCATCGTCGCGGCAGCCGAGCTTTTGCCTGCAGACCGCGTGCTGGAGATCGGCCCCGGCCTCGGCCCACTGACCGAGCTGCTGCTGGCGAGCGGCGCGCCGGTGCTGGCGATTGAGAAGGACGCGCGGCTGGCAACCTTTCTCCGCGAGCGATTCGCGCAGGAGGCGCGGCTCACGCTGCGGCACGATGACGCGCTGGCCTTCCTGCAACGCCCGCCCGACGCAGACGGACTGGGAGCGGACTGGTCAGCCTGGAAACTCGTCGCCAACCTCCCCTACTCCGTCGCGTCGCCCATCCTCGTGGAGCTGGCGCTGCATCCGCACGGGCCGGAACGGATGGTGGTCACGCTTCAGCTTGAGGTCGCCCACCGGATCGCCGCCGCCCCCGACACGGACGACTACGGCGTGCTCACGCTGCTGCTGGGGCTGAACTACGAGCACGGCGGGCTGTTCAAGATCCCCGCCTCCTGCTTCTTCCCCGCGCCGGACGTGGAGTCCGGCTGCATCACGCTGCGGCGGCGGACCCGGCCGCTGCTCGACGAGCGCGAGGCCAAGGTGTTTGTGCGCGTGGTCAAGCGCGCCTTCTCCCAGCGCCGGAAGATGATGTTCAAGCTGCTCAAGGCGGAGTGGCCCGAGGACCGGTTGCGCGACGCCTTCGGCCGGCTGGGCATCCCCCCGCAGGAACGGGCTGAAAAGGTGAGCTTGGAATTATTCACGGATTTTTCCAGACTGCTGGCCACGTGAGCGAAGAGATATTTGATGTGGTGGACGATCGGGACCGGGTCATTGGCAAGCAGACCCGGCGCGAGGTCCACCGGCGAGGGCTCAAACACCGGGCCATTCATCTGCTGGTCTTCAACCAGCGCGGCGAGGTATTCCTTCAAAAGCGCTCCTTCAAGAAGGACACCTTCCCTGGCGCGTGGGACTCCAGCGCCTCCGGCCATCTCGACAGCGGTGAGACCTACGACGCCTGCGCGGTCCGTGAGGCCCGCGAGGAGATTGGGCTGTTCCTGGAACGCACGCCCAAGCGGCTCTTCAAGATCGAGGCCTGCCCCCAGACCGGCCAGGAATTCGTCTGGGTGTATCGCATGGAATCCAACGGCCCGTTCCGGCTCAACCTCGACGAACTGGAGTGTGGGGCCTTCTTCAAGGCCGACCACGTGAACCGGTGGATGGCCGAGCGCCCGCGCGATTTTGCCGACGCCTTTCGGCTGGTGTGGAAGTATCTGGATAATCCGCCCAAGCCCAAACCCGCCGCGCCCGCCAAGCCGAAGCCTCGCCCCGCATCAAAGGCCAAACCGCTGAAGGACAAGCCCGCCGTGCGTCCCGCGAAACGAGCCGTCGCCCGCCCCTCCGGCGGCAAAGGCGAAGGCACCCGCAAAGCCCATGGCCAAGGCTCGCCATGGCGCAGGCCGCCCCGGCAAGCGGGCCAAGCGCTAGCCCGCCGCCGGGAACGTGCGCTTCAGAAGCGCAGCACGAAGTCCACGGTGAAGCGGTCATCCAGCACGCCGCGCGGATTCGTAAGGCTGCGCTCGTAGGCGAAGCCCAGCTCCACCCGATCGTGCAATTTGGAGCGGAAGCCAGTGCCCGCGCTGATCTGCGTTGAGCCGGCCGCCGCACGGGAGCCAAAGTTGATCAGATCGTAGCCTTCAAAGCCAAAGGGCACGCCCGCCAACCCTCCCAACCCGGCCTGGGTGCCCGAGTTCAGAACGGAGAAGCCGTTGGCCGCGATGAAGGGAATGAAGTAGCGCGAGGTATGGTGCGCCAACTGCACGCTGTAGTGCAGCTGCGCCGTGTCGCGGGCCATGTTGTTGGGCACCCGGGTGCCCACGTTTCCCATCAGCGTGAGATTTCCCCATCCCTTGGCCGCCGCGACGAACACATCCCACTCCCCGGAACCGTTGCCCTGGAAGACATCGCGGCTGCCCGTGGGAAGCTCCACCTCAATCCCCGGGGTGAGGATGAACTCGTTGGCCTTGTCATCAATCAGCGCATACTTGAGCCCAAGGGATATGTCGGCCCAACCGGAACCCTTGGAGCCCGCCAGGGCGTTCTTGGGCTTGAAGTCCACGTAACCGTCCTTGGTGGCGATGATCGCGAGCCGGTCGGTCACGGCCCAACGAAGTTGCAGCGCATAAACCTGGAGGTTTCCGCCAACGGGCAGGTAACCCGCACCGGCCGGAAGTTTGCTGCCGAGGTTCTGGTAGATGAACAGCGGACGAGCCTCGCTGCGGATGAAGGGTTCCTCAAAGAAGACCGGGTTGGTGACCGGCGCAGGAGCCTTGGCGGACCAGTCGTCGGCGGCTTGCAGACCGGCGGCGGCCAGCATCGCGGCAATCAGTGCGAGCGGGGTGGATCGATTTCGGGAGTGCGTATTCATGGTTCAGGCGGAGGGCAGGCCCGGGACCGCCAAGGGGGCAACCTTCCGGCTTCCAACGACCCTTGGGCGCGCTCCACGACACCCGCGTCTCCAACACGCGCATTGAAGTTTCTTGTTCCCGAGTTTTCCCTTCGTTTCTTGGCGGTCGCTCGCCGCGGGTTGCCAGCGTCCAAGAGGTTATTCAGACTCTGCTTACGCCCCGACGGATGCCGGGGTCTCTGAGCCATGCCCGAACTCCAACGCCAAGCCGTCCGACTGCACTACGACCTTCATGGCACCTGCGGCGAGCCCGTGCTGCTGATTCAGGGCGTCGGCGTCATCGGAAACGGATGGCGCCCACAAGTGGACAGCCTTGCCGCCACGCACCGATTGCTAACCTTCGACAATCGCGGCCTTGGCCTTAGCGCACTCGCAAACAGAGAGCCCCTCACGATCGAGGCAATGATGGAAGACGCCCGCGCCTTGCTCGACGCCGCCGAATGGACGTCAGCCCATGTCGTTGGACACTCGATGGGCGGCGTAATTGCCCAACGCCTCGCCCTCAGTCACCCGCACCGTGTCAAAAGCCTCGCCCTCCTCTGCACCGTCGCGTGCGGAGCTGACGCCGTCCGCATGACGCCGAGGATGATTTGGATCAGCCTCCGCACCCATTTGGGCACCCGCGCTTTGCGCCGCCGGGCGTTTTTAGAGCTTATCTGCCCGCCCGAATCGCTCGCCGATCGGGATTGCGCCCTGCTCGCGACGGAATTCGCCCCGCTCTTTGGCCATGACTTGGCGGAACAACCTCAGATCGCCCTCAGACAAGCCCTCGCACTGCGGCGGCACGACTGCACGGGCGAACTGAGTCGGTTGGCCAGCATTCCCACGCTTGTCTTGAGCGCGAGGCACGACCCTATTGCGCCGCCGCAACATGGCCGAAAGCTGGCCACTCTCATTTCCGGCGCACGCTTCGTGGAGATTACCTCTGCCTCCCACGGAGTGCCCATCACGCACGCCACCGAGGTAAACCGCCATTTGGCCGAACACATTGCCAGTGCCACCCTGCAAGCTCGGCCGGCGACTTGAAACTCGACTCGCTCAGGCGGCCTTCGCGGCTGCCAGATCGTTGCGGCGTTGGGCCATGCTCTTGAAGAACTCGTAGCCTTCGCGCAGACGGCGGACGCAGACGTCTTTGTCCTCGAGCATGGTCTTGATGATGCGGAGGATGGGCTTCGGGCGCAGGTAGTAGCTGCGATAGAAGCGCTCCACGTCCTCGAAGATTTGCTCCTTGGAGAGGCCGGGGTATTCGAGCGTGCTCTGCTGGAGGCCGTCGCCTTCCACGAGATCGGTCTTGTCCTTCTTCACGAACCAGCCGTTGAGCTTGGCTTGCTCGTAAAGCTCGGTGCCGGGATAAGGCGCGGCGAGGGAGACTTGGAGGCTGAAGACGTCCAGCTCCTTCGCAAAGTTGATGGTCTGCTCGATGGTTTCCTTCGTCTCGACCGGCAGGCCGAGGATGAAGGTGCCGTGGATGACCACGCCGGCCTTGTGGCAGTCCTTGGTGAAGCGGCGCATCTCGTCGGTGGTGACGCCTTTCTTGATACGCGTGAGGGTCTCGTCGTTGCCGCTCTCGTAGCCCACGAGGAAGAGGCGGAGGCCGTTGTCCTTGAAACTCTTGATGGTGTCGTAGTCGAGGTTTGCGCGGCTGTTGCAGCTCCAATCCACGCCAAGCGGGCCGAGCTTCTTGGCGATTTCGCGGGCGCGGGGGAGGTTCGCGGTGAAGGTGTCGTCATCGAAGAAGAACTCGCGCACCTGCGGGAAGATCTTCTTCATGTAGGCCATCTCGTCGGCGACGTTTTGTGCGCTGCGGACACGATACTTGTGCCCGCCGATGGTCTGCGGCCAGAGGCAGAAGGTGCATTGGGCCGGGCAGCCGCGGCCGGTATACATCGAGACGTAGGGGTGCTGGAGGTAGCCGATGAAATACTTCTCGATCTCGAGGTCGCGCTTGTAAACGTCGGCGACCCAGGGGAGCGAGTCCATGTCGGCAATCATCTCGCGCTCGGGGTTGTGCTTAATCTTCCCTTCGCTGTCTTTGTAGGAGAGGCCCTTGATGGTCGAAAGCTCGCGGCCTTCGGCGACTTCCTTGCAGGTGAAGTCGAACTCCTTGCGGCCCACCCAGTCAATCGCCCATGAGGCCTTCAGCGTCTCGGTGGGCAGCACCATCGCGTGCGCGCCGACGAAGCCAATCTTGGTGGCGGGCTTCTGCTGCTTGATGGCCTCGGCGACCTTGCAGTCGTTCTTCAGCGAGGG
>CAZQEW010000126.1:0-13423 GCA_964591495.1 uncultured Klebsiella sp.
CCTCGGCCGCGCCGACATCTACATCACCACCACCGGCAACAAGGACATCATCACGCTCGAGCACATGGCGAAGATGAAGGACCAGGCCGTCGTGGCGAACATCGGCCACTTCGACAACGAAATCCAGGTGGACCGCCTGAACAACGCCAAGGGCGTGAAGCGCAAGAACATCAAGCCGCAGGTGGACCAATACACCTTCGCCGACGGCCACAGCATCTTCATGCTGGCTGAAGGCCGCCTCGTGAACCTCGGCTGCGCCACCGGCCACCCGAGCTTCGTCATGTCCAACTCCTTCTCGAACCAGACGCTCGCGCAGCTAGACCTCTGGAAGAACAAGGACGTTTACAAGGTCGGTGTCTATCGCCTGAGCAAGAAGCTCGACGAGGAGGTGGCCCGCCTGCACCTGGAGAAGATTGGCGTGAAGCTCACCAAGCTGACCAAGGATCAGGCCGCCTACCTGGGCGTCGCGGTCGAAGGCCCCTACAAGCCGGAGCACTACCGCTACTGAGCCGGTAGCGCCGGGTCTGCGACCGGCGTTCCTCCGGCGCTCCAGGAGCGCCACTAAATATTCAAAAGGCGGACGGGCAACCGTCCGCCTTTTGCTTTTCCATGCCAGGATTCAGCCTGGCATCACGTGCTGGGTGACGGGGCCCACCCGGACGTTTCCCGGCTCTCCCGCTGCCCTTTCCGGCTCCGTGCCGAACGCCAACGCGTCCGGTCACCCAATGCGCTGACGGGTCTGCCTGCGCTCGGTAAAAATATATCCCCCGATTTGTTTAGGTGGATTCGCCTCCCAGGGCGCATGATACCGAGTTGATGAGAACTCTCGCCAAGGTGTCAGCGCCACAAATGTTCGCAGGAGGAGCATCAGGCCCGTTCCGGATTGATAGTCTTTGCATAGCCGCCGCTAGAAACTGGGTGAGGGCTTGTTGGGTATTGCCATTATGGTGAAACGTAAACTGCGGAGCCGAGCCAGCAACCGACGAAAGGAAAGTGCGCTCACGAAGCGCAAGGGGGACGGCATAGGGCAGATGATCCGGCATCACCGGCTGCGGTTGCGGTTGACGCAGGAGCAGTTGGTGGCCCGAGGGCAGTTGCGCGGGCTCGATATGTCGCGCGGCACCCTGGCCAAGATCGAGCTGGGCTTGCAGGTCGTGAAAGCACGGGAATTGTTCCTGTTGGCGCAGGCGCTGGGATTGTCAGTTGACAAGCTCAAGCCCCTCGACATGGGCCAAGCGCCGAGCTAGCGTGTTCGCGGGGTGCTTCGTTCAGCGCTTGGCGGTTTGCCAAAGATGTAAGAGATACTCCTGACACCATGAATAGGGCGCTGAAATACACTGCCTTTTGTTGGGTGGTGGCTACGGCGGGAACGCTCGGGTTCCAGGCGAGTTTCCGCCCTGGGTTGGACGTATTCTCACCGGATTTCTGGCTCGTGACCGCCGGTGAAATGGTGGTCAACGCCCTGCTGGCGCTCCTCATTTTCCGACTCATGGTCCGTTCGGGCCGTATCGAAGCCGAAGCGGAGGCGGTTCAGCGCAAGGCGGAAGCACGGTTCCGCCATCTGCTGGATAACTCTTCCGATCTGGTTTTGACCCTCGATGCTGCAGGAAACGTGGTTTACGCCTCGGCAGCAGCCTCCTCGGTTTTGGGTCGGACGCCGCGGGAGGTGCAGGGCATGCCGTTCCTCAGCCTGGTGACGGACGTGGACCGTGCGTTGGCGGGGGAGATGATGGCCAAGGTGTTGAGCAGCCCGCGGGTCACCAACCGGTTCGCCGTGCACCTGAGGACGCCGTCCAAGGATTCGCGCTTCGTGGAACTGCTTGCGCAAAACCTGCTGGACCATGCGGAGGTCTGTGCGGTGTTGCTGCATGGCCGGGACATCACCGTGGAGCAGCGGTTGGCGGTGGACAAGGCCCGGGCGGAGGATCGGCTGGAGCAAGCGTTGGAAGCGGCGCACCTTGGCAGCTTCGAGTGGAACGTCCGCTCCGGCCACCTTCACGCCAACGAAGTTTTCCGCCGCCTCCTCGGGCTGGCCCCGGGCACGGAAGCCATTGGCCAGGACGATTTCCTGGCGTGCCTGCGGGCGGAAAACCGTCAGGCGCTGCTCACGGCGATGGCTACCGCGGAGGCCAAAGCGGGCCCGTTGCACCTGGAATTCTCTTTGGCCGATGCCAACGGCCGGACGCGCACGTTGGAATTGCACGGGCAGTTCCGCGCCGGTCCGAAGACGGCGGAGATGGCCAGGCTGTTCGGGGTGGTGCGGGATGTGACGCAGCTCACCGAGCGGGCCAAGCTGGAGAAGCCCCTGGTCCAGGCGAACCGCGCCCTGCGGATGCTGGTGGACTGCAACCAGCTTATCGAACGCGCGACCACGGAGGCTGAGCTGCTGACGACGACATGCCGGCTCATCGTGGAAGAAGGGGGCTACCGAATGGCTTGGGTGGGCTACGCCGAGCACGACGCGGAGAAAACGGTGCGGCCGGTGGCCCATGCCGGCCACGAGGATGGCTATACGAGCACGGCCCGCATCTCGTGGGCAGACAACGAACAGGGGCAGGGCCCCACGGGCAGGGCGATCCGCACGCGCCTGCCCCAGAGCTGCCGCGACATAGCGAATGAGCCGCGCTTTGCCCCGTGGCGGGAGGCCGCTCTCCAGCGCGGCTATAGATCCTTGGGCGTTTTCCCCCTGGTTCACGAGGACGCCGTGCTCGGCACCTTGAATATCTGTTCGGCCGAGGTGAACCACTTCGATACGGAGGAGTCCACCCTTCTAGCCGAGCTGGCGGGCGATCTGGCACTGGGGCTGGGCTTGATCCGTGAGCGCGCGAGGCGGCAGGCCGCCGAGCGCAGTCTGGCTGAGACGGCGGAACGTCTGGCGCTGGCGCTGCACGCCGGGAATTTGGGCATCTACGACACAAATCTGCAGACCGGCGAGGCAGTGGTGAACCCCGAATACGCGTTGATGCTGGGCTATGATCCGGCTGATTTCCACGAAACGAAGGCGGCCTGGCTCGACCGGTTGCATCCGGAAGACCGCGATCTGACGGGCCAACTATTTGCCGACTACCTCTCCGGCAAGCGTGCCGAATACCGGGTGGAATTCCGTCAGCGGACGCGGACGGGCGAGTATAAGTGGCTGCTCTCGGTCGGCCGGGTGGTGGAACGCGACGCCGCGGGACAGCCCCTGCGGATGATCGGCACGCACACGGACATCACCGCGCGCAGGCAGGCAGACGCGGCCTTGCAGGCAAGCGAGCGAGAGTTCCGGTCCCTCGCCGAGTCCATGCCGCAAATTGTTTGGATCACCCGACCCGATGGTTGGAACACTTATTTCAACCAGCGGTGGGTGGATTACACCGGGTTGACGCTGGAGGAAAGTTACGGTCACGGCTGGATCAAACCCTTCCACCCGGACGACCAGCAGCGCGCGTGGGAGGCCTGGCAACGTGCGACACAACAAAACGCCACCTACTCGCTAGAATGCCGGCTACGGCGCGCCGATGGCACCTACCGGTGGTGGTTGATCCGCGGGGTGCCGCAGCGCGATGGAAGCGGGCAGATCCTAAAATGGTTCGGCACCTGCACTGACATCGAAGATATCAAGCTGGCGGAGGCGGCGTTCGCCACGTTCTTTGAACAACCCATGGGGCTCAACCTCATCTGCACTTTGGACGGTCAGATTCAGCGGGTGAACCAAGCTTGGGAACTGGTGTTGGGCCGCGACCGGTCAGCCGCAATCGGAGCCAATGTCTTGGACTTCATTCATGCTGAGGACAAGGCCGCCACCGTAACGGAACTGGCGAGACTCGCCGATGGGATTACGACGTTCCATTTCGAAAACCGCTATCGGCACCAGGATGGCACGTTCAAGACGTTGTCATGGTCCGCGGTTGTTTCGGAGGGGCTGGTCTACGGCATGGGCGTGGATGTCACGGAAGCGCGCCAGTCCCAGCGCCACCTCCAGCTGCAGGCGGCCATGCTGGAGAACTTGGAAGAGGGCATCAATCTCTGCCGCGCCCGCGATGGGTTGATCATCGAAACCAACCAGCAATTTGACCGGATGTTTGGTTATGCGCGGGGCGAGCTGATCGGCCAGCCCATTGCGGTGCTGAATTCGCCCGGAGCCAAAAAGCCGGAGGCCATGGTGCAGGAAATCATGGACTCGCTGGAGGCCCGGGGAAATTGGTCCGGCGAGGTGGAGAACGTGCGGAAGGACGGCACGCGCTTCTGGTGCCAGGCGTCCGTGGGTGTCTTTGATCACGCCGAACACGGCAGGGTCTGGGTCTCCGCCCAGCATGACATCACCGAGCGCAAGCGGGCGCAGGAAGAGTTGGTCGTCCGCTCCCGCTTGGGGGAAGTTCTGCTGAGGCTGCCAGTGGAGGTGGAACAACTGGACGAGAAATCGTTCATGCAGCAAGCCCAGGAGTTTGCTGAAGACCTTACCGGCAGCGAGATCAGCTTCATCCACTTTGTGAACGACGACGGGGAGACCATCGAGTTGGTCACGTGGTCCCGACGCACGTTGGAAAAGTTTTGCCACGCAGCCGATCAAAGCAATTACCCAGTGATGCAGGCGGGGATTTGGGCGGATTCCTTGCGCGAGAAACGGCCGGTGGTTTTCAATGACTATGCTTCCTACGCGCACGAGCATGGACTGCCCGAGGGGGACTCTCCCCTGCAGCGGCTGATCAGCGTGCCCGTGATCGAGGGAGGCAGGGTCGTGATGATTACCGGGGTGGGTAACAAGCCGTCAGACTACACCGAGCAGGACATCAACACCGTCCAGCTCATCGGTGAATCGATTTGGCGGCTTGTGCAGCGGCGGCGAACGGAGGCCAAGTTGCAGCTCCAAAGTGCCGCCCTCGCGGCCGCTGCCAATGTCATCGTCATCACGGATGCCAAAGGCACGATCGAGTGGGTGAACGATGCCTTCACGAGGGTCACGGGCTATACGAGCCAGGAGGCCATTGGCAATAACCCGCGCGTGCTCAAGTCCGGCCAGCATCCGCCGGAGTTCTACCAGGAGATGTGGCGGACGATCTCGTCCGGACAGGTCTGGCATGGGGAGATTCACAACCAGCGCAAGGACGGCACGCCATTGGAAGAGGAAGCCACCATCACCCCCGTGAAGGACTCGGCCGGGACGATCGCGCACTTCATCGCCATCAAACAGGACATCACGGAGAAAAGGAACTTGGAGCGGCAGTTCCTCCGCGCCCAGCGCATGGAAAGCGTGGGGATGCTCGCCGGTGGCATCGCGCATGATCTGAACAACGTCCTCGCGCCCATCAGGATGGGGCTGGAACTGCTGCAACAGGTATCCTTGCCGGAGAAGTTCCGCCCAATGATCGACTCAATGCTCACGAGCACCGAGCGCGGGGCAGGAATTGTGAAGCAGGTGCTCACCTTCGCGCGCGGCACGGACGGCGAGCGAGCCATCGTGCAATTGCGCCACCTCATCAAGGACATCAAGCGCGTGGCGGAGGAGACGTTTCCACGGAACATTTCCCTGCACAGCGATGTCACGGCCGATCTTTGGCCGCTCAAGGCTGACCCCTCCCAGCTTCATCAGGTGCTGCTGAATCTGAGCGTCAACGCGCGGGACGCGATGCCCGATGGCGGTCGGATTCTCTACCAAGCCCGCAACTTTCACCTCGACCAGGGCACAGCCAAGCTGCACTTGGGCGCGCAGGCCGGAGACTACGTGCTGCTCAGGGTCACGGACAACGGCATGGGCATGCCCAAGGAAGTGGTGGATCGCATCTTCGAGCCCTTCTTCACCACCAAGCCGCAGGGTCAAGGCACCGGTTTAGGGTTGCCCACGGTGTTGGGCATCGTCCGCAGCCACGGTGGGTTTCTGGAAGTCCGCTCCGAGCCCGGCAAAGGCACGACCTTCGAGGTGTATCTGCCGGCCGAAAAAACCAGCACCACCGGCGAAAATGCGACGCAGGCCAGGGAACTGCCGATGGGTCACGGCGAAACGATTTTGGTCGTGGATGATGAACCAGCCATGATCGCCGTCACCAGAAGCATGTTGGAAGCGCACGGCTATCGGGTCTTGGTGGCGGACGACGGTGCGGCGGCGGTGGCGGTTTACGCACAGCATTCCGGGCAGATTTCCATTGTGGTGACGGACATCATGATGCCGCTCATGGACGGCATGGCGCTCATCCGTTCATTACAACACATTCATCCTCAGGTTCGCATCATCACCGTGAGCGGGCTGTCCAATCAACCGGGCCAGCCTGAGCGCCAGACCGAGCTGCGGACCAACGGGATTCGTCATCACCTCGCCAAGCCCTTCACCGTGGAAGCGTTGCTCAACGCCATCCACGAGGAATTGCACCCGGCCTGACGACCACCGGGAACATCTCCCGGCCTGCCCAGCCAGGCTGCGCCACCGGCTATCTGAGCTTCCCCTGTCCAACTCCTTATCGCTCCACGCATTCGCCCAGTTCAACCTCCGGAAAAACATGGCCGCCTATCTCGGCGTCCCGGTGAATGGCAGCCCCAAGCCGAAACATCACGCTATCTGACCGGCAACTCGTCGGCGCACTTGCTCCTGCTTGGGCAAAAGCGGAAGAGCAACGCTCGCTCCTTCTTTGGCCTCTGAGAAGCGCAGTGCCTCCGGGAAAGCCTCCGGTTCGCCGTTGACAGCCGCCCCCGCCATCCGCTGAATGCGCCCCGCAACCAACACGTCGCACGACCGTTAATCTATGAAATTGACCTCCATTCTATTCTCCGCCCTGCTCGCGCTGCCTGTCCTCGCCGCTGACGAGGCCGGCTTCAAGTCCATCTTCAACGGCAAGGACCTCACCGGCTGGGAGGGCAACCCCAAGCTGTGGTCCGTGAAGGACGGCGCGATCACCGGCATCACCCCGCCGAGCGAGAAGGATCCCAAGAAGGGGGCCATCACGCACAACACGTTCCTGGTGAACAAGGATCTGACCGTGAAGGATTTTGAGCTGCGCCTCAGCTACCGCATCGTCAACGGCAACTCCGGCATCCAGTATCGGAGCAAAGTGCAGTCGCAGGGCGAGTGGGGCCCGATCGTCGGCGGTTACCAGGCGGACTTCGAGGCCGGCAAGACCTACAGCGGCATCCTCTACGAGGAGAAGGGCCGCGGCATCCTCGCCAAGCGCGGCGAAAAGACCGTGGTAAAGGACGCCGAAGGCAAGACCAAGGTCGAGGTCACCGGTTCTGTCGGCAAGTCTGAGGAGATCCAGGCCACGATCAAGAACGAGGACTGGAACGACTACGTGATCATCGCCAAAGGCAACCATCTCCAGCACTTCATCAACGGCAAGCAGACCGTGGACGTGACCGACGAAGGCGGCGCCAAGGCCGCAAAGGAAGGCGTCCTGGCCCTGCAGATCCACGTCGGCCCGCCGATGACGGTGCAGTTCAAGAACCTCCGCATCAAGGAGCTCAAATAGCTTCTGCCCCCACCACTTCGAGAGCGCGTCGCGAGGCGCGCTCTTTTTTTTTGCCGCCGTTTCGCTACGGTGGCCCCGTGGACATCGCCGCCAACATCGCCCGCCTCCGAGAACGCATCGCCGCCGCCTGCGCCCGCGCGGGCCGCGACCCCGCGTCCGTCACGCTCATGGCGGTGAGCAAAAACCAGCCGCCCGATGCCGTCCGCGCCGCGCTGGACGCGGGCCTGACGACCTTCGGTGAGAACCGCGTGCAGGAGGCGAAGGCGAAAATTCCGCTCTGCCCCGGGCGCGCCCGCTGGCAAATGATTGGCCACCTCCAATCCAACAAGTGCCGCGATGCCATCGCGCTCTTCGAGATGATCCAGGGCGTGGACAGCCTCGCGTTAGCACAGGAGTTGAACAAGCAGTGTGAGAAGGCGGCGAAGACCCTCCCCATCCTGCTCGAAGTGAACGTGGCGGGTGAGGCCAGCAAATTCGGCTACCCGCCCCCTGCCCTGCTGGCCGAGTTCAAGGCGCTCGCCGCGCTGCCCCGGCTGGAGGTCCACGGTTTGATGACCATCGCACCCTACACGCCGACGCCCGAGCGCGTGCGGCCCGTGTTCCGCCGACTGCGCGAGCTGCGGACGGAGTGCGAGCAGCTCCTCGGCGCGCCGCTGCCGGTGTTGAGCATGGGCATGAGCGGGGACTTCGAGATCGCCGTGGAGGAGGGCGCGACCCTCGTGCGCATCGGCACCGCGCTCTTCGGCGAACGGCCGAAGAAGACCGAGGTCCAGACCGAGCCGTAATCCAACGCCGGCGGCACAGTTTTTCCTCCGCGCTCCACTTCGTCTTCCGCTACAGTCATCGCACGGCATGAAGACCCTTTACCTCGACGTGTTCAGCGGCCTGAGCGGCGACATGTTCATCGGCGCGCTGCTGGATCTGGGCGTGGATTTTCACCAGCTCGAATATGGCCTGGCCAAGCTGAACCTCGACGGCTACCGGCTGGAGCACCGGCGCGCGGCGAAGTGCGGCATCGAGGGCGTGAAATTCGACGTGCATCTGGCCGGTGAGGAGCCGTCCGGGCACGGCCATTCCCACTCCCACAGCCATGGTCCCGGCGACCACTCTCACTCGCACGGTCCGGGGGACGGCGGACATGCCCATGACGGCAGCCGGAACTTCGCGCAGATCAAGGCGCTCATCCGTGCCAGCGCGCTGTCGGATTGGGTGAAGGACAAGTCGCTCGCCGTCTTCCAGCGCATCGCCGTGGCGGAGGGAAAAATCCACGGGATGCCGCCGGAAGAAGTTCACTTCCACGAGGTCGGCGCGGTGGATTCGATCGTGGATATCGTGGGCGGCTGCCTCGCACTGGAACTGCTCGGCAAGCCGCGCGTCCTGGCGTCGGCAGTCGTCGAGGGCACCGGCTGGGTGCGGTGCGCGCACGGGCGGATGCCGCTGCCCGCTCCAGCAACGCTGGAAATCCTCGGCGCGCGCGAAGTGGCCATTTCACAGTGCGAGGAGCCACGCGAGCTGCTCACGCCCACGGGCGCGGCGCTGCTCGCCGAGTTCGCCGAGCGCTTCGGACCAATGGACGGCCTGATCGCGCAACGCGTCGGCTACGGCGTGGGCACGCGGGACAATGACACGCGGCCGAACGTGGTGCGCGCGGCGCTCGGGGAAGTCCAAAGGTCAAAGTCCACAGTCCAGAGTCCTGACGCCGGAGTGGCGGACGCGAACACAGACGCCGGGTCACACGATTGGGACACCGACACCGTCGCGGTGCTGGAGACGAACCTCGATGACATCAACGCGGAGATTCTCGGCGCGTTCGTCGAGCGGGCGCTGGGCGAGGGCGCGCTGGACGTGTTCCACACGCCCATCCAGATGAAGAAAAACCGGCCCGGCGTGCTGCTCACCGTGCTGTGCGCGGCGGCGGACGCAGACAAATTCGCCGCCCTGCTGCTCCGTGAAACGAGCGCCTTCGGCGTGCGCCGCACGCTGGCGGAGCGCCGCAAGCTGAGGCGCGAGTTCCTCACCGTGAAGCTCCCGCAGGGCGAGGTGACCGTGAAGATCGGCCAGCTGGATGGGGCCGTCGTGCAGGTTGCGCCGGAGTTCGAGTCGTGCAAGCAGCTTGCTGCCAAAGCCGGCCTGACGCTGAAACAAGTTTACGAGGCAGCGCTGGCCACCGCCCGCTCACAACTCAGGTAGGTCGGGGCCACGCCGGTCTCATGGCAGCGTCGCATCCACTGAGACCAGCTTTTCATTTTCAACCGCGCCCTTCACCAGCAGCACCGGCGCCTCATCCTTCAAACGCTTGAACACCGCCGGTGCATCGCGCTTTTGCAAGGTCAGATCCCGCACCCCATCAGCCTGACAGGCGAACAGCCTGGCGAACCCCTTGTAAACACGCGGACTCCCGACCACCCGGGACCAGCCAGGGAGCCGTTCCTCCGGCACGCGCAGTCCTCTTCGCTCCAGCACGAGAAAGCTGTAGGGCAGGCTCCGCAGATCAATGCCCATGCGCTGACCGAACCGCACCCAGTTCGAGTCCGCCATCAGGCCAGTAGGTGGCGTGGCAAAGTTGTGGCACCAATGCCGTTCATTGCCGGCAGCAAGCAGACCGCAGGCAGTCTGGTGCGGGCAGGGAGCAACGACATCGAATTCCTGCCGCAATTCCTCGCGTATCGTGATGAGCGCCCGGCTGTCGGCATGTGCCCCCGGCTCCACCCAGAGCACGGCGGTTGCCCGCCGGACGAGCTGCAGCAGGGATCGCAGTTCCGCCTCCGGGACCTCGTTGAGAACGTGGCTCAACACCAGCGTGCCAAACCCGCCGGTGTCCGGTTGCCCAATCGTGACGGACAGCTTGGGAAAGACGGCCTTCGCCCGGTTGGCGGCAAACTCCATGGCCAGCGACGAGCGGTCAAACACGCGGAGCGAGGAGAAATGATCAGGCCCGAACTCCCGCAACACGGAGCGGCTGGCCACTCCGCTGCCGCAGCCCCAATCAAGCATTTCACCCGGTGGCGGCCGCCAGCCGCGCAGTTTCAGTTCGGCGAGCACCGCCTCCCATTTCCAGGCGATGCGTTGGGCAAATGTCAGGTCGTAAGCTGCGAGGTCCGTATGGGTGAGCCAGTAGGCTACGACGGCCCCCGCCCGCGTGATGAAGCCCTTCCGCAGCCTTTCAAGTGCCGTCCAGTCCAGTGTCGCCCAGCCCTCTTCCGAATCAATCATTCGGCGTTGAGATAGCACCTTGGGCACCCAAAGGGAACACCAGCCGGTTCCGCCACGCGGCTTGACTCACCGGTGGTTCACCCAAAAACTAAGCGGATTGATGGCACTGGGGATCCGCGCCGTGCGGACGGGTGTGCCGCACGTCCATGCCTGAAGGCCACAACCGCCCGCCATCCGGAGTCGAAGTCGGCCCGGACGTGGTCCTCTATTTTGGCGAAAAAATCGTCGTGTGCGCGGCGAAGGAGATGGTGGAGTGGGAAAGCCGCGAGTCCTCGCGCCCGGCGATCGAGTTTGAGGGCCGCCGATACTACCTTTCACGGAAACTGCGGGGCGACGAGGACAGACCCATCCGTTACGAACTGGCCCCTTGGCCGGACTTCGGAGGGATTCGGCCGAAGTTTGTCATTACCTACGATGAGGATTACGTCGCGCTGCGGGACGGCGCGTTCAAGAAGATCCGCCCCGTGCATGGCCGCACAACGAACTGGCGGTTTCTGTATCCACTGCTGGGCTATTTCCCCTCCGCTTTCAAGGAAGAGGTGCTCGAGCCGCACGGGATCAACCCGCGCCGAGTCTCGCTGATCACCTCCTGTCTGTCCTACCTGTTCTTCCTCTCGGAGCTGGTTGGCCTCTTTTTCTTCAGTGGTGGTTTGTTTCAGCAAGTTTCCAGCTCCCTGATCTGGCTGGACTATTTCTCCATCACCCTGTTGCCCTGCGACTCAGCGGTCCGCTTTTACCAGATCTTCATGGCCGAGCGGTATCCGGACGGCTTCTTCGAATGGCTGCCCAAGTTTCTCACCCGTCGATGAAGGCGGACGGGGTCAGCCGGATGTGAACAACTTTGCGTTGCCCCCGAGCTGCCCGGTCCGCAGCCTTGTCCCGTGGCGAAGACAGCATTGGGAAAAGGATTGGGTGACCTGCTGCAGAACAGCGGTGCGCGTGGCCCCGCCACAGCCACTGCCACGGGCAGCAGTGCCCCCCGACTCAGTGCCGGCCTGAGCACCTTGGTGCACCGCTCCGCCAACAGTGGCACGAGCCCGGCCCCGGACTGCTGCGTCACGCCGACACTTCCGTTCAAAGTCAGATTGGCTCTCCTCGCCGGAGATGCCGCATTGACCGCGGGTGCGTTTCTGGTGGTAAAGACCGGGACTGCGGATGCTTGGACCATCTCACTCGCAGTTGTCGCCGTGACGTTGGGGGCATGGATTGGCTGGCAAGCGCTGGGATCCAGCCGCCCGAGTCATTGATGCCTAATTGCAGGGTGACCTGACGGAAACCAGCATGCCAAGGCATGCGGAACTGGGGATTTGTTCTGAATCGGCGGACGCCTCCCTCACCCGCCCGGCCGAAGTCCCCCAAAAACTAAGATGGGGAAACATCCTTTAAGAGGACAGAACCCCATCGTCGGAAGAACGCCAGCACAGACACTGGCAACCGAATTGGACTCGGGAAACGCGCCGGAAAAAACGGAGATTAAGGCAAATCCGTCTTGCCCATCAGGTAGCGGTCGCACTCGCGGGCGGCACCGCGGCCTTCGTTAAAGGCCCAGACGACAAGACTCTGACCGCGGCGGCAGTCGCCGGCGGCGAAGACGTTCGGGAGGCTGGTCTGGAATTTGCCGTGGTCGGCCTTCACGTTGGAACGCGGGTCGCGCTCGACGCCGAGGGCTTCGAGCAGCGGCTGTTCAGGTCCCAGGAAACCCATCGCCAACAGGACGAGCTGCGCGGGGATGACACGCTCGGTGCCGGGGACGTTTTTCGGGACGAACTGGCCTTTGTCGTTCTTGGTCCACTCAATGTTCACCAGGTGGACGGCCTTGAGATTGCCATCGGCATCGCCCTCGAACTTCGTGGCGGTGGTGAGGTAGATGCGCGGGTCTTCACCGAACTTCGACTTCGCCTCTTCCTGGCCGTAGTCGAGCTTGTAGGTCTTGGGCCATTCGGGCCAGGGGTTGTCCTTGGCGCGCTCCAGCGGCGGCTTCGGAAGGATTTCCACCTGCACCAGGCTCTTGCAGCCGTGGCGCATGGAGGTGCCCACGCAGTCGGTGCCGGTGTCGCCGCCGCCGATGACGACGACATCCTTGCCAGCGGCGTTGATGGTCGGCGTCTTGCCGTCGAGGAGGGCCTTGGTGTTGCCGTGCAGGAATTCCATGGCGAAGTAAACGCCTTTCAACTGGCGGCCTTCGATGGGGAGATCACGCGGCTTGGTCGCTCCGGTGGCGAGCACGACGGCGTCGAAATCCTCCATGAGCTGCTTGGCGGTCACGTCCTTGCCGCCCTCGCAGTTGCAGATGACTTTCACGCCTTCGTCTTCCAGCAGCTTGATGCGGCGAAGCACGACCTCGTTCTTCTCCAGCTTCATGTTCGGAATGCCATACATGAGGAGGCCACCGGGCCGGTCCGCGCGCTCGAAGACCAAGACGCGATGGCCGGCCTTGTTGAGCTGCGCGGCGGCACTGAGACCGGCGGGGCCGGAGCCGACGACGGCAACTTTCTTGCCGGTGCGGACGGCGGGCGGCTCGGGTTTGACCCAGCCATTTTCCCAGCCGTGGTCGATGATACTGCACTCGATGTTCTTGATGGTGACCGGCGGGTTGCTGATGCCCAGCACGCAGGAACCTTCGCACGGCGCAGGGCAGACACGGCCGGTGAACTCGGGGAAGTTGTTCGTCTTGTGCAGACGTTCGAGGGCTTCCTGCCAGAGGCCGCGATAGACGAGGTCGTTCCACTCGGGGATGAGGTTGTTGATGGGGCAGCCGCTGGCCATGCCGCTGA
>CAZQEW010000127.1:0-13283 GCA_964591495.1 uncultured Klebsiella sp.
CGGCGGCACCGACTATGCGCTGCCGAACCCGTTCTTCGTGCTCGCGACGCAAAATCCGATTGAGCAGGAAGGCACTTATCCGCTCCCCGAGGCGCAGCTCGACCGCTTCATGTTCATGATTACCGTGGACTACCCGAGCACGGCGGAGGAACTCCAAATCATGAAGATGGCCACCGGCGCGCCCATGGCCAAGCCCAACGCCGTCCTCACCGAGGAGGACATTCTCGAACTCCAGGCCACCGTCCGCCGGATGCCGGTAGCTGACCATGTCTATCAATACGCCGAGCGCATCGTCCGCGTGACGCGCATCAAGACCCCGGAAGCGAACGACTACTGCAAGAAGTTCCTCTCGTGGGGTGCCGGCCCGCGCGCGAGCCTCAACCTCATCCTTGCGGCGAAAGCCCGTGCGATGCTGCGCGGCCAGTTCCATGTGAGCTGCGACGACGTGGCCGCCGTCGCGCCGCCAATTCTGCGTCACCGCATCATCCCGAACTTCGCCGCCCAGAGCGAAGGCATCACCGCCGACGACGTGGTGAAGAAAATCCTCGAGGCGATTCCGAAGGACCAGAAGGTGGCGTAACGCAGAACGCGAATGACGAACTCCGCGCCTGACAGCCGCATCGTTCGCAACATGCCGCTCTTTCGCTGATGGACGCCGCCACCCTTGCCACGCTCCTCGACCCCGTCGCGATCTCCCGCGCCGAGACGCTCGGGATGCACGCGCGTTATCTCGTCGAAGGTTATATGGCGGGCGAGCACAAGTCGCCTTACCACGGCTTCGCCATCGAGTTCGCCCAGCACCGCGAATACGCCCCCGGCGACGACCTTCGCTATCTCGATTGGAAAGTCCTCGGCCGCACCGACCGCTATTACATCAAGCAGTTCGAGCAGGAGACCAACTACGTCGCGCACATCCTCCTCGACGGGTCGGAGTCCATGAAATACGGCTCAGGCGGCTACACCAAGCTCGCCTACGGCAAGATGCTCGCCGCCTGCCTGAGCTACCTCATCCTCCACCAGCGCGACGCCGTGGCGCTGGACATCTTCGACACCGAGACCCGCGAATACCTCCCGCGCAGCAACAGCCACGCGATGATTCACAAGGTGCTCGCCACGCTCGCCGCCTTCGAGCCGGCGCGCCAGACGAACATCGCCGCCATCCTCCACGAGATGGCGCGGCAAGTCCGCCGGCGCGGCATCGTCGTCATCATCAGCGACCTCTTCGACGACGAGGAGAAGGTCATGGAAGGCATCCAGCACCTGCGCTTCGGCGGCAGCGAGGTCGTGGTCTTCCACTTGATGGATCCGACGGAACTGGAGTTCAAGTTCAACGGCCTCGTCGAGTTCGTCGGCCTCGAAGCCATCCCGAACATCCTCACCCGCCCGCAGGAAATCCGCGCCAGCTACCAGGCTGAGGTCGAGCGCTTCCGGTCAACGCTGCGCTCCGGCTGCGAGAAGAACCACGTCCACTTCGTCCCGGTGAACACGGCGCAGCCGTTGCATGAGGTCCTCTCGGGATACCTCGCGTTCCGCCTGAAGACTTCGGTCAAGTAACGCCATGTCATCTCCTGCTCTTAATCGTGATCTTAATCCTGCTCTCCCTTCCCGGGTCAGAGTGGAAGGCGGATTAGGATTCAGATTAGGAGTAGGAGCAGGAAGGGAGGCTTCGCGATGAGCTTCCTCAACCCCTTCATGCTCTTCGGTGCCGGCGCCATCGCCGTCCCCATCATCATCCACCTGCTCAACCGCCGCCGCTTCCAGCGCGTCGTGTGGGCAGCGATGCGCTTCGTCAAGGTCTCCACCGAGAAAAACCAGCGCCGGATGCTCGTCGAGGACATGATTCTCCTCGCCATCCGCTGCCTCATGCTGGCGCTGCTCGCGCTCGCCGTCGCGCGCCCGGCGATGCGTTCCACCACGCACAACGTCTTCGGACAGTCCAAGGTCACCGCTGTCATCGTCCTCGACAACTCCGCGAGCATGGGCGTCTCCGACGGCGTCCAGACGCGCTTCGACAAGGCCCGCAAAGTTGCCGAGCAAGCCGTGGACGCGCTCCCGTCCGGCTCTGCCGCCGCCGTCATCCTCGCCTCCGACATCGCAAAGGAAGTCATCAAGGAGCCGACCCACGACCTCAACCTCGCCCGCAAAGCCGTCCGCGAAGCCCCGCTCTCCGACCGCGCCACCGACCTCTTCCCTTCCATCGAGAAGGCGCTCGAAACGCTCAAGGGCCGCTCCGCCATCCGCAAAGAAATCTACGTCATCACCGACGGCCAACTCGCCGGCTGGCGGCAGCTTGGCGACATCCAGAAGACGTTGAAGACCGCCAAGGAGCAAACCGGCGAGCAGCAAGTTTCCGCCCACCTCGTCCTCGTCAGCGACAGCGAGGAACGCAACCTCGGCGTCAGCGGACTCGTTTTGAGCAGCGGTCTCGCGCCGCTGAACCGCCCGCTGCGCTTCGAGGCGCAGGTCGCCAACTACGGCAAGCAGGAGGCCAAGGACATCAAGGTCTCGCTGCTCGTGGACGGCGCGTCCGCCGACGAAGTCACCCTCCCGAGCATCCCGCCCGGCGGCACCCGCAGCGTCCCGCTCAACACCCGCCTCAAGACCGAGGGCTGGCACAACATCACCGCGCGCATCGCCGGCGACCGCTTCCCCGGCGACGACACCCGCACGCTGGCCGTGCGCGCCATCCGCGAGATTCGCGTGCTGATGGTGGACGGCGAGCCCGGCTCCGAGCCGCGCGAGTCCGAGACCTTCTTCCTCGGCCACGCGCTCGTGCCGGTGTCCACCGAGGAGGCCGAGCAGTATTACGTCAAGACCTCCACCATCGCGCCCGCCGAGATGCGCGGCACGCGCTTCGACGACTTCGACGCCGTCGTGCTCGCGAATGTCCCCGACTTCTCCGCCGACACCGCGACGGCGCTGGAAAACTTCGTCAAGCGCGGCGGCGGCCTGCTCATTTTCCCCGGCGCGAAAATCAACGCGACCTCCTACAACCAGCAACTCGCCAGCGTCCGCAAGCTTCTCCCCGCCACCTTCGGCGAGCCGCGCGGCGACGCCGCTCAGGACGAGAAATTCCTCTCCTTCCAAACCAAAGGCTACGACCACCCCATCGTCGCCCTGTGGAACGACGGCAACGCCGGCACGCTGGCGAGCGCCCGCTTCTTCCGCACGTTCGACCTGAACCTGCTCGCCGCACCGGGCGCTGGAGCAGGCGAGAAAGCGGGCAAGCGGGAAAGTGAGAAGGGCGCACCGGCCACAAACACGCTGGCATCGCTCGCCGCGCCCAAAGCCATCCTCCGCTTTTCCGATGGCTCCATCGCCGTGGCGGAGCGCGCCGTCGGCCTTGGCCGCGTCGTCATGTTCGCCAGCACCGCGGACACGGCGTGGAACGACCTCGCCGTCCGTCCCGCTTTTGTTCCCCTGCTCCACCGCACGCTCGGCACGCTCATCCAGCGCCACGACGACGGCGCGAATGTCCGCGTCGGCGCGCAGTTCGCCCGCCGCCTCACCGCCGACTTGCTGCACAAAGACGCCGTCGTGATGGCCCCCGGCGCAGCCGCCGGCACGCGCGACTTGCGCCGGGTCGAGTTGGTCAACGACACGCCCGTGCTCACCTACGAAGCCACCGACAAGGCCGGCATCTACGAAATCTCCATTGCCGAGCCAGCCACCGTGTTGAAGTTCGCCGCCCAGCCCGATCCGTCGGAATCCAGCATGGCCGAACTGCCTGCCGAGGAAGTGAACGCCCTTGGCCAAGTCGCCGCCGTGCAACGCTGGAACCCGACCCTCAACCTCCGCGAGTGGGTCGAGAAAGCCCGCGTCGGCGCAGAGTTCTGGCTGCCCATCCTCATCGCCGTCCTCGCCCTCGCGGCGCTGGAGACGTTCCTGGCGCAATACTTCAGCCGCGCGAAATGACCGATCTCCTCCTCAAACTCCTCGGTGCACGCGTGGAAGCCGCTGGCGACCTCGCGTCCGTCCGGCTCGCCTTCCAGGGCGGCGTCGGGGCCGGGTGGGTCGTGCTGCTCGCGCTCGTGCTCGCGGGCCTCGGCGTCTGGACGTATCGCCAATGGCCGCCGTCCACCACGCCCGCGCGCCGCTGGTTGCTTACCGGCCTGCGCGTCGCGTTCCTCGTGCTGCTCACGTCCCTGCTGCTGCGGCCGGTGCTCGCCTTCACCGTCGAAGGCAGCGTCCGCCGCACCTTGCTTCTGCTCGTGGACGGCTCGGCCTCGATGCAAATCAAGGACCCGCGCGTCTCGCCCGACGACGTGAAGCGCGCCGCGTTGGTCAAGGGCCTCTCCGACCCCACGAAGGGCCTCACGCAGCAGCCCGCCCCCGGCCGCCTCCGCGAAGTCGAATCCCTCGCGCGCCTCGACTTGATGAAGGCCGGCCTCCGCAACGAGAAGCTCGACCTTCTCCCGCGCCTCGACTTCGAGTTCGACCTCGTGCCCTTCCACTTCGGCACGGAGCTGAACGCCCTGCCCCGGAGCAAAAACGACGTTTCCGAAACCGACGCCGAGGGCAAGAAGGCCCGCCGCAAAGCGAAGGTTGCCGCTTTCGAATGGGTCGAGAAACTCGACGCGAACTCCGCCACCACGCCCATCGGCGACGCGCTGAAGAGGGCCGTCGAACTGAAGCGCGGCCAGCCGCTCGCGGGCGTCGTGCTCGTCACCGACGGCGGCCAGAACACCGGACCATCGGCCCGCGAAGTTGCCGCGCAGCTCAAGCAGGACGGCGTGCCGCTCTACATCTGGGGCGTCGGCATCACCAGCCCGCGCGACATCATCGTCGCCAACCTCTTCGCGCCCGAAGTCAGCTTCGTGAAGGACGAGGTGCTCGCCAACGTGCGCGTCCGCTCGCAAGGCCTCGCCGGCGAGAAGGCGAAGGTTGTCCTCAAGCTCGGCGACACCAAGGTGGACGAGCGCGAAATAACCTTCGGCCCGGACGGCGAGCAGGTCGTGGCGCTGAAGTTCACGCCCGACAAGACCGGCGATTTCGAGCTGGAGGCCGCCATCGAGGCGCGGGCCGACGAGACCGTGAAGGACAACAATTCCCGCGTGCAGCACCTGCGCGTGATTGACTCGAAGATTCGCGTGCTGCTCGTCGAGCAAACGCCCCGCTGGGACTTTCGCTACCTTCAGGCAATGTTCATGCGCGACCGCCGCGTGGAGCTGAAATGCGTGCTTTTTGAGGGCGCGCCGTCCATTTCGCGCGAGGCCAACTCGCCCTATCTCGAGCGCTTCCCGGTCAACAAGGAGGAGCTGTTCAACTATGACCTCGTCGTCCTCGGCGACGTGGACCCGCGCCAGCTCACCACCGAGCAGCAGCGCAACGTCAACGAGTTCGTGTCGCGCTTCGGCGGCTCGTTCCTGATGGTGGCCGGCAAGCGCTTCAGCCCGAACGCGTGGCGCAACACGCCGGTCGAGCAAATTCTCCCCGTCGAGTTTGACGCCGTGAACACCGCCGCCGTAGCCGGCGAGGGCAATGCCGATAAACCCGTCCGCCTCACGCTCACCGCGCAGGGCCGCAGCTCCACCATGCTGCGCTTCGGCGACAAGGAAGATGAAAGCGCCGCGCTCTGGAAGCTCCTGCCGCCGGTCTATTGGGTCGCGAAGGTCTCGCGTGCCAAGCCCGGTGCCGAGGTGCTCGTCGTGGACCCCGATCCGCTGAAAGCCTCGCGCTTCGGGCCGATGCCCGTGGTCGCCGTGCAGCAATACGGCCTTGGCCAGTCGCTCTTTGTCGGCACGGACAACACCTGGCGCTGGCGCAAAAACACGGGCGACGAGATTTACACGACCTTCTGGGGCCAGATTGCCCAACGCCTCGCGCTGCCGCACATGACCGGCGGTTCGCGCCGCACACAGCTCACCCTTGACCGGCAGAACTTCGTCAGCGGCGAGCGCGTGGCGATTTACGCACGCCTCTACCGCGCGGGCTTCGAGCCGGTGAACGACCCGGTGGTGAAGGGCACTTACTCTGCGCGTGCCGGCGATGGCGGCGGCTCAACGGAAATTTCCCTGCGCCCCGTGGCCGACCAGCCAGGCGTGTATCGCGGTGAGTTCATCGCGCCCGCGCCGGGCAGCTACAAATTTGGCGTCGAGAGCGACCCCGACACGCGCGTGGACTTCAACGTGACCGCGCCGCGCTTCGAGCTGGGCGACACCGCGATGAACGAGCCGCTCCTGCGCGAGATGGCGGCCATCAGCGGCGGCGAGTTCTTCCGCGAGGAAACGCTCTTCCAACTGCCCGACCAAATCCGCGCCAAGACCGAGCGCGTCCGCTCGCCGATGGAAGTCGAGCTGTGGGCCAGCCCGCTTTACTTCCTGCTGCTGCTCGGCGTGGTCACGACGGAGTGGGTGCTCCGCAAACTGTCGCACTTGAAATGACCGCCGCCCCGGAACAACGCCCCGCCCCTGTCCCGCCGAGCGCCCAGCTCGCCGGCCAGCTCGCGGCTGTGCGCTCGAAGCGCACCGGCGTGGCCGTCGGCTCCGGCGTGGCGATGCTCCTCGGCGGGCTCACGCTCGCGCTCGGTATCGGGATGGTTGCAGACTGGTTTCTCGATTTCCCGTGGGCCGTCCGTTTGCTGCTTTTCCTCGGCTACCTCGCCGCTGCGGGCCATGTCATCTGGCACCACGTTCTGGTTCCGGTCATTCAGCAACCCGACGACGACGACCTCGCCCTGCTCGTCGAGCGCGGTCACCCACAATTCGCCTCGCGCCTCATCGCCGCCCTGCAGCTCACGCGTCCCGGCGCATTGCAATCAAACGAGGCGCCTTCGCTTGTCCGTGAACTCATCGCCGAGACCGAGCGCATCGCGCGGCCGCTGGACTTCACCGCCGTCATCTGCACGCGGCAGCTCCGCCGTCTCGCAGGCTGGGCATTGGCCATCGTGGTCATTGGCGGCGTGGTTTTCTGGAAGGCCGAGGAAGTCAGCCGCGATCTCCTGAGCCGGGCGCTCCTCTCCCGCGAAGTCGAAGTCCCACGCAAAACCCGCATCGGTCAGACTAGCGGCGACCTTCGCATCGCGCGCGGCGACAACGTGACCTTGTTCGCCGTCGCGAAAGGCGTCGTGCCCGAGCGCGGCAAACTGGTGCTCAAGTTCACCTCCGGCCGCACGCAGGAATTCCTCCTCGACGGCAGCCAGACCAATCGCGCGCACTTCGCCCAGGCGCTGGAGAACGTGCAGGACACGTTCGACTACACCTTCCATCTCGGCGACGGCAAATCCCGCAGCGCCCGCGTCGAAGCCATCGAACGCCCCGGCATCGCGAAGCTCGACGCAACGCAGATATACCCCGACTACACCGGCCTCGGCACCGTCCGCCGCTCGCTCGGCGACCTCACCTTGCTCGTCGGCAGCAAGCTCACCCTCACGCTCACGCCGACGAAAGAAGTAGCCAAAGGCGCGGTCCTCATCACCAGCACGACGAACGCCCAGCCGTTGACGCTTCCGCTTCAGGTCAGCCCGAAAAACGCCCGCGAAGTCCAGGTGACCATCCCGATTACGAGCGAGTCGTTGAGCGGCTTCTCCATTCACTTGGAGGACAAATACGGCTTCCGCTCGAAGGACGACGCGGTCTATCGCCTCGAAGTTCTGCCGGACAAAGCCCCCGTCGTCCGCATCACCTACCCCGAGCGCAAGGAGGAACTCATCACGCAGAAGGCCACCATCCTCATCGGTTTCGAGGCGCTGGACGACTTCGCTGTGAAGCAGCTATTCCTCCGCTACACCGTGGACGGCGGCGAGGAGCGGGGCATCGAACTGACACTTGAAGCACCCGCCCGCAGCCTGCGCCGCCGCTACGATTGGAAGGTCGCCGCGCTGAACCCGAAGCCGCCCGAAGGTGCGACGCTCGAATACTGGATTGAAGCCCGCGACAACAACAACGTGACCGGCCCCGGCATCGGCACCAGCGAGCACTTCAGCGCCAAAATCGTCAGCGACGCGGAGAAGCGCGCCGACCTCCTCAACCGCGTCGGCGACAGCATCGGCGCCATCGGCGAGGCCGCGAACGACCAGGAAAAGCTCAACCGCGTTCTGGGCGACATCATCCAAGGACGTCCGGAGCGTCCGTGACCCGTGCCGGCGGTTTGCAACCGCCGTCCGCAGGCAGCTGCAGTTCAACGCGCTACGAGCCACCGACGCGCAACTCGGCGGTTACAAACCGCCGGCACGGGCACTTGCCGCCACCGCCCTCATCCTGTTCACTTCCTGCGTGACTCCGCGCTTAGCCCGACGCTCCCGAACGGTCGCGCTCGTGCTGTCGCTTGGCTTGGTTGGATTCCTCGGCGCGGCAACAACCAAGCAACCGCAGCCAAACTGGGCCTTCCAACCCGTCACCCGCCCCACCGTCCCAACGACCAAGAACGCCGCGTGGAGCACGAACGCCATTGACCGTTTCCTGCTCGCGAAGCTGGAGGAACGCGGGCTCTCCCCTGCCCCGCCCGCTGAACCGCGCGCGCTGGCTCGCCGCCTGCACTTCATCCTCACCGGCCTCCCGCCGTCGCTGGAAGACGCAGCAGCATTCGAGCGTGCCGTCTCCCCCTCTCTCCGTCCCTCCCTTTCTCCATCTTCGGCCAAGGACGGAGAGACGGAAAGACGGAGAGCCGGTGCTGTCACAGCCCTTGTGGACTCGCTCCTCGCCTCCACCCACTTCGGCGAACGCTTCGCCCGGCACTGGCAGGACGTGGTCCGCTACGCCGACACGCATGGCACGGAGCACGACGCCTTCCTCCCGCACGCGTGGCGCTATCGCGACTGGCTCATCCGCGCCTTCAACGCGGACTTGCCTTACGACCAGTTCGTCCGCGAGCACATCGCCGGCGACTTGCTGGAAAAGCCGCGCTGGGCCGACGGCTTGAACCAATCGTTGCTGGCGTCTGCTTGGTGGCGGCTGGTCGAGTTCAACCAGACGCCCGTGGACGTCAAGGGCGAGGAGGTCATCGTCGTGGACAGCCAGATTGACGCGATGAGCAAGGCCTTCCTCGGTCTGACCGTCTCCTGCGCGCGCTGCCACGACCACAAGTTCGACCCGATTTCGCAGCGCGATTTCCACGGCCTCTACAGCATTCTCGCTAGCACCCGCACCTCCATGCGCGTGCTGGATGCGCCGGAGAAACTCCATGCACAAAACGCGGAGCTCGCGAAGGTGAAGACTGAAATCCGCGCGGCATTGGCCGCGACGTGGCTGCGGCAAGTCGCCGAGTGGCCCGAGGCCTTGGAGCGCGGACGCCCACGTTCGCATGACACGAACAGCCCGGCGGCATCGGCTGCGGACGTGGGCGTCCCCGCTCCACTCGCCGCTGAAGCCACCCGCTGGCGGACCGCGTTCGCCGCAGCCGAGACGAACAAATCCCCGCTCGTGCCGCTGCTCCGCGCACTCCGTGCCGGCGGTTTGCAACCGCCGTCTGACGCGTCCAGCAGCACGGCAGAACGGCGGTTGCAAACCGCCGGTACGTTCGCCGACTTCACCGCCGGCTCGGACAACGGCTGGTTCGCCACCGGCGGCTTCGCGCAACACACGCCTGCTGGTGACTTCGCCCTCGCCACCACCGGCTCAAACATCCTCACCGCCATTTACCCCGCTGGCCGTTTCTCCCACCTGCTCTCGGACAAGCACGCCGGCACCTTCCGCTCCCCGAACTTCACGCTCACCAACCGGTTCGTCGCCGCCCTCGTCACCGGCGACAACAACGCCCGCGTCCGCCTCGTCATCGAAAACTTCCAGGGCGACTCGCTGCTGTTCACTCAAGTTACGCCCAAACTCTCCGACCGCTCAGGCATGCGCTGGGTCACGCTGCCCATCCGAGACCCTTGGCGCGGTCGGCGTGCCTACGTCGAATTGGTTCCGCGCGATGACTTCCCCTACCCCGGCATCGTCCGCGACGCCACCAAGCTGCCGGCCGACGGCCGCTCCGCCGCCGGCATCGCGAAAGTCGTCTTCCACGACGGCGAGAAGCCGCCCGACCCGGTTGCATGGCCGGAGGAACTCAGCCTCGCATTGAGGAGCCACACCACCCTCGCATCAGCCGGGAGTGATGGGGCAACGGCTTCATCCAACACGCGACCGACCTTTGGTGCCGCGTTCGTCGCCGCAGCACGCCGGGCTGTGGAAGCATGGCGGGCCGGCAAGTGTGACGAGGCTCAGGCGAACTTCCTCAATTCACTCCTTCGCCTCGGTCTGCTCGAAAACACCGTCGTCCGTGCCGGCGATTTGCAATCGCCGCCTGTTACTTCCGGTGCACCGCCGAGCGGCGGTTCCAAACCGCCGGCACTCCTCGCAGAGCTGGTCGCCAACTACCGCGAACTCGAAGCCCGCGTCCCCATCCCGACCCGTATCGTCGCCGTGTCGGATGAAGCGCCGCCGTTCGAGACGCCGTTCTTCCCGCGCGGCGACCACGCCAAGCCCGGCGACGCCGTGCCGCGTCAGTTCCTCGCCGCCTTCGGCAGCGCACCGTATCGCTCCGCGCAAAGCGGGCGGCGCGAGCTGGCCGAGGACATTCTTCGCAACCCACTCACCGCGCGCGTGATGGTGAACCGCCTGTGGCACCACGTCTTCGGCGAAGGCCTCGTGCGCTCTGTGGATAACTTCGGGCAACTTGGCGGCACACCCAGCCACCCCGAGTTGCTCGATTGGCTCGCGAGCGAGTTCGTCGCGCAAGGCTGGTCGGTGAAAGCAATGCTTCGGCTGATGCTCAAGAGCCGGGCATTTGCGATGAGCGCGGAAACTTCCCCTGCCGCCGCCGAACGCGACCCGGAGAATCACCTTCTTTCGCACGCCAACTTCCGTCGCCTCGACGCCGAGTCCATCCGCGACGCCATCCTCGCCGCGAGTGGGCGGCTGGACCGCACGCAGTTCGGCCCCGGCGTCCCTGTCACCGTGCCGCCGAGTCAGCGTGACGATTACACGCCCGTGGACGGCCCGGTGGACGGCCGCGGTCGCCGCAGCCTCTATCTCGAACTGCGGCGCAATCACCCGGCGCCGTTTCTCTTCGCGTTCGACCAGCCCAAACCCGCCGCCCCCGCTGGACGCCGCGAGCCAACGAACGTGCCCGCGCAAAGCCTCACGCTGCTGAACGACCCGTTCGTGCTGGAGCAGGCTGGCCACTTCGCCGCCCGCGCGCTTGCTCAGCCCGGCGACACGCCTGCCCGCATCCGTTGGCTTTACGCAACCGCCCTAAGCCGACCCGCCGCCGACGCAGAAGTCACGCGCGCCGCCGCTTTCCTCGCGCAGCAAACCGCTGCGCTCGGCGAGGAGAAGAGGGCGTGGCAGGACTTGGCGCACGCGGTGTTCAACTTGAAAGAGTTTGTGTATCTGCGATGAAATTCGATGCTAGGACATTGTCCCGCCGCGCATTACTACAGCGCGCGTCCACCGGCTTTGGCTGGCTGGCGTTCGCGGGATTGTTCGGGAGGGCGGCGGCGGCCTCAGCCATTCCGCATTCCGCATTCCCCACCCCGCATTTCCAGCCCCGGGCCAAACGCGTCATCTTCCTCTTCATGGATGGCGGGCCATCGCAGGTGGACACATTTGACCCGAAACCGCGGCTCAAGGCGGAGCACGGGAAACCCTTCCCGATGCGGATTGATGCGACGCAGTTCGATGCCATCGGCAAGACGCTGGCAAGTCCGTGGGAGTTCTCGCCGCGCGGGAAATCGGGGCTGCCAGTGAGCGAACTCTTCCCGCACCTCGGCGGCTGCGTGGATGACTTGTGCGTCATTCGCTCGCTGACCAGCGCATCGCCGGAGCACGCCCAGGCGTGCTACTTCATGCACACGGGCAGCACGATGCAGGGCCGGCCCAGCATGGGCGCGTGGGCGAATTACGGCCTCGGCACCGAGGCGGAGAACTTGCCGGGCTTTGTCGTGCTCAACGGCGGGATGATGCCGCTGGGCGGCGTCGCGAACTGGAGCAGCGGGTTCCTGCCAGCGCGATTTGAGGCCACGCAGTTCAATCTCGTAGGCGGCAGTGTGATGGAAAACCTCGCCGCGTCCGGCCCCGCGACGGCACGGGCGAACCAGCTCGCGTTCATCGCGGAGAACGACCGCGTGTTCGCCTCAACACTTGGCGCGCAGTCGGGAGCGGTGGAGACCGCGATTCGGAATTACGAACTGGCCGCCGCGATGCAGACGGCAGTGCCGGAAGCCGCCGACTTGAAGAGCGAGAGCCCCGCCACGCACCAGCTTTACGGCACGGACTCGACGGACCCGCTGAAGGCGCGTTACGCGCGCCAATGCTTGCAGGCGCGGCGGCTCGTGGAGCGCGGCGTGCGGTTTGTGGAAGTCAGTGGCGTGAGCGGTATTCGTTTCGTAGCGCCGTGGGATCAGCACGGGAACTTGAAGAAGGACCATGAGCGAAACGCCGCCATCGTGGACCAGCCCATCGCGGCGCTGTTGAAGGACTTGAAGTCACGCGGCCTGCTCGACGACACGCTGGTGCTGTGGGCCGGCGAGTTTGGGCGAACGCCGTTTGCGCAGGGCAGCGACGGTCGCGACCACAATCCGCAGGGCTTCACGGTCTGGCTCGCGGGCGGCGGCGTGCGCGGCGGAATGACCTACGGCGCGACGGATGAGTTCGGCTACCGCGCGGTGGAGAACGTGGTGGAGATGCACGACCTGCACGCAACGATACTGCACCTGCTCGGGCTGGACCACGAGCGGCTGACGTTCCTGCACGGCGGGCGCTTCCATCGGCTGACGGATGTGCGTGGGCACGTCGTGCGCGAACTGCTGGCGTGAGGCGTGCGAAGAGGAAAGACGGAGGACACAGCCCACGCCTCCGGCGCGTTGGCCAACTCCGTAGGAGTTGAACATGAGTAGCCGTGGGTGAAACCCACGGTGGTTGGTGTGAAACGGGCTCAACCGCGTAGCGGTTGAACATGGAGAAGACTTCGGTCCGTGTGGAAACTGAGACGGTTCAACCGCTACGCGGTTGGCCGCCACTTGGGGCTCTTACCGTGGGTTTCCCCCACGGCTACCCATGTTTGGCTCCTACGGAGCCTGCGGACGGCGACTTCAAGTCGCCGGCACGAACTACTTCAGCTTCTCCGCGACCCACTTCTCGAGCTTGAGAGTGTCCACGGCGAAAAGACGGATGCCTTCAGAGAGCTTCTCCGTTGCCATCGCGTCCTCGTTGTGCTGCCAGCGGAAGGCCTTCTCATCGAGGTGGGTTTTCTCGCGGCCCAGCTTGGCGGCGGTTTCGGGGCTGAGTTTGCGGGCAACGGTGCCAGTGGTCTTCTGCATCTCCTCCAGCAGCGCGGGGCTGATGGTGAGCAGGTCGCTGCCG
>CAZQEW010000128.1:0-13024 GCA_964591495.1 uncultured Klebsiella sp.
GTTGAACTGGTTCGTGCTCGTGAAGATGTCGTCCTCCAGCGCGTAGCGGACGGCGTTGTGGTAAATCTGCACGTCGGGCAGAAGTGCGAGCAACTCGGGCTTCGCCTTCAGCGAGGAACGGAGCGCTTCGATTTCCTTGCCGAGCGCGGCGGCTCCGGCGGTCAGTTCGGCCTTCACCTCGGCGGGCACGACCACGCCGGGCGGCGGGTTGAGCTTCTTGGGATTGGGCTGGAGGTTCGGAGTCGGAGCTTTCTTGGCCGGGGCCTTGGGGTCGGCGGCTTTCTTTTCCGCAGCGCCGAGTGAGGCCAGCGCAAATCCAGTTGCGAGCAGGATGGACAACAGCTTCATGGGTGGTGTATCGCAGAGTGATCGACGATTGGCCAGTGCGCAATGAGTGCTACGCTGGCGGCGCGTTAATCAAACATGTCCCTGACCGAAAAGTCCGCCAAGCCCGGCCTAGACGGAAACTCGCGTGGTTTGCCCGTGCTGGTCGTGGACGACAATCCCATCTTGCGGCAGATCTACCGCCGCGTGTTGGAGGCTGAAGGCTTCGCCGTGCAGGAAGCCGAGAGTGGCAATCGGGCGCTCCAGCTTATTGGCCGGTCGCGGCCCGCCCTGGTGCTGCTGGACTTGATGATGGTAGACATGGACGGTTTCAAGTTCCTCGACCAGCTGCGCAGCCGTTCCGATGGCGCGGATCTGCCGGTTGTGGTCCTCAGCGCCAAGCCGCTGGGTGATCTGGAGCGCGAGTATGTCGCAGCCCATGCGCAGGGATTTGTGCGCAAGAGCGACAAATCAGCTGCCGAGGCGGTCGCCTTGGTGAAGCGGCTGCTGAGCCCACCCGCCGCGTGAGACCGTGCAACTCGACCTTTTCAGCCGATTGCTGAACCGCGTGCGTCCGAGAGCCGCCGCCGCACCGTCGGTGCGCGTAGGCGACACTGATCTGCTGGTCGAGTTCGTTCCCCATGCGAAGGCGCGGCGTTACATCCTTCGGCTGACTCCGGAGCGGGTCGTGCGGGTGACCGTGCCGCGCTTCGGCAATCGCTCAGCGGCGCTTGCCTTTGCCCAGCGGCAAACGAATTGGCTGGCCGGGCAACTCGCCCGTCCGCCGCGACTGTCTCGTGCGGCGGAATGGACGCCCGGGACGGAAATCCTCTTTCGCGGCAAACCCGTTACCCTGCATTGGGAGCCGGATGCCAAGGGCGGCGCGGTGAAATTTGCGGACCAAGCCGTTGAGCTGCGCGAGCCGGCAGGGAACTTGCGGCCGGCTGTGGAGCGTCATCTGTGGCGGCTGGCGGCCATTGAACTGCCGGCGCGCCTGCGGGAATTAGCCGCGTTGCATGGCATTGAGGTCGCCCGCGTGCTGGTGCGCAACCAGCGTTCTCGTTGGGGCAGCTGCTCGCGCACGGCTACGATCTCATTGAACTGGCGGCTGATCCAAACGCCGGATCTGGTGCGTGACTACATCTGCATCCACGAGCTGATGCACCGGCGTGAGATGAACCACTCGGCCCGCTACTGGCGGCACGTGGCCGAAGCGTTTCCCAAGTGGGAGGAAGCGGAGTCCTGGCTGAAGGCGAATGCCGCCTTGCTGCGTTGACGCACTCCCGCTTAGGCTCTGAGTCACACGCACATGAAATTACTTCCATTCCTCGCTGCTTGGTCGCTTGCCACCTTGCTGTCCGCCTCCGCCGCGGACAGCGAGTCCTTGCTGAAGGGCGTCAAACGCATCGTTTTCCTCGGTGACAGCATCACGTATGCGGGAGGCTACGTTGATATCCTCGAGGCTTCCTTTCGGGCGGGTAACCCTGACCGCGCCATCGAATTCATCAACCTGGGACTGCCCAGCGAGACGGTCAGCGGGTTGAGTGAGCCGGGACACGCCGGTGGCGCGTTTCCGCGTCCCACGGTCCACGAGCGGCTCGACCGCGTGCTCGCCAAGGCCAAGCCCGATCTGATCGTCGCCTGCTACGGCATGAACTGCGGGATGTATTATCCGCTCAGCGACGAGCGTTTTGCCAAGTATCGCGAAGGGATGGAACTGCTCCGCAAGAAAGCCGCTGGAGCGGGGGCAAAAGTCGTTCATCTGACGCCGCCGGTCTTCGACCCAGTGCCGATCAAGGCCCGCACGCTGCCGGCCGGGCTGCCCGAATACAAACAGCCATTCGAGGGCTACAACGCGGTGCTGGACCGCTATTCCGAATGGCTCCTGGGGCAACGCGCGCAGGGGTGGATGGTTGTGGATACGCATTTTCCGATGGCGAAGCATCTCGCTGCCGAGCGCGAGCGTGACCCGGCCTTCAAGCTCGCCGGCGACGGCGTCCACATCAACGCCACGGGCCACTGGCTCATCGCGCGCGAAGTGCTGCGGGCTTTCAAGGCCCCGGAAGACAAGCTCGGCGAGGCCAAGGACGGCGCCGGCTTTCTCGCTTCGGTTCACCCACGCGGCGCGGACTTGCTGAAACTCATCGCGCAACGGCAGGCCATCGTAAAGGACGCCTGGCTCAATGAGTGCGGCCACTTGCGCCCCGGCATGAAGAAGGGCGTGCCCGTGGCCGAAGCGCAGGCGAAATGGACGGAGTTGGAAGCGAAGATCGCCGAGACAGCTGCGGCAAGGTAACGGCGTCGGTCACTCGGCTCGGGTTCGCCCGTTAAGGCCGTCCCGCCACCCGCCCGCCGCAATGGTCGCCCGTGGGGTGCTGAATTCCGCCCGCAATGCGCCCGTCGCACGCTGACTATGCAACGTCTTCGCGCGGGCTTGGTCTGCCTGCTACTTGCCAGCTCCCTTGTTGCCGCCCCCAAAGGCGAGCGTGTGCTCGTCACGGCACACAGTTTCCACATCTTCATCGCGCCAAGGCTTGCTCCGCTGGCCAAGGCGGCGGGCATCGAGGGGCACGAACTGGTCGCCGCGCAGATGATTGGCGGGTCGAAGGTCATTCAGCATTGGAACCTTCCCGACGAGAAGCAGAAGGCCAAGCCCGCGCTCACCGAAGGCAAGGTGGACGTGATGACGATGTCGCCGCACGTGTATCTGCCGGACGAAGGCATCAACCATTTCGTTGAGCTGGGCGTGAAGCACAATCCCAAGCTGCGCTTCCTCGTGCAGCACTCGTGGATGCCGTGGGACGGCTGGGAAGGCACCGACAAAATCGCCAAGAACGAGGACCGCGACACGCGCTCGCTCGACATCGTCCGGGCGGCAAATCTCAAGTGGCGCACGAACCTCGAAGCGCAGGTCAAAGGCCTCAACCAGAAACTGGGCCGCGATGCCGTCTCCATCACGCCCGTCGGCGGGGCCGTGTTGAAGCTGCGCGAACTCATCGCTGCCGGCAAAGCGCCCGGACTGACGAAGCAGACCGACCTGTTCACCGACCAGATCGGACACGGAAAGGAACCGATTCTTGCCCTCGCCACGTATTGCAACTTTGCCTGCATCTACGGCGTTTCGCCGGTCGGGCTGAAGATGCCCAACGCGGCATTGGACAAGCTCAGTCCCGAACTCGATCCGCTCCTCCGGCAAATCGCATGGGAGACAGTGACGGGCTATCCGCTGTCCGGCGTCAAGGGCGCCAAGTAAACCACCTATGAAAACTGGCCTCCTTGTCTGCCTGCTGGCGTCTGCACTCTCAGCTATCGGTGCCGAATCATTGAGCGAGTGGACGGCGCATCCCACCGACTGGAAGGGCGCAGCCATCACGGGCACGTCTGCCACGCTCACCGGTGACAAGTGGCCCTCGCTTCGTGCGCCCAAAGAGTTTGCTGATGTCCACCTCGCGGCCACGGTCACCATCACGGATCCGGCGAAGACCACGCGCTTCTTCGGCCAAGGCTGGAGCGCGTGGCCGGATGCGACTTTCAGCGACGGCGGATTCGATGCGGGCTTGCTGCTGCGCACGGGCACGAACGGTGGCTACCGCGTCCAGCTCTCGCACAAGTATCAGGTCGTCGCGCTCGTGAAGTGGCCTGAGGGCGGCTACGTGCGCGTGGTGCCGTGCGCGGTGAAGCTCAAGGAGCTGCACAAGCTCGCCGTCAGCGTGCAGGGCTCCCGCATCTCGGTGCGCGTGGACGGGGTGGACAAGATTGCGTGGGACGATGTCTTCCTGCCGCTGGCTTCCGGCGCGGCGGGCATCGCCGTGCAGGACGGGGCGAAGGCGACTTTCTCCGACGTGCTGTTGGAACCGGCTCCATCCATCACGCGCCCGCCGCCGGGGCAGCACATGGCGAACTTCTCCGTGCGCCCGTTCCTCGGCGGGCGGCAGTTTGTCTTCGATGGCGATGAGCCCGTGCTCCAGCTCCATTACGAGAAGGACCCGAGCGTCTTCGCCAAGTTGCGCCCCGGTTACAAGCCACAGCTCACCTTTGACTCGCACTGGGACCTGGCGAACCAAGGCGCGTTCAAGGACGCCGACTCAAAGTGGACCGCTCCGGAAACCAGCGGTGGCGGCACGTCGCTAAAAGCCACTTGGTCCGCGCGCCATGTGAAGGACCGCTTCACGACGAAGAGCACGCTCACCGTCGGCTACGACGCGAAGCGTGGCACTTACACCTACGACATCGAGAGCGCGCTGGAGGTGTTGCCCGGCGAGCCGTTCCACTTCCGCTACGGCTTCGATTTCGAGCATCACACGCCGCTCGACCCGTTCCGCTGGCAATATCTCATCGCCAAACGCGCGGGCGGTGCGGGCACTTATCACCGACCCGTGTATCCGATTGACCCCGGCCCGCAGTATGACTTGGAGACTGCCGGGGGCTCACGCGTGTGGTTTGGCCGGCACATGGAGCAGATGCACATCGCGCCCGCCGTGGAATACGACATCAGCAGCGGCACGAGCACGGGCCGCAAGCTGAACACCGCCGTCTGCGCCGCGTTCTACGACACCGGCGTGAGCTTCGCGCCCGAGACCGCCAAACCCGGCACGCGCCTCGAAGTGAAATATCGCTACACCGGCGTCCCTGCCGCTGAGGCGAAGGCGCTCTTCGACGCGTCGAAAATCTACGACTCGCCCACGCTCGACCCGCAGCATCACTACGTCTTCGCCGACGAGTGGCCGAAGCTGACGTTCAGCCAGCACGTGCCGATGAGCGAGACGTGGATTCTCGGCCGCACGCCGTTCATGACCGCGCACAACCAGCGCCCGACCTACGAGCTGGAGAAGAACTGCGGCGCGGGCAGCGGCTTCGCGCTCAAGCTCGGCCCGGCGTCATTCGGCAAAGCGAACTTGCCCAAGGCCGCACCGCTGGCGAAGGGCCGCTACGTCGTCACCGCGCTCGTGAAGGCGGCGAATGTCCACGGCCCCGGCGGCCGCATCGAGCTGACCGCGACGCAGGCGAGGACCAACAAGAAGCTCGCCGAGGCGCGGCACCTCGTGGGCAACGGCACGTTCGACTGGCGCAAGCAGGGCTTCGCCTTCGACGTGCCCGAGGACGCAGGCGCGCTGGAGCTGGCCTTCGGCAACGCGGGCACCGGCGACTTCCTCGTGACCGAAGTCGAGTTCCGCAAGCTCGGCGACGGCGAGGCGTTGCCCGCTGGCGTGCTCGCGCGCGCGAACGACCAGCCCGCGCCGATTCCGCCCGCACCCGCTGGAGCCATCGCGGACTACCGTATGCTGGAGGGCAAAGGATTGGTCGTGCTGAACCACGGCAGCGGCGGCGGCCTCGGGCACCTTGACCTTGCCAATCTGGACTGGGTCACGGACGAAGGCCGACCAGCCCTTCGCTTCGCGGACAACACGACCGGGCGCAAAGCCTACCGCCTCGACAGCGGGTTGAATCGCCACTACCTCAGCCACTCGGGCTACGCGGGCAAGGACACCTTGCCCATCGCCCTCACCGGCCACCACGGCGGCGGCGCGCCCATCCCCGGCCTCACGCTTGCCGCTTGGGTCAAGCCCGCGCCCGCGATGGGCAGCGCGCACCACGGCGGACGCGGCGACGTGATTGGCTACGGCGCGCGCCGCTTCATCCTCGGTCTGCACGGGCCGACCGCTCCCTACCAACTCGCCGCGCGCATCAACGTGAACGACAGCATCGTCTCCACCGCCAAGCTCGCCGCCGACAAGTGGCAGCACGTCGCGATGACCGCCGAGCCGCACGAAGGCCAGTGGCGCGTCCGCCTCTACCTCGACGGCCAGCCCGTCGGCGAAGGCCAGACCAAGAAGTTCCCCGCTGACTCCGCCATCGTCCCCTCCCTCATCCTCGGCGCGGAAATCTTTTATTTCCACGACGCCTATTATCGCGGACTGATCGGTCGGACGCTGGTGCTGCATCGCGCGCTGGCGCCTGATGAGATGGCAGCCCTCATGCGCTGAATCGGAAGGAATTGGGCATTGAGCCTGTGCCGTCGGTGCGCCAACCTTCTTGGTGTGGAACTGACCGCCTCTGAAATCCAAAGCGCCGTGCGCGCCGCGCTCGCCGAAGACGTCGGTCCCGGTGACGTGACGACCGAGGCAACCGTGCCGGCCGGCGCCACGCTCTGCGCCGTGATGGTTGCCCGCGAGCCGCTCGTGGTCGCTGGCCTGGCCTTCGCCGAAACCGCTTTTCGCGAACTCAGCGCCAAGCTTGCCATCAGCCTGAATGTGACGGATGGCGAGGCTTGCGACCCGGGCCGCGTGCTGCTGCGCGTGGAGGGCCCGGCCCGCGCCATTCTCACCGCGGAACGCGTTGCTTTGAACTTCGTGCAGCGCCTCTCCGGCGTGGCCACGCTCACCGCGCGGTTTGTCGAGCAGGTGAAAGGCACCCGTGCCCGCATCCTTGATACCCGCAAAACCACGCCCGGCTGGCGGCGCTTCGAGAAATACGCCGTGAATTGTGGGGGGGGAAAGAACCACCGCGTTGGCCTCTACGACATGGTGCTCATCAAGGACAACCACCTGGCCGCTCTCCGCGATGAACGGCCCAGTGCCATTGCCGCCGCCGTTGCCCGCGCTCGTGCCGTGCAGCCTCGACTTAAGGTCGAGGTCGAAGCCGACACCCTCGATCAAGTCCGCCAGGCTGCCGACGCGGGTGCGGACATCATTCTGCTGGACAACATGAGCCTCGCCGACCTTCGCGCGGCAGTCGCCCTCGTTGCTGGACGCGCGCAGACCGAAGCCAGCGGGGGCGTAAACTTTCAGACCGTCCGCGCCATCGCCGAGACCGGCGTGGACCTCATCTCCGTCGGGGCCATCACGCATTCGGCGCGCGCGGTGGACATTGCGTTAGATTTTGAAGCATGACCGTTGACGCCAAAATCCTCTCCGCGATGCGCCGGGCCGGAGCCGGTTCCGTTTCTGGCGCAGACCTCGCGCAGCAGCTTGGCATGACGCGCGCGGCCGTGTGGGCGCGCATCGAGGAGTTGCGCAAGCTCGGCTACGAAATCACCGCGAATCCGCATCAAGGCTACCGCCTGCTCGGCACGCCGGACGCGTTGCACGCCGACGATCTGCTGGCGCGCCTGCCGGACAATCAGATCGTGGGCCGCGACATCCGCGTCTTCGAGGAGACCAATTCCACCAATGACGTGGCCGAGAAGCTCGCACGCGACGGCGTGAAGGAGGGCGCGGTCGTCTTCGCCGAAGCGCAGAAGAAGGGCAGAGGACGCTTGGGCCGGCAATGGCTATCGCCCGCGCACAAGGGGCTTTGGTTTTCCGTGCTGCTGCGGCCGGATCTGCGTCCGCAGGCCGCCACGCAGCTCACCGTCGTTGCGGCCACGGCGTTGGCCCGGGCGATTCGTCGGCAGACGGGCCTCGTGCCCGAAATCAAGTGGCCAAACGACATCCTAATTCGCGGGAAGAAAGTTGCCGGCATTCTCACCGAACTCAGTGCCGAACTGGACCATGTGAAGCACCTCATCATTGGCATCGGTGTGGACGTCAACCTGAACAGCGCTGATTTGCCGGTGGATTTGCGGAAAATCGCCACTTCGCTGCGCATCGAAAGCGGGCAGCCGGTGGCGCGCCCGGAACTCGCCGCTGCCGTTCTGCGCGAGCTGGATGCGGATTACGCCCGGGTGCGGGGCGGGCAATTCGCGGCGGTGGCGGACGAGTGGGAAGAGCAATGCACCACGCTCGGCCGCACCGTGACCATCCGCATCGGCGACCGCGCACAGACCGGCGTGGCCGAGTCGCTCGATTCGGAAGGCGCGCTCTTGCTCCGCACGCAACACGGGCGCTTGGAACGCATCATCGGCGGGGATGTGACGGTGGAGAAGTGATGGAGTTTGGAGTAACGCATGAGTCCAGCGCCGCGCGAGGGCAGATGGCTCCCACACTCCTGTCCGTCACGCCCGCTGCGCCACGAACGGTAATCCGGTATTCCCAAAGCGGCTCATCGCAGTCACTGCGATCACCTCGGGCAGGGCACCGTTGCCGCCGGCGATGGTCTTCGTTGACTGATTGCCGGGGATGAGTTCGCTGCGCCACTGGGCGGCATACCGCATTTGCACCAGCCACCAGCCGGGCGCGGTTCCGCCCGGCAGTTCCCAGCGGAAGACGGAGGTGGTTGCCGCCGCGTCCTGGCCGAAGGCGACGATGGGTTTCGCCGGCACGGCCTTATCGAGCCACGGCGACGCGGGGATGAGCGCGGGCGTTTGGTTGATCTGGCGCACCAGCTTTTCGGCGAGGCCGTCGCGGTTTTGGACCAGCGGCTTGATGCTCCATTGCAGGCTGCCGGTCGCGCCCGGCTGGGTGCGGATGAGCTGAAGTTGCGTGATGATTTCCTCGGCCCGTCGGCCGTCGGGCGCAATGGTGGCGGAGGAAATGCCGGGCCAAAGGTGGCGCGCGGTGGGATTCTGTCCGGCCCACCACTTGAGCAGCGCAGGGAAGCTCTGCTCCGGCGCATCAATGCTCCAGTAGAGCTGCGGCGCGAAGTAATCCACCCAGCCGGCGTGAAACCATTTGAGCGCGTCGGCGTAGATGGTCTGCGTGGCGTCCATGCCGCGCACGCCGGGCGGATTGCCCGGCTTCCAGATACCGAAGGGGCTGATGCCGACTTTCACCCACGGCTTCTCCGCCTTCACGCTGGCATAAAGACGCTGCACGAAGCGGTTCACGTTGTCGCGCCGCCAGTCGTCCCGCGCGAGCCTGCCGCCGGACTGCTGGTATTTGCGCCAACTCGTGTCGTCCGGGAATGGCACGAGCTGTTTCGCCGCTGACTTTTCGGGATAGGGATAAAAATAGTCGTCGAGGTGGACGCCATCCACGTCGTAGCGCCGCGTGACATCGAGGATGACGCGAAGCGAATGCTCGTGGACGGCCGCTTCACCGGGGTCGAGCCAGAGCAATGCGCCGTATTTGCGGACCAGTTCGGGGCGGGTTTTGCTGATGTGACTCGCGGCCACGGCGCTCCGGGCGGACGTGTGGCGGGCGCGGAAGGGATTAAACCACGCGTGCAACTCCAGCCCGCGTCGGTGCGCCTCGGTGACGGCAAAGGCCAGCGGATCGTAATATGGCTCCGGGGCGCGGCCCATGGTGCCGGTGAGGTATTCGGACCACGGTTCGAGCTTCGAGGCGTAGAGCGCGTCGCAGCCGGGGCGGACTTGGAGCACGATGGCGTTGAGGCGGAGCGCGACGGCTTTGTCCAGCAAGGCGAGCAGTTCCGCCTGTTGCTGCTGCGTGGTCAGGCCAGCTTTTGACGGCCAGTCAATGTTACCGACGGATGCGACCCACGCGCCTCGAAACTCGCGGGGTAGGGCAGGGGGCTGCTCCCGCGAGACGGCGTAGTTGACTCCCGCCGCGCGCCCCGACAGCGCGCCGAGCGCGAGGGGCGCGGCGATCAGGACGTGTCGGCGGTTCATGGGGCGAGCGTAAATCGCCGCACTGCGCGTGTGCAACCGTCGCGTGCAGTGGGTCCGGCGCAAGAACACGCTCGCCGGGCGAGGGAGAGCCAGCCATGCTCGCCCAAGCTGAACCATGAACGCCGCCGTGTTGTTTGCCCTGCTCGTTTTCGTCATGCCTGCCCTCAGTGCCGGAGGAGAAGATTGGCCGCGCTTCCTTGGTCCGCGGGGCGACAACACTTCGGGTGAAACGGGGCTGCTCGACACATTTCCCAAGGACGGTCCCCCCTTGGTCTGGCAGCGGGACATTGGCACGGGCTACAGCGCGCCGTCGGTGCGCGGGGACTTGCTGGTGCTGCACCATCGCGTGAAGGACGAGGAGGTTGTCGAGGCGATGCATCCGGCCACGGGGAAGCAGGTCTGGCGGCACGCCTATCCGAGCCGCTACCAAGACCCCTTCGGCTACAACAACGGCCCGCGCTGTTCGCCGCTGCTCACGACGAACCGCTGCTTCACCTTTGGCGCGGAGGGCAAGTTGCTGTGCCTGGAACTTACGACCGGAAAACTCGTCTGGCAGCGCGACACCGCCCGGGATTTCAATGTGCCCGAGGCGTTCTTCGGCGTTGGCTCCACGCCGATTCTGGAAGGGGACAGGCTCATCGTAATGGTTGGTGGACAGCCCAACGCGGGCGTGATTGCGTTTGATGCCGCGACAGGAAACACGTTGTGGCAGAGCGTGGGCAAGGCCAACTGGGAAGGCGTCATCACGCTGGGGTGGCGCGCGGAGCGGCCCTACGAGTGGACGGGGCAGGAGAAGCTGGCGAGCTATGCGTCCCCGGTCGCCGCGACCATCCATGGGCGGCGGCATGTGTTTTGCCTCATGCGCCAGGGATTGGTTTCGGTGAACCCAACGAATGGCGCGGTGAACTTCAGCCGGTGGTTCCAGTCCTTCGCGAATGATTCGGTCAATGCGATGAACCCGGTGGTGCAGGATGACCTCGTGTTGATCTCGGCAGCCTATTACCGCAGCGGCGCGGTGCTGCTGCGCGTGAAGCCGGATGGCAAATCCTTTGACGAGGTTTGGAAGGATCCGGCGCGCCACCCGATGGATCTGGCTGACCGTGATCCGGCCACCGGTCGTTGGAAGGTGCCGGCTTTGGAACTGCACTGGAACACGCCTATCCTGCTCAACGGGCACCTTTACGCCTTCAGCGGACGCGACGAGCCGGACGCGACATTCCGCTGTGTGGAGTTCAAGACCGGCAAGGTTGCTTGGAGCCGCGACGAACGGGCGCAGAAGCACCCGCCGCACGGCGCGCAGTTCCCGGTATATGGGCGCGGTTCGGCCATCCTCGCGGACGGAAAACTTTATGTCTTGGGTGAGTTTGGGTTGATGGGAATCTTCCGGCCCAATCCAAAACAGCCGGAGGAGCTGTCACGCTGGCAGGCGCCGATGCTCGGTTATCCGACCTGGGCGGGACCGGTGCTGTCGCGCGGCCGGCTTTACATGCGCAGCGAAGACAGGCTGGTCTGCTTCAATCTCACCAAATAAGCCGGGGATGATTTCCGCATTGCGGGTCAGCGGGGTCTTTCCCACTATTCGCGCGCAGGCATGACATTTTTCTCACCAGCGGTCTTCTTGTTCATCCCGGTCTATCTGGCGATGCTTTATCTGGGGCGCCAGCTGCGCAACCGGCTCGGCATGCGGATGGGCCCTCCGTTCCACTTCATCGCGATCGTCAACGGGTTGCTGGGCGCCGCCAGCTTCATGAGCATTCCGTTGGACCAGCGAAGGTTCCTGCTGGCGACGGCGGTGATGCTGGATTCATTGCTGCTGCTGACCCTCTTCAACCGGATCTACTGGGAAGGATATTTCAAGAAGAAGCGCAACATGAGCGTGGTGCCGGGCTTCTTCATGCACGCCACGCGGCTGGTAGGCCTGACCGTTGCGGTGGTGTTGATTCTGGAGTTCGTCTTTGACAAGCGGGTGCCCGGCATCCTCGCCGGTCTGGCAGGCGGCGGCGTGGCCATCGGTCTCGCCTTGCGGCCGGTGATTTCCAACCTGATCGCCGGCCTGACGATTCAGATGGGCAAGCCGTTCAAGCAGGGCGACTGGCTTTACGTGGACAATCGTTTGGCGGAGGTGATGGAACTCAACTGGCGCACCACGCGGTTGCGCACAATCGATCACACTTATCTCGAGATCCCCAATGTTGACCTCGTCAACAGCCACCTTCAGAACTTCAGTTACCCGACACCGAATCACGCCGTCCGGCTCACGGTGCCAGTGGACTACGAAGCTCCTCCCAACAAGGTCCGCCGCATCCTGCTCCGTGCCACCAGTGATGTGGATGGAGTCTTGAAGGATCCTGCGCCGGAAGTTTTTCTGAAAGACTTCGGTGACAGTGCGATGATTTTTGAAATCAAGATCTGGATTGAGAGGGATTCAAGGCAGGACAACATCCTCGACGAGGTCCGGACTGACGCCTGGTATGAGCTTCGCCGCGCTGGCATCGGCATCCCGCTGCCGCAGCGCGTCGTGCATTACATCCGCCCGAAAGACGATGACCAAGCCCAAGCCCAGCACATCGCCGATCTGCTGGGCCGGAACATGATATTCGGGGTCTTGGATGAAGCGCAAAGGCAGAAGCTGGTGGGCGGGGCCCGCAAGCAGCTGTTCGGCAAGGCGGAGCGCATTTTCCGGCAAGGAGAAGAGGGCGGGTCCCTATATGTCGTTGTGGACGGCGAAGCGGACGTCTTTGTCGAGGCCGATGGACATCAGACCCGGGTCAACGTGGTTCGGAGCGGCGATTGCCTGGGTGAAATTTCACTTCTTACCGGCGAGAAACTCAGCGCCACCGTCATCGCCACGCGGGACTGCGAGGTCGTGCTCATTCAGCGGGATCAAATGGCCGAGGTCTTGCGCGAGTCGCCTGAGCTGGTTGAGCGGCTCAGCGAAATCCTTGCTCTTCGGCGGCTGGAAACCGAGGTCATCCTCGCCGAGTCGCAGACGCAGCGGAACAAAAACATCGTGCCCAAGTCGCAGGAAGAATATGCCAGCGACTTCCTCAACAAGATGAAGGACTTCTTCTCTGTTTAGACGCTCTTGCATGGCGCGCACCCGTGTGGATCTCAGCCCGTTGGCATTTTCTGCTTTTCACCCCACGCGCCTTGGCCTTTAGTCCCGCCCTGTTTTGAATCGGCTTTGAACTCATGAAAATCGTCCTCGCTTACTCCGGCGGCCTCGACACCTCGGTGCTGCTCTCCTGGATC
>CAZQEW010000129.1:0-12808 GCA_964591495.1 uncultured Klebsiella sp.
GCGCTACTCGGTGGATGAGAAGTGGCTCGTGCCGCACTTCGAGAAGATGCTCTACGACAATGCGCAGCTGCTGCACCTCTATCTCGATGCCCATCTCGTCAGCGGCGAAGCCCGCTTCGCCGACGTGGCACGGGACATCGTCCGCTACGTGCTGCGCGACATGACCCACCCGGAGGGGGGCTTTTATTCCGCCGAGGACGCGGACAGCGAAGGCCACGAGGGCAAATTCTACTGCTGGACGAAGAAGGAACTGACCGCGCTGCTCACAGCGGAGGAGTTCAAGGTCGCCGAGCGCTACTTCGGCATCACCGAGCAGGGCAACTTCGAGGACCATTCGCATCCGCAGCCGCTCAAGCACCTCAACGTGCTCAGCATCGTGGACCCGAAACTGACCGATGCCGAGGCGAAGCTCCTGGCCGCCGCAAAGCAGAAACTCTTCGCCGTCCAGCAGAAGCGCGTCCGTCCGCATCTTGACGACAAGGTGCTTGCCTCGTGGAACGGCCTGATGCTGGGTGCGCTCGCGCGCGCGGGCGTAGTGCTGGGCGAGCCGAAATACCTCGTCGCCGCCGAGAAGAACCTCACCTTCCTGCAAGCCAAGCTCTGGGACGCGAAAACCAAGACGCTCTACCACCGCTGGCGCGACGGCGAGCGCGACAACGTCCAGCTCCTCGATTCGCACGCCTACCTGCTCGACGGGGTGATTCATCTCTACGAGGCCACGCTCGACCCGAAGCATCTGGACTTTGCCCTCGCGCTGGAATCCGCGATGACCGCGAAGTTTTACGATCCCGCGAATGGTGGCTTTTACCAGAGTCCTGCCGGTTCCGCTGATCTGCTATTCCGTGCGAAGGAGGACTACGACGGCGCGGAGCCGAGCGGCAACAATGTCGCCACCATCGCGCTGCTGAAGCTCGCCGCCATCACGGACAACAAGGAAATGCGCGCCCGGGCCGAGAAAACCCTCCGCCTCTTTGCCGAGCGCATGCAGCGTCTGCCCCAGGCCGTCCCCAATTTGCTGCTCGCGTTGGATTTTTTCCTCCACGAGCCGTTTCGCGTGGTCATCGCTTCGCCGGCGAAAGCCGATGCGAGGGCGATCTCAACGCTGCTGCGCGCCGCGCATGGAGTCTACCAGCCGACCAAAGTCGTCCTCGGCAATGCAGGCGCCGTGGAGCCGTTCGCCAAGACCCTGCCCGTGAAGGATGGCCCGGTGGTCTTCATCTGCACCGGCACGGCCTGCCAACCGCCGACCAGCGATCCGGTCAAAGTAAAGTCGTTGCTAGCTGGCAAGACTCCTTGAACTAGGCCTGTCAAATTACAGGCCAGGATCAGATTACGGCTGACCTCACCGATTGGTGCAGTTCCGAGAAAAAGCAAAAGGCGCGGGTGTTGCCGCGCCTCAAACCAATTGGTGACCCGGACCTATCGGTGCCGGAAGGTGATCCTTGCCTTGCTCAGGTCGTAGGGGGACATCTCGGCCTCGACTTTGTCACCCACGCTGATGCGGATGAAGTTCTTGCGCATCTTGCCCGAGATATGGGCGAGGACCTCGTGTCCGTTCGGCAATGCCACCCGGAACATGGTGCCCGGCAACACCTGAGTCACCGTGCCGGTGAACGTGATTGGCTCTTCTTTTGCGGTCATTCCTGCAACTAAGAGGCGCGGACGTTGCCTTGTCTGGCCGTTGAATGCAACCCCGAATTGGTCGCGCCAGGGACCGCCTTGAAGGTTGCTTATCCTCCGCTTCCGGCCCGACGGCAGGGCGACTTGACTCGCCAAGGGTGAATCCTACGATGCCCCGCACTTCGCTAGCCCCATGGCCAAACGATTCCACCGTGCCTTTACCCTGATCGAACTGCTCATGGTGGTGGCCATCATCGGCATCCTCGTCTCCCTCGTGGCGGGCGGGCTGACCCAGGCCAAGGCGCGCGCGCATCGCATCACCTGCCTCAACAACCAGCGGGAGCTGCACACGGTCTGGCATAAATTCGCCGACGACAACGACGACCGCCTCGTCGTTAACTCCAATCCCATCGGCAACATCAGCCCGGTCACCACCAATGTCCCGTGGGCCTCCGGCGGGGTGCACCAATTCTACGCCACCGTCACGAATGAGATGTTTCTCACCGACCCGCAGTATTCGGCCTTTGCTTATGCGAGGCTTAACCCGCGGCTTTACCGCTGCGGTGCCATCAAGCACCAGATTCAAGGCCGGCCGATGATCCGCCACTACAGCATGAACCCTTACCTTGGCGTGCAGCGTGCCTCCTCCTTCGCCGCGCCGGGCGGATTCGAGGTATATCGTCGTCTCTCGGACGTCACCCAGCCGGCGGAACGCGCGGTGTTCGTCGAGATGAATCCCTACATCATCTGCACCACGGCGGTGCGCATCAACTCCCTGCAGGCCGATACGACCGCTGGCTCGCCCACGCAGGGCCAAATCACCGGAGGAGACTTCGCCACACTGCCGATCTTTCCGCACGGCCGGACCACGGTCCTGAGCTTTGCCGATGGACACGTGGACATGCAGAAACGCCAGACGGCCGAGATGGACAGGGTCTGGCCCGTGGACTGGATTGCCGATCACCAGGACCTGCATGCCCCCGACAACGCGGACTTTCTCTGGTTCGCCAACCATTTTACGCGCGGACGATGAACTATCCCGTCCGCCCGTCTGCCGCGCTCGGTTGCCGCGGTTTCACCCTGCCCGAACTTCTGGTCGTAATCGGCATTGTTGCGGTGCTCGTTTCGCTCACCGTTGGTGGCGTCGTGAAGGTCAAGGGCCGCGCGCAGCGCGCCGAGTGCGTCAGCAACCTCCGCCAACTCATCGTCGCCTGGTTCCGGCACCCCGGCGAGAACGACGACAAGCTCGTGCTCAACTACCGGCCCCAACTTGGCACCAACAATCCTCCGCCGCTCCCGTGGGTGCAGGGTGACTATCATTACACCTATGACAGCGTCACCAATTCCTCGTTCCTTACCGATCCCAAGCTCGCCGCTTTTGCCGGGGCCATCCCCAATCCCCGCGTTTATCGCTGCCCCGCAGTGCGGCACGATGTGCAGGGCGTCCCACTCACGCGGAGCTTCGGCCTGAGCCAATATGTGGGCGCGGGAAGCAGCAGCGAAACCGAACCGGCCTACGCCACTTTTACCCTCTTGCATGACGTGTCCAACCCCGCGGGCATCTTCACCTTCCTCGAACTCAATCCCCACACCATCTGCACCAGCATGGCCCGCGTGCCCATGGACACCAACGCGGCCGACGGCTATTTCCACATGCCCAGCTTCCTCCGCGGGGGGCGTGCCGCGATGGCCTTCGCCGATGGCCATGTGGACGCCTACGGCATCCGCGACAAGGACACCCTGCGCACCTATCAGGTGGACTGGCTGCCGGATCACCACTTCGCCATGACCAACGCCGATGTGCTCGCGCTGCGAGAACTCACCACGCACCTCAAATAACTGCCCGGAAAGCCATGCAGAAAGTCCTGTTCTCCTTTTTCGTCGGCTTGGGCTACGCCCTCCAATTGCTCAAGCGTCCGGCCTCCTGGGGCATTCTCGCCGTCCTCGTCGGGCTGCTCTGGTGGAAGAGCCGCAGCACGGAGGCCGCCAAATCCGTCAACCAGCACCCGCCCATCGAGTTCAAGCCGCTGGTCGCCGCCGTGGACCCGGTTGCTGCCGTCGCCGAGGGCGCAAATCCTGAATTGGCGGCGGCGGCAACCGAGGGCGTCACCGACCCCGAGCAGCTCCCGGTGATGTCCTCACGGGACTTGGAAGTCGCCGTGGGCCGATTCCACAAGGACAACCTCCGCCTCCCGCGCGACGCCGACGAACTCATCGCCCAAAAATACCTCGTCGGCGTTCCGCCTGCCCCGCCTGGCAAGCGTTACGTATTGGATCTCTCCCCCATCAAGATGCGGCTGGTGCGGAAGTGAGCGGCGCGCAGGCCACCGAATGATGGGCTGAATCAAGTTTGTCCCAAATCACTGTCCGTTCGTCACGCCCGGCCAGCGGCCGCAAAGGGTTTGAGTTCCTGCATCAGCTTGGCGAAGCCTTCGAGGGTGAGCTGCTGTGCGCCGTCGCTCCAGGCTTCGGCCGGGTTGGGATGGACTTCCACCAGCAAAGCGTCCGCGCCCATCGCGACCGCGCCTTTGCACATGGCCACGACGAGGTCCGCGCGGCCCGCGCCCTGACTGGGGTCGATGACGATGGGGCAGTGGGATTCCTTCTTGATGATGGGAATGGTGGAGAGGTCGAGGGTGTTGCGCGTGTAGGTCTCGAAGGTGCGGATGCCGCGTTCGCAGAACATGAGGCCGGGGTTGTCGTTCGAGAGGACGTATTCGCCGGCGAGCAGCCATTCTTCAATCTTCATGGCGAGGCCGCGCTTGAGGAGGACGGGCTTGCCGGTCTTGGCGGCGGCGATGAGGAGCTGGAAGTTCTGCGCGTTGCGGGTGCCGATCTGGAGCACGTCGGCGTATTCCGCGACCATCTCGGCGTGATCCTCGGAAAGCAGCTCGGTGATGATGGCGAGGCCGGTGGCCTTGCGCGCCTTGGCGAGCAGTTTCAGGCCCTTTTCCCCGAGACCCTGGAACTCGTAGGGCGAGGTGCGGGGCTTGAACGCGCCGCCGCGCAGCACCTTCGCGCCGGCCTTGGCCACGGCTTCGGCGGTGTGGAGGAGCTGCTTCTCGCTCTCGACGGAGCAGGGGCCGGCCATCACGACGAGTTCGCGGCCGCCGATGACGCAGCCGTTGGGCAGGGTGATGGTGGAGTTGGCCGGGTGCGCCTCGCGGCTGACGAGCTTGAAGCGCTTCTGGATGGGCATGACGCTCTCGACTTGCGGGAGCGCCGTGAGGGTCTCGAGGGTGTGGTGCGTGCGCTCGTCGCCGATGGCACCGATGACAGTGCGGGCAACGCCGCGCATGACGTGCGGGCGGTAGCCGAGGCGGCGGATTTCGGCGAGCACGGCGGACTCCTCTCTCTTGGAGGATTTGGGACGGAGGACGATGATCATGGTGTTTTTTGTTGTGCGGGCCGCGCCGGGTTGAAATGCAAAAACCGCAGGCGCCGGCCTGCGGTTTGTCGGTTGAGTGCTGTCGGTGTCAGCGCGTCCCGGCAAGCCAGCAGGCGGAGCGGCTAAAGTAATAGCCGCCGCTGCTAAATCGCCAGGCGCTCGTAATCATTTCGTCCGCACCGTAGCAGCCGGCCCCGGCACGTCAACGGCCCTTTTCGGCCTTGGGCGCGGGCGCTTCGGTCGGCAGCAACCCCTGCATCTGCTGGCGCACCATCGTCCGTAGCAGCGTCGCCTCAATCACGCTTAGGCCGGCCTTCGTGTAGTCCACGGTGAACGCGGGCAGCCAGAGGTCGCTGTCCGGCCGGTAGCCCAACTCACGGCGGATGCGGCGTTCGAGGTCGTCCATGTGCCCCGCGCCATAGAAGACGCTGATGCTGGCGGGCGGGGCGGAACGCTTCAGCTCGGCACGGAGATCTTTCAGCACGGCGTCGTTGCGCGACTGAATGAGCACCTCCATCAGCCGCTGGACGTCCTCGGGCAGGCTCTTCATGCGCGAGAGATCGCCGCGGATGCCGCCCAGCGCCTCGATGAGCGCGAGTTTAACGGTGGCCTGCAGCTTGGGGTTCCCGCCGACGAGCTTGAAGCCGGCCTTAAGCAGCGTGCCGAACAGCGAGTTGCCCTCCATCGCTTTGATTAGGTGGTCGAAGGCCTCGTTCTTGCGCTTCTCCTTGGGCGAGTCCGGTGCGGCCGGCTCGGCGGAATCGTCCTTTTCCATCAGCTCCTTCAGTTCGTTCACGGATAGGTCGCTGTTGCGGAAATTGGTGCCTTGGTAGTTGATGGCTTCAAGCTGGAAGACCAGGCCCAGCGACTCGGCGAGGTCCTTTTGCAAGCTGGTGCGCTCAGCGGACTTGGCCGCGGGTTCAGCAGAAGGGGCCTTCGCCGAGGCAGGAGCGGTCTTTTCCGGTGCGGCGTTGGTCACGCTGGTCTTGCCCGCGTGGATGCCCTCGAAGAGCACGAGCGCCTGGGTGTCGAGGTGCTTCTGAAGCTGCGCGTAGTAGTTGGTCTCGCCGATGTGCGACGCGCCGCTGAGCCAGATGACCGGACCGGTGCCGTTGGTTGGGACGAGCTTGCGGACCGCCACCTGCAGCTCAACCGCTCCCGTCGCGCCGTTGGTCACGCGCATGTAAGGCTCGGCGGTGAACCGAGCAAAGGGGAGCGGTGGACGGTTGGTAGAAACCGTCTGAGCAAATGACGAGGATCCGACTACCAGCGCGCAGAGTGCCGCCAGCATCCAACCACGCACTACGCGCCATGCCCTACATGGTTCCGGTTGTTGCTGCGGTGGTGTGCTCATCCTGCTTTCCTCACTTCACCTCGCGCACCGTCACGCCCGCGAGGTCGATCGTCCCGCTGCCCGGCATTACGAACATGATGAACGCTTCCTTGTCGGCATCGAGGGCGAACTCGAACTTGAAAGCCTTCCATTCCTTGCCGCCGGACAGCTCGTGCTCGACGTAAAACTCATACGGGTCGCCCGGCTGGCGCACGCCAACCTTGAATTCCGCACCGCCGCGCAGCCAGCCCTCGACGGCGTGCTTCACGCCCTTCTTGAATACGCGCTTGCCAGAGTAGCTGGTGAGCTGGAGCTGGCCTTCGCCGAGGTCTTTCAGCTCGATGCGCACGGCGGTGACGCCTTCCTTCGGGCCATCCTTAAGCTTGGTGTAAGTGACGGCGAGCGTGGCCCACTCGGAGTTGTCGTCCCACCCGGTGGGAAGCCAGCCTCTGATCGCCTTGCCGCCCTGCGCCTTGGTGGTGAACTCGCGGCCCGCGTCGCCGAAAGCGGGCAGGAGAGAAGCTGGCTTGTCCTGCGCCGTCACCGCGAGGGCTGCGAGCAGGAACGCGAAGACGAAAAAGCGGGGCAGGGGAGATTTCACGAGGGGTTGGGTGGCGGTTGGTCTGACGCAGCGAAACTCCGCCTGCGCCGGGTGCCGGTCAAGTGCAATGAGGTCGCGCCGGTCGCTTGGGGCGCAACACGATACCGTCCCCGCTTCCTCCCGCTCCCGGTTCAGGCGAGGAGAGGGAGTCCGGGCAGATCAAGATGCGCCCGGTCGCTTCGACTCCAACGCAAACGGCGGTGGCCGAAGTCACCGCCGTTGCGAATCGGGTTTGCGGGGAGAGTTATTGCTGCTTTCGGCGCTTGGCGGCCTGGTCGGCGACGAACTTGTCATATTTCTCGCCCTGCTCCTTGGTCAGCACGGCCTTGATCTTGCCGCTGAACTCGGTGCGCATATCGATCATCTTCTTGCGGGCATCTTCACGCGGCGTGTTGGCGTCCGCGAAGATGGCGCGGAGCTTCTCGCCCTGCTCCTTGAGCAGCGCCTCGATCTTGGGCTTCTGCTCGGCGGTAAGCGCGAGCTGTTCGGAGAGTTGCTTGAGCTGCTCGGCGGCGTCAGGGGCGCGGCCCTTGCGCTCCTGCGCCTGGGCGGGATTGGTCACGGTGAGCGCGCCCAACACGAGCGCGGCGATGAGGAGGTTTTTCATAGGCTGATGGGTCGATCGTTTGGCGGCGGGCGACGGCCCGCCAGTGTGTTCGGGTGAGGAGACGCCTCGGCGGAGCGCCGGTTACGTCACACCACGGCCACGGGATTTTCCAACGAGCCGATGCCCGAGATGCGGATGCGCACGCGGTCGCCGGCGGCGAGGGTGAAGTTATCCGGTGGCACCACGCCCGTGCCGGTGAGCAAGACCGCACCGTGCGGAAAGCTCTGGCTGCGGAACAGGAACTCGGCCAGCGAGTCAAACGTGCGCTTGATCTGGCCGACGGAAGTCTCGCCGCTGAAGACCGGCTGCCCGCCGCGCAAGATCTCCACGCCGATCGTCCAGCCGCGGGCTCCCGCCTCATCCGGGCCAACCGTTATGAAGGGGCCAACCGCGCAGGATTTCAGGTAGGTCTTTGCCTGCGGGAGATAGAGCAGGTTTTCGCCTTCGATGTCGCGCGAGCTCATGTCGTTGCCGATGGTGTAGCCGACGACCTTGCCGCGTGAGTTGCAGACCAGCGCCAGCTCCGGCTCCGGGACGTTCCACTTCGCGTCCTTGCGGATGCCCACGTCGCCGCCGGGGCCAACGACTTTCTCCGGCAGTGACTTGAAGAAAATCTCCGGCCGTTCCGCGTCATACACACGGTCGTAGGCGCTGGCGCTGAACTCGGACTCGTCCATCCGCGCCTTCTTGCTGCGCAGGTAGGTGACGCCCGCCGCCCAGACTTCCTGCTGCTCGACGGGCGCGAGCAGCGTGACGTCGGCCAGCTGGTGACGCGGCATCGGGAGGGTCACCAGCGCGCGCAGGATGGCGGCCGGGTGCTCACCCTCTAGCAACGCGGTGAGGGACTTCACGCCGACCGCCGTGAGGTCGAGGACGGTGGCGTCGTCTGTGGTGAGGCCGATATGGGCGTGATGGCAGGCGGAACCAGTCTTGAAGCGGCAGAGTTTCATGGTCATGCGAAGCGCGAGTATTTGGTCGGCGGAATGGGAGAGCTGTCAACGTTTGAACTGAGTGGTGTTCGTAAGTTGTTTATGTCTCCGCGCAAGCCCTCGCTCTACGTCCTGTGTGAGATCTACAAGCCCGTCGCGCCAGAAAATCAACGCATTGTGTGTCAACGCATTGTGTGGCTGCGGTGCTTCCGGAGCATCCAGCACAGCATCAAGCTTCAGTTCGTCGGCGCGTTGGCGAATGATGGCCAGCACTTCGGCCATGATTTCTGTTCTGAACTGCTTTTGTCGCTCGGCCATCTCGACGTGGAGACTCTGACGACGTTGCGCCGCTGATTGTGTGTCGCCGCTGGTATTCAGCCTGTTGATCTCCGCCTGTCCGGTCATCCATTGATTCGTCCACGCGCTCTCGGAAGGAAGGTGGAACGTGCGTTTGGTCAAGATGCGTTTAAGGTCAACGATCCCGATGCGATGTGACGGGCCTGCTGTCCGAACTGTCGGAGTATGTGCGGGAGCTTCAGGAAGCGCCAACCAAAGGGTCGTCGGACACACCATGCCGAAGGCGACCAGGAACGCCATGAAACCGCGCTGCCAGCGGGTGCGGCGCCCAACTGCCACGCCCAGCGCCAGACAAAGCACCCACCCGGCCAGCAGCCAGCCGAGGACCACGGTCAGGTCTGAAGACATATGCATGTTGCGCCTTGTGGGTGGCTGCCATACCAGCGTGAAGCAAGGCGGTAGGCAAGGCCAAGTTTGGTCAGTCAAAGCAGCGGATTGGACAGCCCGGCTCGCCTCCGCTACAACCGCCGCGCCCATGAAACACACCGCCGACACCTTGCAGCAGGTTGACCGCGTCTTCGTCCGTTGGCGCGGCCGGCGGCTCGTGTATTTCGCGGGCTGTGATTACTACCGGTTGGCCAGCCATCCCCGCGTGCTCGCGGCCGTGCGGCGCGGACTGCGGGACTTCGGGCTGAACGTGGCTTCCTCGCGCAAGACGACCGGCAACCACGCGCTTTACGAACAGCTCGAACGCGAGTTGGCCCGCTTCTTCCGGGCCGAACGCGCCGTGCTTGTGGACAACGGCTACATGACCAACCTCGCCGTGGCGCAGGCGTTTCGCGGCGAGTTCAGCCATGTGCTGATGGACGCGCGCTCGCACACGAGCGTGGCGGACGCGGCGGTGCTGTTGGGCGCACAGGTCGTGACGTTCGCCCACCGCGACGTGGCCGATTTCCGCCGCCAACTGCGCGGGCTGGGCCGGGGCGCGCGGCCCTTCGTTTTCACGGATGGCATGTTTTCTCACGACGGTTCGGTCGCGCCGCTGGCGGACTATCTCGACGCGCTGCCGGCCCGCGCCGCGCTCCTCGTGGATGACGCGCACGGCGCAGGCGTGCTCGGCCGGGCAGGGCAGGGGACGCCGTCGCATTGCGGGGTGCGGGACGCGCGCGTGATCCAGACCGTGACCTTGAGCAAGGCGTTCGGCGCATTCGGTGGGGCGATCCTCGGCTCGGAAGTTGTGGCGAACGCGATCCTGACCAAGAGCCGCTGTTTCACGGGCGCCACGCCCGTGCCCTTGCCGCTGGCGGCTGGGGCGATGGAATCCTTGCGCGTGTTTCGGGCCAATCCACAACTGCAAGTGCGGCTCCACGCGAACGCGGCTTGGCTCAAGGCGCGTTTGCGGGCGGGTGGTCTGGCCCTGCCCGACGCGCCCGGTCCAATCGTTCCCATCATCCCTCAGTCACCCGCAGAGGCCGTCCGGCTCAAGCGCCAGCTGCTCGCCGCCGGCATTCACCCGCCGTTGATCCGCTACCCCGGCGGGCCGGAGGGTGGTTACTTCCGTCTCGTCATCAGCAGCGAACACACGCGGGCTCAGCTCGCCTCGCTGGCCGGGGCGTTGCTGGGGTAGCCGCCGGTTTGATCGCTTACACGCTTGCGCGGCTGCGTCGTGCCGTTACCTTCCCGCGCCATGATTTTGGAATTCACCAAGATGAACGGGGCGGGCAACGACTTCATTCTCGCCGACAACCGCACCGGCCGCATCCAGCTCACGCCTGAACAGGTCGCCCGTCTTTGCCATCGGCAGCGCGGCATCGGGGCCGACGGGTTGATGCTCCTCGTGCCGTGTGCGTCCGGGAAGGCCGACTGGGCGTGGGAATTTTGGAACAGCGACGGCAGCCGCGCGGAGATGTGCGGCAACGGCGCGCGCTGCTTTGCCCGCTACATCCAGCGGCTCACGGGCGCGACCGGCGCGTTGACCTTCGAGACCGTGGCGGGCGTGATCACCGCCAGTTTTCAAGGTGAGCGCGTCACGGTGAATCTCACTCCGCCTCACAGTCTGCGCCTCGGCGAGTCCGTGCCGCTGGCCGGCGGCACTACCGCCATTCACTCCCTCAACACCGGCGTGCCGCCCGCCGTCATTTTCGTGCCGGATGCCGACCGGGCAATGGTCAACCAGGTCGGGGCCGAGGTGCGTTACCACGCCCACTTCAAGCCCAAGGGGACCAACGTGAACTTCGCGCAGGTGCTCGGCCCCAACCACATTCGCGTGCGCACCTACGAGCGCGGCGTCGAGGGCGAGACGCTCGCGTGCGGCACCGGCGTCAGCGCGGCGGCGATGATCTCCGCGCGCGTCCACGGCTTCTCCTCGCCCGTCAAGGTGCAGGTGCAGGGGGGCGACACGCTGGAGGTCGCGTTCAATGCCGCGGGCGAAGGCTTTTCCGACGTGCGCCTCAACGGCCCGGCGGACTTCGTCTTCGAGGGCCGCGTGGAGATTTGATCCATCGGCGCACGGCCGGTTGCGACGGCGTTTGCCAAATCGGCGGTGGCTTTCCATGCTGCCGCCATGCACCGCCTCCTTGTCGCCCTGAGCGTTGTCTTCAGCTGGCTTGCGTCGCCCGCCGCTGAAGTTCCCTGGCCCAAGCTGCCCGAACGCGACGGCCCGGTCGTCATCCCCGCGCAGGAATGGCCGGCGCGACCCGGCCCGCGTGAGGTGCGCGTGCAGGTGCATTACCCGGGCGGCACGCGGGCGAGCATTGGGCCGCGCACGGGCATCTTCCTCACGCTGCACAACTGGGGCGGGACCGACTGCGCCGGCACGGCGAACCCAGCGGCGCTCGCCCGCGAGTTCAACTGCGTTGCCCTCTGCGTGAACTATCTCCAAAGCGGCCCCAAGGATTCCATCGAAGGCCCGGAGCCTTACGACTTCGGCTGGCTGCAAGGCCTCGACGCCTTGCGCGCGCTGTGGCTGGTTTTCCACGAACTCGACACGACCAAAACTCCCTTCGCGCGCGGCCGCCTCTTCGCCACCGGCGGCTCCGGCGGCGGCAACGTCACGCTCATGGCGAACAAGCTCGCGCCGCGCACCTTCACCGCCGTCGTGGACATGTGCGGCATGAAGAAGCTCAGCGATGCGCTCGCCTACAACCTCCCCGCCGCCGGCGGGCTCAACGCCCGCTGGAGTCGCGACCCGGCCAGCCCGAACTTCCTCGCGCCCGGCGCGCAGGAGATTCGCTTCGTCGGCCATCCCGCGCATCTCGCCGAAATGAAGCGTCTCGGCACCACGGCGAAGGTCTTCTCCGTCCACGGCCTCGACGACAAAACCTGCCTCGCCGACGGACAGGAAATGGTCGCGAACATGCAGCGCGCCGGCCTCGACATCACGCCCGTCTGGGTCACGAAGGAGATGGTGGACGGCAAAATCTTCAGCACGACCGGCCATGCCCTTGGCAATCGCACGCTCATCCCCGGCCACGTTGCCGGGAAGTTCCTCCGCGCTGACAGCGCCGACGCCCTCGACCGCACGACGCCCACCGACTTCGAGCGGCGCGAGGACATCCGCTACCCAACGACCGACGGCGCGTTCGTCATCTCCTACGCGCAAGGCTTCCCCGTCGGCCGCTTCGAGCCAGCGCCCGCTGCGCCGAGCTACCCCGACCGCTTCGATGTGCTGCGCGTCGCGTCCACCAGCGGAGCCGCGAAGCCCGCCCGGACACCTGCCGAATGGGAGCCACGTCGACGTCACATCGCCGCCGCGTTGGAGCGGGTAATGGGGCCATTCCCGAATCCCGCCAAGCGCGTCGCGCTCGACGTGCAGGTGCTGGAGGAAGTGAAGCTGGAGGGCGGCCTGCTGCGGCGCAAACTCACTTATCAGAGCGACGCCACCGACCGCGTCGCCGCCTGCCTCTTCATTCCCGAACGGCGGTCACAAACCGCCGGCACGGGCGTGCGTGCCGGCGGTTTGCAATCGCCGCCCAAACTCCCCGCCGTCCTCTGCCTCCACCAGACCACCAAGCTCGGCAAGGCCGAGTCCGCC
>CAZQEW010000130.1:0-7406 GCA_964591495.1 uncultured Klebsiella sp.
CCACGTGATGGGATTGCGCTTGTGCGGCATGGCGCTGGAACCTTTCTGGCCCTTGGTGAACGGCTCTTCCGCTTCGAGCACTTCGGTGCGCTGCAGGTGACGGAACTCGACGGCCCAACGTTCAATGCTCGCGCCGACGAGCGCCATCGTCATCTGGAACTCCGCGTGGATGTCGCGCTGCACGACTTGCGTGGCGATGGGTGCGGGCGAGATGCCGAGTTTCTTGCAGACGTAAGCCTCCACGCGCGGCGAAAGATGCGCGCTGGTGCCGACCGCACCGGAAATTTTCCCGACGGCCACGATGTCGCGCACGGTTTCGAGCCGGCGGAGGGCGCGGGTGAATTCATCATGCATCAACGCGAGCTTGAGACCGAACGTGGTGGGCTCCGCCTGGATACCGTGGCTGCGACCGATGCAGGGCGTGAACTTGTGTTCGTTCGCGCGGCGTTTGATGACGGGCAAAAGCTTCTTCACGTCGGCGATGAGCAGGTCGGCGCTTTGCATCATCTGCACGGCGTAACAGGTGTCGCCCACGTCGCTGCTCGTGAGACCGAAATGAAACCAGCGGCTCGCCTGATCATTGATGGCCTCAGCGACGGCGGTGGTGAAGCCGATGACGTCGTGATTGAGCGTCTTCTCCAGTTCGCGTTGGCGGGCGACGAGGCCCGGCAGGTCCGCGAACCACTTGTCGCAACCGGCTTTGATCGTCTTGAAGTCCTTGGCCGGAACGACGCCTTCCTTCACGAGCGCTTCGCTGGCAAGCAGTTCGATCTGCAGCCAGAGGTTGAGCTTGTTTTCGTCGGTCCAGATGGCCCGCATTTCGGGGCGCGAGTAACGCGTAATCATGCGGGCGCATGAAACCGGAAAACCGGCGGGGGAAAAAGGGGAAACGTGGCGAAGTCTGCTCTCCCCTCATCCGGCCTCCGGCCACCATCTCCCCTTGCTCTGCGAAGGGAGAAGGCTTCCTTGCGCTCAGTGCTTGAAGCGGAACTCCGCCGAGGTGAGCAGGCCCCACGCAAGATCCTGCACGACGGCGGGCTTCTCTTTCTCGCGGGCGGCAAGCTGCTTTTGCACGGCCGTGACCTCGGCCTCGGTCGGGAGGCGCGTGAGCACGCTGAGGTAAAGCTCCTCCGCCAGCGCACGGGCATCGGCGAGCTTGCCGAGCCGCGCAGTGAGGTTCTCGGCGTTGGGCGTGAGCCAGCTCCGCACCATGCTGCCGTTGTTGAGGAAGAGCGCCTGATCGGCAGTGGCGAAGAAGGCGTCCTGTGGCTCACCTGCGCCCGCGCCAAACAGCGGTGCAAAGCCCGCCGCCCCGCCCTTGAGCTTGTCCCAGGTGTATTGCTCGGCGGCCTTGATGCGCTCAGCGAGACGCGCGGGGTCGGCCTTGTTCGCGTCGGTGGGCGGTGACTTTTTATCAAACTCCGCCGCGCCGGCCAGCTCATGCGCGCCGACTACGCCCGCCGCGCGCATCATGCTCCACGCAAGCTGCTCCGGCGTAAGCGCGGCGAACGCGCCGACTGCGAAGGACTTCTCCAGCATCGCGGTCAGCTTGTCCGTGGCCTCGACGAAGGCCTTGGTGTCGGCAGCCAGCTTGCTTTCCAGCGCGGCAAACTGAGCGACGGCGGCGGAATTGGCTTCGCGAGCCGGCGCGGCCGAACGCTTCGCGAGCGTGGCCTTGGCCTGCTCCACCTCGCGTTTGAGCCGGTCGCACTCGGCGATGCCGCGGGCGGTTTCCAACTGCCGCTCAACGTGCGTGGCGGCAGTCTTCGTGTCCTGCCAGCGGGTGGTGGTGGCGATTAACTCCGCGTCCAGCGCAAGGAGCTTGGCATCCTCGGCAGCCCAGCGGTCACGCACGGCCGCCGCGGTCGCCTCGGCGGGGGCGAGCTTCTCGCGCATGGGCTTCGCGGCGGTGTCCTTCGTCGCCACGTCCTTTGCGGCGGCCTCAATCTCCTTGTTCAATTCGGCCACGCGCGCCTTGACCTTGTCCACGCTGGCGGTGAGTTCCTTGTCGCCGGGCAGTTTGGCGAGCGCCTCGTCGAGCTTTGCCTGCGCGTCCTGCACGGACTTGAGGGCGTCGCGCTTCTTGGTCAGTTCCAGCTCGGCGCTCCGATGCGCGGTAATGGCGATATCGCACACCTTGCGGACCTCGGCGACGGCGGCGTTGGTCTTCGCCAGCTCGTCCACGACGGGCTGCATGGCCTTCTTCTGCGCGGCGATACGCTCCTGAATCCGCTTCAACTCCGTCTCACCGGCGGCGATGTCGTTGGTGAGCTGCCGCTGCCGCGCCTCGAGCACGGGAATCCAACTTGCCGCGAGGCCGCGAGGCGAACTCACGTCCGAGGGCAGCTCGAAACTGCGGCCATACGCGCGCGTCAGCGCCAGCTCGCGGAGGAAGGCACGCGTGTCGTAGCCGCCCGCGGCGAACTCGGCGGCGAGCAGGTCCATCAGCGCCGGATACGCGGCGGGGTTCTGCGAGTGCAGCTCGTCCACGGGCGCAACGAGCGGCCGGCCCATGAGCAAGGCCCACAGGCGGTTGACGATGTTGCGGTTGAAGGCGCGGTTGTTGGATTCGGTCGCGGCCTTCGCCAGCTCGGCGCGGCGGTTGAACTTCGGCACGGGGCGGAGGTTTTTGTCCTTCGCGTCGGGTGGCACGACGTATTCCGCGAAGCGCGGGAAGCTCGGCTCGGTCAGTTGCGCGCCGCCGGGCAGGCGCGGGCGCGTTGCGCCGGACTCCTTGGTGAAGACCGACGCAAACGTCACGTCGCCCTCGGCCTTCTCGGCGACGAAGGCCTTCTTGTCGCGGTCGCGCGTGAACAGGTAGGTGCGGTTGAAGAAGGCGAACAGGCCGTGATAGTCGCGCTGGAGATAGTCGGGCACGTTCGGGTGGTCGTGGCATTGCGCGCAGGCGAGGTTCATGCCGAAGAAGATGCGGCCCGTGTCGCGCGTGAGCAGGTTGGGGTCAGCCTCGCGGTCGAGGTTGAAGCGCGCAGCCACACGGGTCGCCTCGTCGGCGCCATCGGCGGCGAGGATTTCGCGGGCGAGGTGATGCCACGGCTTGTTTGTGAGGCAGGACTGAAACAGGAACTGCTGCCACGCGCCCACGTCCACGTGCTTCTGCGGACGCCGTTCCATGAGCGTGAGGTCGAAGAAAATGGCGAGATGCCGCGCGTGCTGCGGCGTGGCGAGCAGGCGGTCCACGAGGCGGGCGCGTTTGTCAGCGGCGTCGTCGGCGAAGAAGGCGCGCGCCGCGTCGGCGGCGGGGATCATGCCGGTGAGGTCGAGATACGCGCGCCGAAGAAAGTCCGCGTCGCTCGCCGGCGGCGTCAGCGGCCCGGCGAACTCGGACTCGATGAGCGCGTCGATGCGCTCGTGCAGCGGCCCGGGGGGTGGCGGCGGAACCGGCTTGGTAGCGGCACTGGCGGACACGGCCAGCCAGCAGGCGACGACTGCGAGACCGGCTCCGGCAACGCGGTGCAGAAGATGATGAAGGGCGGTGCGCGGCATCGTGGCGGTCAGTGGCGACGCACTTTTAGAGTCGGGGCCGCGCGGGGCTATTCACCACGCGGCAAAACCACGCGTTAAACGCCAACCGGCGCGATCGGGAAAACCCAGCCGCGCCGGTGCAAAGCAATGTGAAACTGGCAGCCCGCTCAGATGAACGGCGTGCTGCCGGGGCGGGCGACCGGGGCGACGGGGAGCTTCATGTCCCAGTGGATGTTCTTCGGGAAGAGGTCTTCCTTCGAGTTGAGCGCCATCTCCCAGGTGATTTCCTTGCCGGTGTAGGCGGCCATGCGCGCCATGATGGCCGTGAGCGTGGTCTTGATGAAGCGGTCGCCGGTGTTGATGGGCTTGCCGGCGCGGATGCTGGCATACATCTCGTCGTGCTCGGTCTGGTAGCCGTCGCGCTGCTCGCCCTTCCAGCGCCAGGCGCTGTCGCCGGTGCGGAAGACATGGCGGCGGCTGCCGCTTTCGCCCTCGTAGGTGCCCTTGGTGCCGAAGACGCGGTCGGTGACCTCGCCGTGGCAGCGGTCGAACTGGCGGGTGAAGTGGTAGCCCTTCACGCCGCTGGCCCACTTGTATTCGGCGGAGAAGTGGTCGTAGATGTTGCCGTATTCGCCGCCCTCGTCGCCCGGGCGCACCTGCCGGCCGCCGGTGCAGATCACGCTCTCGGGCGGCTCGTCTTTCATCGTCCACAGCAGCTTGTCAATCGAGTGGACGGCCTGCTCAACGATGTGGTCGCCGGAAAGCCAGGTGAAGTAATACCAGCGGCGAATCTGCCATTCGAGGTCGGTCTTGGTGTTGGTGCGGTTCCACTTCGGGTAGCGGTCCACCGCGCCGGTGTAGTAGCTGGAATAGACCGCGAGGATGTCGCCGAGCGCGCCGTTGTGAATCCGGTCATAGACCTCGCGGTTGGCGTTGGTCCAGCGCCAGACAAAGCCGTCCACGAGCGCGAGGTTCTTCTGCTTCGCCAGTTTGATGCTCTCCATCACCGAGCGCACGCCGGGGCCGTCCACGGCCATCGGCTTCTCGGCGAAGACGTGTTTGCCCGCCTCGACCGCCGCCCTGATGTGCTGCGGGCGGAAGCCGGGCGAGGTGGTCAGCAGCACCACGTCCACGCCGCTGTTGAGCACCTTCTGGAAGGCGTCGAGGCCGGTGAACTGGCGTTCGGGCGAGACGTTGACCTTCTCGGGATTCTTGGCCTGCACCTTCTTCAGCGACTCCAGGCCGGAATCGATCTTGTCCTGGAAAATGTCGCCCATGGACCACATGACGAGGTTCGAGTCGGCGTTGAGCGCCTGGTTGGCGGCGCCGGTGCCGCGCCCGCCGCAGCCCACCCAGCCGATCTTGATCTTGTCGCCCGCGGCAGCGGCGTTGGCCACATGGGGAAAATGGATGGCAGTCGCGAGCGCGCTGCCGGCGACGGCAGAGGTCTTGACAAAGCCGCGGCGCGAAGCCGGGGGAAGGGCGTGGGAGGTAGGATTCATGCGATTTGCTTAATGGTTCGTGTGGTGTAGTTCAGTGCCATGTCAGCGTCAAGCAGCGCGGCGGTTTATCCGAAGCCGCAGCCAACGCAGGCATTCAAGGCGCGAAGCATTCCGCCGGCATCGCGACGTGCGTGCCGACCCGTGGCACAAACTCCATCCGGCCCAGCACATCCGCCGCCAGGTCTGCGCCGGGAGCCAGCTCCCGCAGGTGCAGGCCATCTGCTGCCAGCTCGAACACGGCGCGCTCGGTCACGTAGAGCACCGACTGCCCGCGCGCGATTGCCGAGGGACCATGGAAGCACACCTGTGCAACGCGCGGCACGAACTTCGCCTTGGCGCCCTCCTGCGTGATGCGCAGCCGTCCGCCGTCCGCCGTCACGGCCAGCCCGTCCGCGCGGAACGGGCACGCGAAGACGACACGCCGAGCGCTTTGCGTGATGTTCACGAAGCCGCCCACACCCGCGAAGCGCCCGCCGCCCAGCGCGGTCACGTTCACGCTCCCCTCGGCATCCACTTCGAGCGCGCCCAGCACCGCGAGGTCCAGCCCGCCGCCGTCATAGAAATCAAACTGCGCCGGCTGCTCCACCACCGCCTCAGGATGCGCGCTGCACCCAAAACTCAGCCCGCCCGCCGGCACGCCGCCGATCGGTCCGCTCTCCAGCGTGAGCGTGAACTCCGCCAGCCGGCCCGTTTCCGCCGCGACCGCCGCCACGGCCTCGGGCACGCCGATGCCGAGGTTCACGATGCTGCCGGAGCGGATTTCGCGCAGCACGCGGCGCGCGATGATTTTCCGTTCGGAAAAGGGCATGGGCGGAAATGCCACCGCGCCATCGCTGCTCGTCACGTAAGCCGCGTTGAACGGCTCGGCGAAGGTCTGGTCGTGCTGCATGCCACCGGAAACGACGAGAAAATCCACCAGCGCGCCCGGCACGCGCACGGCCTTGGGATCGGCGATGCGCCCGACGACGCGCTCCACCTGTGCGATGACCAGCCCGCCATGGTTGTGCGCCGCCTGCGCGATGGCCAGCGCCTCGCCCAGCAGCGCTTCGCGCTCGAAGGTCAGGTTGCCCCGCGCGTCGGCGGTCGTGGCGCGAATGAGGCCGGCTTGGATGGGAAACGCGCGGTAACGCAGCCATTCCTCGCCGTCGAGCCGCACCCGCTCGACCAGCGGCTCGGTGGTCCGGGCGTTGAGCCGGCCGCCGCCGTTGGCCGGGTCGATGAAGGTGTTCAGGCCAACGCGCGTGAAGACGCCGGGCCGCTTCGCCGCGATCTCGCGCAGCAGCACGCAGAGCACGCCCTGCGGCAAATTGTAGGCCTCGATCTCGCCCGCCAACGCGAGCCGCCCGAGCTTGGGCGCGAGGTTCCAATGGCCGCCCACCACGCGCTTCACGAGGCCGGCGTGCGCGAGGTGGTTCAAGCCCCGGTCCGCGCGGTCACCCTGCCCGGCGCAGTAAAAGAGCGTGAGGTCGCGCGGCGTGCCAGTCTCAAGGAAGCGCCGTTCCAGCGCGGCGGAAAGCAGCTCCGGATGCCCCGCACCCACGAAGCCCCCGATTGCGACCGTCGCGCCGGACGGAATCGCAGCCACGGCCTCGGCGGCGGAGACGATGCGCGCGGCGGCCCTCAAGTGGCGGGATGGGGTGATGGAGTGACGGAGCGATGGAGGGATGGGAAATGCCGCGTCAGCACTTCATCACTCCAGCATTCTAGCACTCGGTTATGGTTCACCCGCGCCAGCCTCCATTCACTTCGATCGTCTGCCCGCTCACGTAGCTGGCCAGCGGCGAGCAGAGGAAGAGCGCGACGTTCGCCACCTCGTCCGGGGTGCCAAGGCGGGCGAGTGGAATCTGCTTCAGCATCTCGGCGCGCGCGGCCTCGGGGATCGTCGCGGCCATCGCGGTGTCAATCACGCCGGGCGCGATGGCGTTGGCGCGGATGCCCCGGCGCGCGGCCTCGCGCGCGAGCACGCGCATCATGGCCTGCACGCCGGCCTTGGCGGCCGCGTAGTTGGCCTGGCCAAAGAAACCATGGATCGCCGCGATGCTGCCGAGGCTCACGATGGCCCCGCCGTCGCGCATGACTTCGAGGCCGAACTTGCAGCAGTGGAAGACGCCCGTGAGGTTCACGTCCACGACCGCATGCCATTCTTCCAGCGACATCCGCGCCAGCGTGCGGTCACGGAGGATGGCGGCGTTGTTGATGAGGAAGTCCAGCCCGCCGCGCCGCGCCTGCGTCAGCTGCATCATGCCACGCACGGCCTCGGCGTCCGCCACGTCCGCCGCGAGGGCGTCGGCGCTGCCGGGCCGTTGCGCGTTAAATTCGGCGGCCAGCCGCTCCGCATCCGAGGTGGTGGCCGGGAGGCCGGGATGGTTCAGCACCACCGCCGCGCCGTGCACGCTCGCCGCGCGCCGACCGCGTCCCACG
>CAZQEW010000130.1:7416-12789 GCA_964591495.1 uncultured Klebsiella sp.
CCGGCGGCGTGGAGCGTGCGGGCAATGCGCGCGCCGATGCCTTGGGACGCGCCGGTGACGAGCGCGACCTTGCCGGTGAGATCAATGGCGACGGCCATGCGGTGGCCGGATGAAACCGGAGGGAGATACGAAACGCGAGCGGTAAAACCTCGACTTTTAAACTACTGAGGGCGATAAGTCCCAAAACTCAGCCTGCCTGCAACGGACTTACTGCGTATCATGGCTCGTATCCTCATCGCCGACGACGATACCGAACTGCGGACTCTGGTCCAACGCACCTTGGTCGTTGCCGGCCACGAGGTGCGAGGCGCTCAGGATGGCCATGAGGCGCTCGCCCTGCTCCAAGCCGGACTGGTGGATGTGGCGATAGTGGACATCTACATGCCGGGCAAGGATGGCATTGAGACCATCATGGATCTGCACCGACAGCATCCCGGCATCAAGATCATCGCCGTTACCGGCAGCGCTGCCCAGACGGGCAAGGCAGTGCTCGCGATGGCCGCGCGCTTGGGTGCACACCTCGTCATGACCAAACCCTTCACGGTGGAGGAGTTGCACGCCGCGGTGGCCCGGGTCCTCGAAGCGCCCGCGGTGCCGCCCCCGCCCAAGCCTGTCTGATCACCGGTCCCCACCGTCCCTGCCGCGCGCGGTTGACGCGCCTCTGCACGCTCTCTAATGTCCGCATCATGATTCGACGGATCGTCCGTGTGCCGCTGCTGGTGGCTGCCGTGTTCGCTTTGCCGCACGTTTGTCCCGCACCGCTGGTTTACAAGCCCGGCGAAGGGTGGTCTTACGAGCCGGTGGGCGGCGGGGGTGGCTGGAAGCGCACCCGGGCGAAGGATCAGCTCGAGGTCGCGGAGAAGGCTTTTGAAGCGAAGGACTACGACCTGGCCCTCAAAGCCGCGCGTGAAACCGTCAAAAAGTGGGAATTCTCGGATTACGCACCCAAGGCGCAGTTCCTGGTAGGGCGCAGCCTGGAGGAGTTGAAGGACGACGAAAAGGCGTTCAAGGCCTATCAGACACTGCTCGAAAAGTATCCAAAGGTGGACAACTACGAGGAAGTGCTCAAGCGGCAGTTCGAAATCAGCAACCGCTACCTCAGTGGCCAGCGCTTCAAGCTCTGGGGCGTCGTCCCGTTGTTCCCATCGATGGAGAAGACCTCCCAGATGTATGAAAAGGTGATCAAGAATGGTCCCTACAGCGATGTGGCCCCGAAGGCGCAGATGAACATCGGCACGGCGCAGGAGAAGCGGGGTGAGTTTACCGACGCCGTCAAAGCCTATGAGAAGGCCGCCGACAAGTATCACGATCAGAAGAACATTGCCGCCGATGCGCTGTTCAAGGCGGGCATGACCCACCTGAAACAGGCCAAGTCTGCCGAATATGACCAAGGGGTGGCCGCCAAGGCGATTGCGGCCTTCACCGACTTCATCGCCCTGTATCCGGAGGACAAGCGGGTGGCTGACGCGCGTAAAAACATAGACAGCCTGCGGGGAGAGCAGGCCCGGGGCGCCATGGAAGTCGCCCGTTTTTACGAGAAGCGGCGGATGTGGAGCGGGGCACTGGTTTACTACAATGAAGTGCTCATCAAGGATCCCGACTCGATTCTCGCAGCCGAAGCCAAGCGCCGCATCGAGTTCCTTCGGACGCTCCCGGACCTGACCGCGGTAGCCACCCCGTCCACCAACGCCGTCCCCGTGGAGGCACCCAAACCTCAATGATTTCCCGCCTGCCGCTCGCCCTTGGTCTGATCGCCCTGCTGGCCATGCTGGCCGGCTGCGCCGGCTACCGCGTCGGATCGGCCGCCGCTTTCCCCGCTGGCCAGCACAGCATCCAGATCGGGCTCATCCGGAATCAGACCCTCGAACCTCGCCTGAGCGAGCCGCTGAACAACGCGCTCCGCAAGCGCTTTCAGCAGGACGGCACCTACCGGCTGGACACGCGCGGGGAATCGGACGTGATCCTCACCGGCGTCATCACCGCTTTCCAGCGGTCGGCCGTGAGCTTCCAGCCCGCCGACGTGCTCACGGTCCGTGATTATGCCCTGTTCATGACGGCTCATTTCATTCTCAAGGAGCGGTCAACGGGCAAGGTCCTTATGGAGCGGGATGTGGGCGGCCGCACGACCATTCGCGCGGGGGCGGATCTCGCCAGTGCGGAACGCCAGGCCGTCCCCCTCCTGGCCGAAGACCTCGCCCGCAACGCCGCCTTGCTGATGGTCGACGGTTCGTGGTGACGCGGACCGCGTGAAGCCGGCCAGGCGGGCGCCGGACACGCTCAACATTGGGCGAGAATCCACTCTGCGGCCGCCGCGAGATCGTCCACCACCACCGCCCGCGCAAGCTGGCCGGCGTGCTTCCCCTCGGTCTCCCGGCCGTAGCCGGTGCGCACGAGCAGGCTGCGACAAACCCCGGCGTTCCAGCCGCATTCGAGGTCGATCATCTTGTCCCCCACCATGTAGCTGCGGGCGAGGTCCACGCCCAGTTCATCCCGCGCGTCGAGGAGGAACTGGGGCGATGGCTTGCGCCCACGGCTCGGCTGCTCGGGAGCCTCGGGCGCGTAGTATATCCGCGCGAACTGCACGCCCAGCGGCGTCAGCAATTCGTTCATCCGTGCGTTGACCGCGTGCAGGTCCGCCTCCGTGTAGTAGCCGCGGCCAATGCCGGACTGGTTCGTGACCACAACGAGAAGAAAACCCGCATCCTGCAGGCGCCGCAGCGCCGGCCCCGCGCCGGGGATCAGCTCGAACTGGTCCGCGCGGCTCAAGTAATGCCGGTCCACGTTGATCGTCCCGTCGCGGTCGAGGAAGACGGCAGGTTTCATGCCTCGCGCCGGAAGCTCTCGGCCAGTTCCGCCGGGGTCACGGTGGCGGTGCCGACCTTGCCCACCACGACGCCGGCTGCGTGGTTCGAGAAAATGGCCGCCTCGATGGGGGACGCCCCCGCTGCGATGGCGAGGGTGAACGACGCGATCACGGTGTCGCCCGCGCCGGACACATCGAACACCTCCCGTGCGACCGTCGGAATGTGGAAGGGTTTATGGCCGCGTTGACACAGGAGCATGCCTTGATCCCCCAGCGTGATGAGCAACAGCGCGGGGCTGAGCTCCATCAGGAGCGTCTCGGCGACGCGTTGGAGGTTCGGATCCTTGAGCGGGTCGGCCGTGCGCGTGCCATCCGAGACGCCCGCCAGCTCGAACGCTTCCTTCCGGTTGGGCGTGAGCAGGGAGACGCCGTTCAAGCTCAGGTCATGGACGGGCTTGGGATCCAGACTGAGCCACACGCCGCGCGCCCGGCAACGCTCCCGCAAGCCGTCGAGCAGCGGCTGGGTGACCACGCCCTTGCCATAGTCGCAGACGATCACCGCGTCCGTGCCCGGCAACTGGCGGTCAAGGGTGGCAAGCAGCCGGCCGGTATCGCGTTCGTCCACGGGCCCGCGCGTCTCGCGGTCCACGCGCACGATCTGCTGCTGGTGGGCGATGATGCGGGTCTTGACGCTGGTGGTGCGGGCGGCGCTGGCCAGCAGGCCGGCGCAGGCGATGTCCTGCTCGCCGAGCAGCGCGCGCAGCTTGCGGGCAGAATCATCCCGGCCCACGTGGCCCAGCAGCTCGGTCCGCGCGCCAAGGGTGTGAACGTTGCGGGCGACGTTGGCCGCCCCGCCGGGCATGAAGCTCTCGCGTTGAAAATCCACCACGGGCACGGGTGCTTCGGGCGAAATGCGCCCGACGTGGCCCCAGATGTATTGGTCCAACATCACGTCGCCGATGACCAGCACACGGGCGCGGGCGCAGCCGGCGATGAGTTCCTGGAGGCGGGGCGGGGTGATCGTGGGCGGCGTCATCAGTCCGAGCTTGTCGGGACAGTTGGTCGTTTCAATCCAAAAACCCGGTCAGCGGGCTGGTCGCGCTGGCGGTCAATTGCTGGCTGCCCAGGCCGACTTCGAAGGCCGCCCGGCCTGCCTCCACGGCCTGCTTGAATGCGATGGCCATCCGGTTTGCGTCGCGGGCGACGGCGATGGCGGTGTTCACGAGCACGGCGTCCGCGCCAAGCTCCATTGCTTCAGCCGCGTGGCTGGGTGCGCCGATGCCTGCGTCCACAACCACCGGGACGGTGGCCTGCTCGAGGATGATGCGGATCTGGTCGCGGGTCTGGAGGCCGCGGTTGGAGCCGATGGGCGAACCCAGTGGCATGACGGTGGCAGTGCCAACTTCCTGTAGCCGTTTTGCCAGCACGGGATCGGCATTGATGTAGGGCAGCACGGTGAAGCCCTCCTTCACGAGCACTTCGGCCGCCTTGAGTGTCTCGATGGGATCGGGCAGCAGGTAGCGCGGGTCGGGGTGGATTTCGAGCTTCACCCACTTGGGCAGGCCGGCGGCAGCGGCGAGGCGCGCAAGGCGGACGGCCTCGTCGGCATTCATCGCGCCGCTGGTGTTGGGCAGGAGCAGGTAACGCTTGGGATCAATGAACTCGAGGATGTTCGCGAAGGGATCCTTCTGTCCGCTCAGATCCGCGCGCCGCAAGGCCACGGTAACCATTTCGGTGCCGCTGGCGGCCAGCGCGTCGCGCATCGCCTCGGGCGACGGAAACTTGCCGGTGCCAAGTATGAGCCGCGAGCGGAACTCACGGCCGGCGATGACCAACGGGCGGGAAGCCATACTCATGCGGGCGGAAAGTAGGCGGAGCTGCCCGGCGCGTCCAGTGCGGCGACGCAGCTTGAAACCGCCGCTTCCCTTCCGCGGGACGCTGCGGCACTCTCCCCCACATGGCATTTAGCAAGCTTGGCCTTTCCCAGCCGGTGCTCGAAGGCGTGAAGGCGATGGGTTACACGGAACCGACGCCCATCCAGCTCCGCGCCATCCCGCTCGTGCTCGAAGGGCGCGACATCATCGGCAGCGCGCAAACAGGCACCGGCAAGACCGCGGCCTTCGCCCTGCCCATCCTCACCAAGCTCAAGAGCCACGAGCGCGCCGCCCGCGCACTCATTTTGGAACCGACGCGCGAACTGGCCGCCCAGGTGGAGACGGCCTTCCGGGATTACTCACGCTTCACGGACCTCAAGGTCGCCGTGTTTTACGGCGGCGTGGGCTACGACAAGCAACTGCAGGCCCTCAAATCCGGCGTGGATGTCATCGTGGCCACGCCGGGCCGGCTGCTCGACCACATGGAGCCGGGCAACTGCAACCTCGGCCACGTGCACCACGCGCTGCTCGCCCAGCCGGACCGCATGCTGGACATGCGCTTCCTGCCCGACGTCAAGCGCGTGACCGCGCAGCTGCCGACGAAGCGGCAGACGCTGCTGTTCTCGGCGACGATGCCCGACGACATCACCGCGCTGGCCGCGCGCATCCTGCAGCAGCCCGTGCGCGTCGAGGTCA
>CAZQEW010000131.1:0-12760 GCA_964591495.1 uncultured Klebsiella sp.
ACCGCTTTTGGCAGGCGACTTGTCCCCGTGGAGGTTCTGAGCGCCTACGAAATGGCGAGGTTGCCGGGCATGCGCCAGCACGGAAGCGCATCTGCGAATCAAAGCCTGTCCGACTTCGACGGCGACAAGTCGCCTGCGGGAAAGCGGTGACGAGTCACCGCACTCCATAGCGGGCACTCGGACGCCATCGGGCATTGGGCATTGATTGGTCATTGCGTCATTGGGCCTTGGGCATTCTTCCCCCGCGCCACCACAGGAAGCCGCACACGGCCAGGCCGGCCAGCGAAATGCAGACGCCGAGGCGGAACTTTTGATCCACATACACGAGGCGGACGGTGTGCTTGCCGGCGGGGACGGCGAGGGCTTGGAAGGCGTAGTTCGCGCGCCAGAGTTTGACCGGCTGGTCATCCACGAACGCGCGCCACGGGTGGTAAAACGACTGCGCCACCGTCACGAGCGTCGGGGCGTCGGTCTCGACGTCGGCGAGGATTTCGTGCGGAAGAAAGCGGTGCAGGACGACTTCAGCCTCGGCACGGTTTGTCGCCACAAGGCCGTGTGCTTCCAAGGGCAGAAATACGATGCGTTTCGGGTCGAAGTTGGATGCAACGAGCTGGTCCAGAGTCTCGCTTGGCGGGCTGAAAGTCCCAGCCATGCCCGCGAGGACGGACCACTGCGGATGACTCGGAACCCAAGGATAAGTTTCGTTGCCGGTGTTTGTGATTGAGGAAACCCTCGCTACGCTGAGGAAGCTAAGGAGCCCATGCGCAGTGGGTGCGTTGGTCAGATTCGCGGGATACAGCCGCCGCTGAAGTTCGTCTTGTTCACGGAAGCGGAGGTTCGAGGAGCCGTTCACCTTTGGGTTTTGCGTCAGCAAGTTCAAGTGCGACCAGCAGGCGTCAAGCTTGCCCACAAAGTCGAGGGTCCAAATCTCGTCGAGTGTCCGCGCGCCTTCTGACGCGCCTACGGGTGAAGGGACGTGGCGGCTATACAACAACCGTTCTTCATCTTCGGGTGAAATCATCATGCGTCCGTGAGACAGGTCGCGACGATTGCTACCCTCAAACAGCGACTCTTCGGGAATGAACGCCCAGGTCGCAATACGCGGTGTCTGATTCGGCTGGTGCGTGAGCGGGTCAGCGGCGAGAAGGACGAGCAACGCGCCGGCGGCGTGGAGGCGTTCCCGCGCCGCGCGTGCGCCGAGACCGGTAACGACGGCGATGGCTCCGAGCGCCGCAGCCAGCCACGCGAGCCGGGTGACGGCGTTGGCGCGAGTGTCCGGCCAGCGGTCGTATTGGAGCGGGTGCTGCTGGCCGAGACAGATTATCAGAGCGGTCAGCGCGGCGAGGGCGAAGGCGATGCGGAGGAGCGGGGCGGTCGTGGACTTGTTGGTAGCAGCCGACGTGAGGAGGCTCTGATTAATTGCCGATTGCCGATTGCCGATCGCCGATTGCGAAGCTGGAGCCTCCTCACGTCCGCTGCCACCGGGAAGCCCGTCGGCGTATTCCGCATTCCGAGTGAGCCACGCGACGCCGAAGGCGGCGAGCATGGGCACGGTGAAGGCGGCGAGGAGGACGAACTTCACCGGGAAGCGCGCGATGAGGCTGCCGGGCAGGATTTTCTTAAGCGTTGGGTAGAGCAGTCCCGCATCGCCGAGGGCCATGACGAGGGCGAAGAGCGTCACGCCAGCGAGCAGCCAGACGCGGCGCTCGCGCGCCTTCCACACGGCCAGCAGCGCGAGCGCGAGTGGCGCGAGGCCGAGGTAGTAACTGGAAAGGAATTGCTGGCCTTCCTGCACCCAGAAGCCCTGCGGCGTCTGGAAGTAACGGAAGAGCGGCGCGAGGAAGTTTGCCCAACCCCACGGCGGCATCGGCCAGCGGGCGTCGCGGTAGGAAGCGTCGCGTTGCGAGTGGGCGAGGAGGTCGAAAAAAGGGAGGAGTTGCGCGGCGGAGAGGGCGGCGATGAGTGAGACGGCGCCCGCGAAGCGGAGGGGCAATTTCAAATGGCCAATTGAAAATTGAAAATTTGCAATTCCTCCGGCTGGCCACGCTTCGTTCAGCAGCATCACCGCGAGCAGCCCCCACGTCATCACCACCAGTTCGGGCACACCCGTCAGCATCTGCATCGTGCCGGCCAGGGCGGCGAGGACGAGCTTGCGGCCACCTTCGCGCCAGGCTTGCTCGGTGAGCAGCACGATCCACGGCATCCAGCCGAGGGCGACGCAGTAGTTCGGCCAGGTGATGCACGCGAGCGACGCGCCGTTGAGGGCGAAGGCCGTGCCGGCGACGGCGGCGGCGAAGCGGTTGCCGGTCCAGCGTTCCGCCAGCGCGCGCGCGCCGAGGCCGCCGAGCCAGAGGTGCAACAGGCAGAAGACGCCCAGCGCCCAAGGCATCGGCAGCGCGACGAAGAAGAGCGAGCCGGGGTAGAGGCACATGGTGCCCCACTGCGCGAGGAAGGGCGCGCCGCAGTTCGAGAGCGGGTTCCAGAGCGGCAGCTCGCCCCCGCGCAGACTCTCGCGCAGGTAGTGCGCTGACGGGTAGGCCATGACGCCGTAGTCGGAGCGGAAGAAGGTCTCGGTGCCCAGCCAGATGCCGGGGAAAGCGAGGACGAAGGCGAGCAGGAGGAAGGCTGCGAAGCGGGGCGGAGTGAAGCAGTCAGCCAGAGAATGCTCTAGCGTCTCGGGTCTGGGCTCTGGGGGAACGTCGGACAAGAGAAGTGATTAGTGATTAGTGTTTAGTGGGGCGCTCGGGCTGCTGCGCCACCACAGCACGGAACACACGGCGAGGCCGAGTGCGGACAGTGCGAGGCCGAGTTGGAAGCCGCGGTCCACGTAATCGAGCCGCACGGTGCTGCGGCCGGCGGGGACGGGGACGGCTTGGAAGGCGTGGTTGGCGCGTATAATCCAGGCGGGTTGGCCGTTCACGGTGGCTTGCCATCCCTCGTAATAGGATTGGGCAATGACTGCGAGAGTTGGCTCTGGCGCTTCGATTTGAAATTCAATTCTGTGTGCAGTCCAAATGACGTTCGTAACGGTGGCCTGAGCTGAATCCAAATTCGTCAGAGCCGGTTCATCCCAGGGAGTCACAAACACTTGTTCGTGCGGATTCCAATCAGCTGCGGCAATGGCTGCCAGCGTGTTGGTATCGTTCACGATTGCAGGCCGCTGCCCAGCAGTTATTGGCGGCAAGGCAGTCGGCCGGCGCTGCCATTGAAAGATGTTCGGCGGCGGGTTCGCGTGGGTGATGCCGACGAAGTCCGCGAGGCGGTCGCGCAGGCCGTTGGTGCCGGCGTAGAGCGCGAGCGTGGCCTCGTGCGTGGCGCGCGGTTCGAGACTGAAGAAGCCGTCGGCCTTGGGGATGCCTTCGAGGAGGTTGGCGTTCATGAACAGCGCCTGTCGCTGGAGCAGCAGCGTGCGGTCCAGCTCGGGCAGCATCCGGCCATCGAGGTCCAGCAGCGCGCGCGGATGCAGCACAGCGCGACCTGCAGCCAACTGCGGGCGTGGCACGAGGGCCTCGGCCGGCGGCACACCGGGCGCGAAGACGCCTGGGTTCACGCGCGGCGTGAGGCCGGGGCAATGCGTGCGAAGGTCGAAGAAGAGGACGGCGAGCAAGGCCAGCGGCCAGAAGCGGTTGCCCGGCGCGCGGAGCACTTGCACGAGGGCGAAGGCGCCGGCCGCCAGCGCAGCGCCCGAAGCGAGCGCGCTGTGCAACACACGCGCGCGGTCGGTCGGGTCGTTGTTCGGCGGTGGCCAGTTCCAGCCGATGACGCCCAACGACGCGGTGATCGCGAGCGCACCGCCCACACCAGCGACGAGCGCACGCCGGTTCAAGCCGGTCGTGGCCAGCGACGCGATGGCCCACGCAGCGAGCATGGGCAGGATGAACGTCAGCGGGATGATGAACTTGACCGGGTAACGCATGACGCCCAGCGGCAGCAGCGTTTTCGCAACTCCGTAGAGCGGGCCGTTGTCGCCGAGAGCCAGCACCAGCGAGAGCAGGCTGAACATCGCCAACGCGACGACCGCCACGCGCCGGACGCGGAGCGCGGCCAGCGCGGCGAGCACGAGCACCAGCGCGCCGGGATAGAACGTGGCGGTCCACGCCTGGCTGGGTTGCGCGGGCAGTCCGGTGGACATGAAGTGGCAGTTGAAGAGCGGCACGAGCAGGTTCGCCGGGCCAGTGGCGGGCAGCGGCCATGAGCCGGTGGCATAGCCGGCGTCGCGCTGCGAGTGTGCGAGGAGGTCGAGGAAGGGTAGGAGTTGGGCGGCGGAGAGGAGGGAGACGAGGAGGATGACGGAAAGCAGCCGAAGTAGCGGCCATGGCAAATTGCCAATTGAAAACTGAACATCGGCAATTCCCGGAATCAGTGCGAGCACACCCACCACCAGCCACGTGGACAGGATGACTTCCGGCGCGCCAGTCAGCATTTGCATCGCGCCGACAATGGCCGCGATGACAAGTTTGCGGCCGCCTTCGCGCATGGCACCTTCCGCTGTCAGCACCACCCACGGGAGCAGGGCGAACGCGGCGAGGTTGTTCGGCCACATGAGCGATTGCTGCACGAGACCGTGGAAGGCATAGGCCACGCCCGCGACCGCGGCGGCGAGTTCGTGGCCGGTCCAGCGCCGCGCGACGGTATACGCGCCGAGTCCACCGAGCCACAGGTGGACGAGCATGAACAGCCCGAGCGACCACGGCAGCGGCGGCAGCAGGTAGAGCAGCGTGCCGGGGTAGAGCACCATGCTGTTCCACTGCGCGAGGAAGGGCAGGCCGCAGTGGTTGAAAGGGTTCCACAAGGGAAGTTCGCCACGCCAGAAGCACTCGCGATGGTAATGTGCCAGCGGGTAACCGAAGACGCTGTAATCGCGCAGCCCGAAGCTGCCCGTGCCCAGCAGCACGTCCGGCCAGGCGGCGGCGGCCAGCACGGCCAGCAGCAGGGCGAAACGGCGCGGCGTCATTGCGCTCAGTCTTGCGGAGCCAGTGAGACGCCCAAAGGAAAAAGTGTTACGGCTGAATGGCGAAAAACGGTGAGCGGATGCAGGGCATTGCGCGTCCGGCTCCAGCGATTTCTGCCATATCGCGGCCGGCCAAGCGGAGGCTTAAAGATACTTTTCCATGGTCCGGCGGTCACCGGGGGCCATCAGCAGGTAGGTCAACGCGCCCTCGGTCCACGTAGCGGTAGCCCAGTCCTCACCTTCGGCGAGGCGCGGGAGGTTGCGGCTGGGGGCATCCGGCAGGTCGGCGTGGTTAATGATCACGAGGTGGACCTTGTCCTGCGGCAGGGCGCGGCCGGTCTGGAAGGCGAGGAGGGTGACACGGTGGCCGCGCCAGTCCATGACGGCGCAGGCGAGGTTGAGCGGCTTCTGAAGGGCGGTGGGCACGGTAAACTCGGGATGGCCGCCGTTTTCCTTCAGCCATGTCCGGATGTCATCGAGGCTCGGGCTGCGGTAGTTCATCCGGTAGCTTTGCGCGCCGAAGTAATTGGCCTGGGTGGTGGCCAAGTGTGCGTGCCGGGGCAGGATGCCGTAGCCCTTGGCGAGGTAGTCGGTCAGGTCCTGTGTGAAGCTGGCAAAGTCGGGACGGGGCTCCGGGGGTTCGTGCACGGCGAGGAAGCCGATGAGGCCAAGGGTCACGGCCAGCGCGGCGGCGGTCGCGGCGGGGTGGATGCGGATGCGCCACCAGGGTGTCGCGGGCAAGGGCACGACCTTGCGCCCGGCGAGGATGCTGGCCTTGAGGTCCGCCGGGACGGGGACGGTTTGCAGCTTTGTGCCAATCGCAGCATCAAGGGCGGTTTGTTCGGCGAGCCACTGGGCGAGTTCCGGGTCGCGGCGGGCCTGGGCGAGCGCCTCGGCGAACTGCGGGTCAGCGGCGTCCGGGCCGCCGGGTCGGTAGGCGCGGAGGATGAATTTGGCTTCGTCGTTGTTCATCGGGTCAAAGGGCCTGGCGGAGTTCCAGTGGCACAATCTTGCGCTGCGTGCCGGCGGCCTGGTCAGCGAGCAGGGCGCGCAGCTGCGTCTTGCCCCGTGCGAGTCGGGACATGACGGTGCCGATGGGCACTTCGAGAATCTCCGCGATTTCGAGATACGAATGGTCTTCGAGGTAGAAGAGGGTCAGCGGCGCGCGATACACCTCGTCCACGGCTTGCAGGGCTTGCATCACGACGCGGCCATCCAGGGCGTTGATTGTGGCCGGGGTGACGGGCGGCAGCTCGTGCTCGACGGAGTCGAGGTCGTGGTGCGGGAAACGGGTGGTGCGGCGGCGCGAGCCGAGGAACTCGCGGTGCAGCGTCGTGAAGAGCCACGTCTTGACCTTCGAGCGATCCCGAAGCTGCTGCCCTTTCGCCGCCCAGAGGAAAAACGTCTGCTGGGTAAGGTCACACGCCTCTGCCTCGCTGCCGGCCAAGCTCAACGCAAAGCGGTAGAGCGCCTGATAGTAGTCGCTCACCAACTGGTCGAAGTTCGGCTCGGTCACGCGGGTTAGAGTGTCTGACGGGGCGGCTTATTCCAAGCCGTGCGAATAAGCTGGCGGGGCAGGGGCGTCTGCCACACCGGACTTTCCTTGCGCAGCTGCCCCCATTACCTTGCCCACGTGACACACACCGCACTCATTCGCCCGCTCCGCCTGCTGCTGGGGGCGTTGGCGTGGGCCGGTATTTTGGCCGCGCGGGCGGAAGTCACCTTCCAGACCGAGGTCGCGGCGGTCATTTCCAAGGCCGGCTGCAATCTCGGCACCTGCCACGGCAACGCCACCGGCAAGGGCGGCTTCAAGATGTCCCTGCGCGGCGGAGACCTTGATTACGACTACGCCGCGCTCGTGCATGACCAGTTCGGTCGGCGCGTGAACGTGTTTTCTCCTGACGAAAGCCTGCTGCTGCTCAAGGCCACGCAGGCCGTGGCGCACGAGGGCGGCAAGCGCTTCGACCGGAATTCGTGGGAATACCGCACGTTGCGCGAGTGGATTGCCGGCGGAGCGAAGCGCGAGTCGCCCGGCGCGCCAATGCTGGTGAAGCTGGAGGTGACGCCGCGCGAGCAGTTCCTCATCGAGCCGGCCAGCTCGGTCGCGGTGAAGGTTGCGGCGAAATTCTCCGACGGCTCCACGCGCGACGTGACGAGCATTGCCTGCTACGAGGTCGTGAACGTCGCCGTGGCCGATGTCTCTACGGACGGCCGCGTGACGCGCAAGGAGTCCGGCGAGACGACGTTGCTGGTGCGCTTCCTGCACTTGCAGGAACCGGTGCGGCTGGCGTTTGTGCCCGCGCGGCCCGGCTTCAAGTGGGCCAGCCCGCAGCCGCGAAACTTTGTGGACGAGCACATTTTCGCGAAGCTCAAAACGCTGCGGATGAATCCAAGCGAATTGGTCACCGATGAAGTCTTCCTCCGCCGCGCGTATCTCGACCTGCTCGGCATCCTGCCCACCGCGGAAGAGGCGAAGCGCATCGTCCGCAACGGGGGAAAGCCGGGCGCGAGCCCGAAACTCAAAACGCAAACCTCGAAAGTGGCCCCGCCGGACAGGCGCGCCGCCCTCGTGGAGGAGTTGCTCGAACGCGACGAGTTCGCCGACTTCTGGGCGCTCAAGTGGGCCGACCTCCTGCGCGTCGAGGAAAAGACGCTCGACGCGAAGGGCATGCAGGACTTCCACAACTGGATTCGCGGCAGCCTTGCGCGCGGCAAGCCGATGGATCAGTTCGCCCGCGACTTGATTGCATCGCGCGGCAGCACCTACGCAAATCCGGAGGCGAACTTTTACCGTGCCAACCGCACCCCGGTCATCCGCGCAGAGGCGGCCGCGCAGGTCTTCCTCGGCACCCGGCTCCAGTGCGCGCAGTGCCATAACCACCCGTTCGACCGCTGGACGCAGGACGACTACTACGACTGGGCTGCGCTCTTCGCGCGCGTGGACTACAAGGTTCTCGCCAACAATCGCCGCGACCGGAACGACAAGCACGAGTTTATCGGCGAGCAGATTGTCTATCTCGCGCGCAAAGGCAGCGTGACCAACCCGCGCACCGACAAGCCGGCGGAGCCCCGCTTTCTCGGCGCGGACAAGCAAGACTTCGAGCGGAAGGACGAGCTGGAAGCGCTCGCCGAATGGATGACCCGGCCGGAAAACCCGCTCTTCGCCCGCTCACAGGTCAACCGCATCTGGTATCACCTCATGGGGCGGGGCATCGTGGACCCGATTGACGACTTCCGCGCGACGAACCCCGCGTCGCACCCCGCGCTGCTCGACGCGCTGACGAAGGAGTTTGTGCAGAGCGGCTTCAACCTTCGCCACGTCATCCGGCTCATCATGAACTCGCGCGCCTACCAGACCGCCAGCGCGCCAAACGACACGAACGCCGACGACGAGACCAACTACTCCCGCGCGACCGTGCGCCGGCTGACGGCCGAGCAGATGTTCGACACACTGCATCAGGTCGCGGGCGTGACGCCGGAGTTCGCGAACTTCCCCGCCGGCACGCGCGCAGCGGAGCTGCCCGGCGCGCGGTTGCAGGGCCGGCGCGGTCGCCGCAGCCAGCTTTCCCCGGACCTGTTCATGAGCATTTTTGGCAAGCCGCCTCGCCTGACGGTGTGCGAGTGCGAGCGTTCCGCCGAGACGACGATGGGCCAGGCCTTTCAGATGATTTCCGGCCCATCGGTCAACGAGTTGCTCACGCAATCCAGCAACCGCCTCGGTCCGCTGCTTGACTCGGTGAAGTCCAATCGCGACCTGGTCGAGGAACTCTACTGGACCGTCCTCACTCGTCCGCCGACGCCGACGGAATTGTCAAAATCCGTAGCGCATCTCGACGCGGCCAAGGATCGTCGCACCGGTGCCGAGGACGTGCTGTGGAGCCTCGTGAACGCGAAGGAGTTTGTGCTGCGGCGGTAGTCAGCTCGGCAGCGCGCGCCGGAGCAGTTCGAGTGCCTGCATGCAGGTCAGATACTTGAAGGTCTCGCGGTCGTAGCGGTTGACCGGGTTGATGACTTTCGTGCCGGCTGCGCTCGCCAGCGCGATGAACACCGTGCCCACGGGTTTCTCCGGTGTGCCGCCGCTGGGTCCGGCGATGCCCGTGACGCCCAGCGCGAAGTCCGCGCCTGTCCGCGCGCGGCAGCCCTCGGCCATTTCGCGGGCGACGGCCTCGCTCACCGCGCCGTGGGCGGCCAGTGTCTCGGCCTTGACGCCGAGGAAGGCCTGCTTGGCCGCGTTGCTGTAAGTCACCAGCCCGGCGAGCAGCACGGCGGATGCGCCGGGCACGTTGGTGATGCGGTTGGCGATGAAGCCGCCGGTGCAGGACTCGGCCAGCGCGAGCGTCTGCTTCCGCTCGGTCAGGCGGCGCAACACGACCTGGTGCAATTCCTCGTCGCCTTCGCCGAAAATGTGTTCGCCGGCGAGCGAATAGACAATGCGTGCGGCCTCCGCCACGTCCGCGTCCGCACCGCACCCGCGCCCGATGAAGCGCACGTCCACTGCGCCGGAATGGGCGCAGTAACCCAGTTCCAGGCCGGCGTCGGTGAGCGGCTTGAGCGGGCTGGCGATGCGTTCCTCCAGATAGGATTCGCCGATGCCGACGGTCCGCAGCGTGCGGCAGACGAAGTCGGCGTCGAGCGGGAGCTTTTCCTTCAGCAACGGAGCGACCTGGTTGGTGAACATTGGGTGCAGCTCGCGCGGTGGGCCGGGGAGCATGACCAGCCAGCTTGGCTTGCCGTCGGGGCGGAAGGGATTCGGGCTGACGTGGAGCGCCAGGCCGGGCGCGGTGCCATGGGCGTTGTTCAAGACGAGCGCGCCGTCGGGCACCATCGCCTGCACGCGCGTGCTGACAGGCATGGGACGGTTGCGCTTGGCGAAGAAGCCGGCCACATGCGCGACGATGGCCGGGTCTTCGTGCAGCTTGCGGCCGAGCAGGGCGGCGATGCGGTCGCGGGTGATGTCGTCCGAGGTCGGGCCCAGGCCGCCGGTGGTCATGATGAAGTCCGCGCGGCCCAGCGCCTCGCGCACGGAGCGCTCGATGTCGTCCGCCGTGTCCGCCACGGCGACCTGCCGGGTGACGACATAGCCGAGATCGGCGAGTCGGCGGCAGAGCCATTGCTGGTGCGTGTTGAGGACGCGGCCGAGCATCAGCTCGCTGCCGGTGTTGATGAGTTCGAGGTTCATAGAAGGTGCCCGCCAAACCCGCGAAAGGACGCGAAAAGGAAATTGGACGCTCGAGCTTGGGTTTTCGCGATCATTCGCGTGTTTCGCGGGCCAAAAGCAATGCCCCGACTGGCACCGCGTCCTCGCCCAAGCCGGCGAGCACGACGCGCGGGCCGGGGGCGAAAGCTTCCATCACGTAGCGGGGCAGGGCGGCCGCCACGGCAGTGCGCAGCGGTTCGCCCAGCAGCGAAAGCCCGCCGCCCAAGACGATCACCTCCGGGTGCAGCAACTGCGTGACATGCGAAAGTCCGAAGGCGAGGTCATCGGCCACCTCGGTGAGGATCTGGGCGGCCAGGGCATCGCCTTGCGCAAGCGCGGGGGCAAGCGCGCGGGCCTGGCCGGAGTCCATCCCGGCCGTCAGCGTGGCGAGCGCGCTCTGCGGTTCACGGTCACAGGCGACGCGAATCTTTCGGTCCACGGCCCAGCCGGAGCAGCGTTCCTCGACGATGACGCCGGAGCGGTCGAGCCGCACATGGCCAATTTCTGCTTCGCCGGGTTTGGCGCCGTGGTAAATGCGGCCGTCCACAACCAGCCCGCCGCCCACGCCGCTGCCCAGCGTCACATAAAAGACGGGGTTGTGGCCGCGCCCCGCGCCGGCCTGCGCTTCGCCGAGCGCGGCGGTGTTCGCGTCGTTGTCCACCCGCACGGGCCGGTTAGTGAGGCCGCTCAGCCAGTCGCCGAGGGGAAACTCAGACCAGCCCTCGATTTGATGCGAGCAGCAGATCCGGCCGGTCGCGGAATCGACCGGCCCGCCGAAGCCAACCCCGATCGCGGCGGGTGATGCCTGGGTCATGAGGTTGGGCAGGGCATGCTGGATCTGCTCACGGATACCCGCGCCGCCCTGCGACTTGTCCACCGTCAGGCGCACGCGCGCCGTAATGCGCGCCGCGTCGTCGCCCGCGACGAGCTGGAGCTTGGTCCCGCCGATTTCGATGCCGAGGTAACCGCATTGCACGGCGGGATTTCAGCGGCGGGGCGGGGGGATTGCACGGAGAAAAGTGCGCCCGCCTGCCGGGCGGAATAGTTCTTTACACCCCCGCTGGCGTTTTTCAGATTCGCGCATCATGTCTGTTGTCACCCAAACGGAACGAAGCACGCCGTCTGCCCAGCCGTCGGCGTTTGCGTTCGGACAGTTTTCCGAAGCCAGTCTGGCCGCCGCCACCAAGCGGTCGCAGGACTATCTGCTCAGCGTCCAGCATCCGGAAGGTTACTGGGTCGGGGAGCTGATCGTGGACGTGACGCTCGTGTCCGACATGGTGGCTTACCATCATTGGTCGGACACCGTGGACCTTGAATGGCAGCGGCGTGCAGTGAACCACATCTTCGAGAAGCAGCTCGAAGACGGCGGCTGGAACATTTACCCTCATGGTCCGGCCGAGGTGAACGCCACCATCAAGGCCTACCTCGCCCTCAAGCTGGCCGGCGTCCCCGTCACCGATCCCCGCATGCTCAAGGCCCGCGAGATGGCCCGCAATCTCGGCGGCGTGCCGCGGATGAACACCTTCTCCAAGCTCTACCTCGCGCTCATCGGGCTGGTCGGCTGGAACCACGTTCCCTCCATTCCGTGCGAGGTGCTGCTCATCGGCAAGTGGTTCCACGTGAACTTCTGGGACATGTCCAACTGGTCCCGCGCCATGCTCGTGCCGTTGGCCATCATCAACCACTTCCGTCCCACCCGCCCGCTCAAGAACGGCGTCAACCTTGACGAGCTCTACCCCAATGGAAAATGGGAGCTCGATGAAGCGCTGCGGCCGCGTTACTTCGACTTCGGCCTGCGCAACGCCTTTCTCTGGCTCGACCGCCTGCACAAACTCGCCGAGTGGGTCGCCCGCCAGAGCGTCCATCCCTTCCGCAAGCGTTCCCTCAAAAAATGCGAGCAGTGGATGCTCGAACGCTTTGAGGGCAGCGACGGTCTGGCGGCCATCTTCCCGGCGATGCTCAACAGCCTGATTGCCCTCGAGGCGCTCGGCTACCCGCGCAACCACCCGATCTTCGAGCGCGAATACAAGGAGCTCAAACGCCTCGAACACCACACCACCGACTCCATTCGCATCGAGCCCTGCTTCTCTCCTGTCTGGGACACCGCCATTGTCACCATCGCCATGCGCGAGTCCGGCGTCCCCGCCGAACACCCCCGCATGAAGCAGGCCGCCAGCTGGCTCATGGACCGCGAGATCCGCTTCCGCGGCGACTGGTATCACAAAAACCCCGTCGACGTGGAGCCCAGCGGCTGGGTCTTCGAGTATAACAACAAGTGGAACCCCGACGTGGACGACACCGCCATGGTGCTCCTCGCGCTCCGGCAAATCCCCACGGACAACCCCAAGCGCCGCGACGAATGCTTCCGGCGTGGCTACGACTGGATGCTCGCCTTCCAGTGCAAGGACGGCGGCTGGGCGGCCTTCGACAAGGACTGCACGAAGAGCATCCTCGAGAAGGTCCCCTTCGCCGACCACAACGCCATGCTCGACCCCGAGTGCGTGGACATCACCGCGCGCATTCTTGAAGTCATGGGCCTCGAAGGCGTGCGCAAAGACCATCCCCAGGTCAAACGCGCCCTGAAGTTCATCCGTGAATCCCAGGATCCCGAT
>CAZQEW010000132.1:0-12493 GCA_964591495.1 uncultured Klebsiella sp.
CGCTTTCCAACGAGGGAACACGCTGTTGCAGCGGGTAAAGCAACGTCAACGCTGACTGAACTGTCTCAGGACAGCTGGGAACACAGCGGTGCCGGGGGCTACGCCGGCAATGCTTCCACAGGAAGTTCAGGAAGTTGACGCAGGCCGGCGCAAAACCTACGGTCCGAACATGAATTACCGCGAGCGCATCACCATTGACCCGCGCATCCGCAGCGGCAAGCCATGCATCCGCGGCACGCGCATCGCGGTGGCGGACGTATTCGACTATCTCGGCGGCGGCCTGTCGGTGGCCGAGGTGCTGGCGGATTTCCCCGACCTCACCGCGCAGGACATCCAGGCGTGCTTCGCCTTTGCCGCCGATCGGGACCGCCGGCTGAACGTCTTGCCGCATGAAGTTGCTGTTTGACGAGAACCTCTCGCCCCAGCTCGCGCGAGATCTGTCGGCGCGGTTTCCGGGGAGCGCCCATGTCCGCGATTGCGGGCTTCTGGGGCGCACGGACGAGGAGGTTTGGGACCATGCCCGCACCCACGGCTTCACGCTCGTGTCCAAGGACTCGGATTTCCAGCAACGTAGTTTGATGTTCGGTCCGCCGCCCAAATTGGTCTGGCTGCGACTGGGCAATTGCTCCCGTCAACAGTTGCTGGAACTCATCACCGTCCACGAAGAGGACATTCGCGCTTTCGAAGCGAACGCTCAAGAGTCGGTGCTGGTGCTCGCGTAAGAGCGTCCTTTCGCACCCTGAAAAGTGCGGTTACGCCGGCAAATGCTTCCGCAGGAAGTTCAGGAAGTTCCCGGACATGATCCCTTCGATGTCGGCTTTCTTGTAGCCGAGTTTCTTAAGCAGGCCAGGGATGGTCTGGAGGTCGTAGATGGAGTTCAGGTCCATGGGGGTCTGCTCGTTGCCGTAGCCGCCGTCCAGGTCGGTGCCGATGCCGACATGCTTGGCGTTGCCGGCGAGCTGGCAGATGTGGTCGATGTGGTCGCAGATGCGCTCGATCTTGAGCTGAAAGTCGGCGGGCTTGCTGCGGTTATGGATCCAGCCGGGCACCATCATGATGGCGTCGAAGGCCATGCCCAGCACGCCGCCGCGCTCGACGACGGCCTGGATCATGTCGTCGGCGAACTGGCGGTTCCACGGCGCGAGCACGCGGCAGTTCTGATGGCTGGCCCAGACGGGGCCTTGGAAAATGTCCAGCGCCTCCCAGAAGCAGGCGTCGTTGAGATGCGTGCTGTCGAGGATCATGCCGAGGCGGTCCATCTCCTTGAGCAGTTCCTTGCCGCGCGCGGGCAGCGGGTCGAGCGCGTCCGTGCCGTGGGCATAGACGCCGGGACCGTAGTGCGCGGGGCCGAGAGCGCGAAGGCCGTCGGCATAGCTGCGCTCCAGGTGCTTGAGGGTGATGAGCGAGTCGGCGCCTTCGAGGCTGAGGATGTAGCCGATGGGCGGCTTCGCAGGCTGGCGGCGGGACTCGGCGACGTAGGCGCGGGGATCCGGCGGCGGAATGTTCCGCCAATACTCGAAGTGGGCGTCCAACTGGGCGCGGGTGCGGATCTGGACGAGTTCACCCTCCTCCTCCATGGCGCGATACCAGGCGAGCTGGCCCTGGGTTTGCGCCCAAGCCTGGTGCGGCGAGGCCCAGCCGGGCAACCGGTGGAAGTAAGGCGAGTAACGGGCGATCTGGGTGGCCACACAGATGCCCACCTCGGCGCGACGCAGCTCGGGGAAGCACAGGGTGTTGTTGGCGCGGTCTTTCTTGTCAGTTTGGTTGAGTTCGCGGCGGCGGATGCGTTCGAGGGACCACGTGAGGTCGCGGTTCCACTCCAGCGCGTTCATGGCGAGATCGAGATGGGCGTCGAGGATGAACATGGCAGTAAGTTAGCCGAGCGTAGGGGAGCCGGGCCGGGCGGGCAACGTCTTTGCCAGAGGAGACGCTTAGAAGCCGGCAGCGGTGGCTTGCTCGCGGAACCAGAGTTTGCCGCGGGGCGAAAGGAAGCGGTTGGCCGTGCCGGTGCCCGCCGTGGTGGCACCCCGCACATCGCCAACTTCGTTCATGTCCGTGGGTGTCACCGCACCGAGGCTTCGTGGGGGCAACTTCAGATACTCGGAGTGGCCATCCGCCGCCGTGGTGGCAGAGCCGTTGTTGTGACGAACCATGCCGGTGAGAGTTGAGGTGAGGGCATTCCAGCCTTGTCGGTTGCTGTCCAAGTCAGTGTAACCGTAGTGATACTGCATGTTGTTCTTGTTCTTCTCGATCATCAGCAGGATCGCGGAAGCCGACTGGATTTGCTGCGCCCGCAGCGGGGTGGGAAACCCGGTCTGCCCGACATTGCGGAAGATGTGCTCGTTGGCCCGGTAGCTGACAGGAAAGAGCACGCCCGCCAACTGCGAACCGCGGTCTTCGTTGCTAGGGCACTCGTAGACGGGCACGGAAGTGGGGTTGGCCGAGGTGATCCCGAGGTAACGCAATAGAAGCATGTTCCAGGCGTTGGGAGAATTGGCGGAGGTCGCGGGGGAGCCGCTGATCGCGGCGCCGCGCGGGTAGGCATCATCGTGGTCCCCGGCATACAGCTGGGTGGCCAAGCCGATCTGCCGGCTGTTGTTCATGCACTTGGTCAGGTGCGCTTTGCCCTTGGCCTTGGAGAGTGCCGGCAGGAGCATGCCCGCCAAGATCGCGATGATCGCGATGACAACGAGGAGTTCGATGAGCGTAAAACCGGCCCGGGGGCCGGCGAGAGATGCGTGCGCCGATTTCATAGTATGGACCGGAAGAAGCTAACCTCCTCGGCGCCGTGCACAACCGCAAAGTGGGCAAAAATTGCGCCGCTGCCTAACCCAACCGGGAACTGGCCTGATCGCGGCGCCAATGCTGCGACCACGCCACGGCAAGCGGGATGCCCTGCTCCAGTGGCACCTGCGGCGCGTAGCCTAGTAGGGTCCGGGCCTTGGAGATGTCCGCCACATAGCGGGTGACTTCGCCCAGCAGGGACGGCGCGAGGTTGATTTGCGGAGTCTTGCCGAGGGCCTGGCCGACCAGCTCGGCCATGCGGACGAGCGTGTTGCCCCGGCCGAAGGCGAGGTTGATGGTCTCGTTCTTCACCCGGCCCTCCGCCAAGGCTGCAACCCCGCGCGCAATGCCATCCACACAGTCGTCCACATAGGTGAAGTCGAGCACCTTGTCCGCGCCGAACACGGTGATGGGCTGATCCGCCGCAATGCGCCGGATGAAGAGCGGGATGACGCGCTCCATGCGCTCGATGTCGTTGTCGAAGCGGCCATAGACGTTGCTGAAGCGGAAGACGAGATACGGCAGCCCGTAGCAGCGCGCGTAGGAGTAGATGAGGGCCTCGCCGGCGATCTTGCTCGCCGAATAGGTGCTCTCCGTGTAGGCGAAATCCGCGCTCGCTTCCGCCGTGCTGAAACGGTGGATGTCCCCATACACTTCACGGCTGCTGGAGAAGACCAACGGGCGCCCTGCTAGCCGGCAGTATTCCAACACGTTGAAGGTGACGGTGATGTTTTCCAGCGCACGATGCGGCTCCTTCACGAGCTGGTGGACCTTGGCATTGGCTGCGAGATGCACCACCACATCGGCCTTGGGATATTCCGCATCGCCGATGCCCGAGGCTGACGCGGTCAGCTGGCCGCTGAGATCCTGCAACAGCGTGGGGAAGCGATCGGTCCAGGTGTTCGCGCGCTTGTCCACCCCGAACACCTCATGACCGTCCGCCAGCAGGCGCAGGGCAAGGTTGGTGCCGATCTGCCCGCTAGAGCCGAAGAGAAGAATGCGCATGGTGACCGGAGGGATTTAACCAAGTAGCAAGGCCGAAGGACACGAATTTTGCGCCGCCGCACGGGGCCGGGCGCTCCACCGGCCCTCGCATGGCCGGTTCAGCTATTTCCCGGCCGCGAGAAAGTCGGCCACGGCCGCGACCACCTCATCCTGCTGCGCCGCCGTGAGCTCGGGGAAAATGGGCAGGCTCAAGACTTCGCCCGCAAGCCGGGCGGACACGGGCAGATCCGTATCCGTCTGCCGCAGTGCGGCGAAACACGCCTGTGCGTGCAGCGGCACCGGGTAGTAAATCTCCGTGCCGATCTGCCGCGCCGCAAGCCAGTCACGCAGCGCATCGCGTCGCCCCGCGCCGGGCAGGCGGACAGTGAACTGGTTCCAGGCGTGGCCGTTGCCGGACTGGCTGGCCGGCAGAATCAGGCGCGTGCCGACGCCCGGCAGCCCACTGAGTTGCGCGCGGTAGCGCGCGGCGTTCGCCGTGCGGCGTTGCGTGTAACCATCCAGCTGCGGCAGCTTCACCGCGAGCAGCGCGGCCTGCAAGGCATCAAGCCGGAAGTTCCCGCCGACGAACTGGTGATAATACTTCGGGTGCGCACCATGGTTGCGCAGCAGGGTGGCGCGCTGCGCCAAAGCATCGTCGTTGGTCGTGAGCAGGCCCGCATCGCCAAACGCCCCAAGATTTTTCGTCGGGAAGAAGCTGAAGGTCCCGAAATCACCGAGCCCACCGACGGACCGTCCTCCTTGCGTGGCGCCCACAGCCTGGCACGCGTCCTCGATGACCTTGAATCCATGCTGCCGTGCCAGCGCGTTGAGCGCCTCCATTTCCGCCGCCTGCCCATAGAGATGCACCGGAATGATGGCCTTGGTCCGCGGCGTAATCCGACGCGCAGCGTCAGCCACATCAAGGTTGAACGTATCAGCCCGCACGTCGCAGAAGACCGGCGTCGCCCCCGTGCGTGCGACGCAGCCGGCGGTGGCAAAGAACGTGAAGCTCGGGCAGATCACCTCGTCCCCCGGCCCGATGCCCAGCGCCATCAACGCGAGCAGGATCGCGTCCGTGCCCGACGAAATCCCCAGCGCGTGCTTCACCCCGAGATATTCCGCGCATTGCCGCTCGAAGCCCTGCACCTCGGGGCCAAGAATAAACTGGCCGGACGCAAGCACGCGCGCGAAAGCGGCCTGCAAATCGGCGGAGAGGGCATTGTTCTGGACCTTGGTGTCGAAAAGCGGGACAGGCATGGGAAACGAGTCGGTTAGCCACGAAGGGACACGAAGGAACACGAAGCAAGGAGGCAAAACGTGCCCGCCAAACACACAAAGCACGCGAAAATGAGCGGCTCATTTCGCGTCGTTTCGCGTGTTTGGCGGGCACTCAATTCGTGTTCCTCCGTGTCCGTTCGGGGTTTCAATCGCGTCGCGGGTTGACGCCGGTTTTGACGAGGCTGGCCGACGCGAGTTCGGTTTCCACCGGCCGGCCCAGAAACTCCAGCAGGACACGCACACGGTCTTTGGCAGGCAACAGGCGCTGCACGACCGCGCTGATGCCCATGAAGGTGCCGTCCGCGATGACCACCTCATCGCCCGGCTGCACGGCATCGGGGAAGACTTTCAGGTCCGTTTCATCGAGCCGGGTGCGCAACTCGGTGATGACCTCGTCCGGCACGGCGGGACGGTGTTGACCGAAATGCACCACGCCTGCGACGCCATGCGCCGCCTGGATCACGCGCAGATCCCGCAAATCAAAGCGCGCGAAGAGGTAGTTCGGGAACATCGCCTCGGTGAACCACACCTTGCCCCGCCGCGTCGCCCGCTGGAAGCGCACGCGCGGGCAAAACACGTCCACATCCGGCAGTTGCCGCAGGTGGCCGGCGGCGATGTGCTCGTGCTTGATCTGCGACCGCACGCAATACCACGCCGGCGCGGCTGCCAAATCCTCAGTCATGCGCGGCCAACGTAGCGCGGCGCGTTTTGGGGTCACAAGACATTTGCTGGCGGACAGCTTGCCTATGCCAGTCCGCGTCGCAATAATCCGCGCCGCTCCTATGACACCGCACCGCCTTCACCGCTGGCTCGGCACGGGCCTCCTGCTCGCCACCGCTGCATTAGCCGCCGCCCAGGCGCCCGATCCTGAACTCATGCAAACCCGCCAGAAGTTTTCCGCCCAGTTCACCCGGCAGGCCGAGCTGGGCTATCTGCTTTACCTGCCGCCCAGCTACGACGCGAAGGCGCCGAAGCAATGGCCGCTGATTCTCTTCCTGCACGGCGCAGGCGAGCGCGGCACGAACCTCGCGCAGGTGTCGGTCCACGGTCCGCCCAAGCTGGTGAAAAAGAATCCGCCCGTGCCGAAGAACGAAACCGACGCCGGGCGCGCCGACCGCGAGGCCGCGACCAAACTGCTCGCGGAACAGTTCATCGTCGTCTCGCCGCAGTGCCCCTCGGATCAGGTTTGGGACAGCGACGCGATCCTCGGCCTGCTCGACGGCGTGCTGGCCAAACACCGGGTGGACGCGGGCCGCGTCTATCTCACCGGCCTGAGCATGGGCGGCTACGGTTCGTGGGCCTTGCTGGCGAAGGCACCGGACCGTTTCGCCGCGGTCGCGCCGATCTGCGGCGGGGCGAACACCATTGACTACCTGCTGGCCGCGCGCGGCAAATCGGCGGCCCTGAAGGCCACCCCGGTCTGGGCCTTTCACGGGGCGAAGGATCCGGTGGTGCTGCTGTCCGAATCGGAGCGGGTCGTGGCCCTGCTAAAAAAGTTGGGCGTCAAAGACGTGCAGCTCACGGTTTATCCCGAGGCGCAGCATGATTCATGGACGGCAACCTACAACAATCCCAAGCTCTACGAGTGGTTTCTGTCCCACGAACGCAGGTAAGCTGATGAGCCCTCTTCCCGCCCATCGCGTTGCCGGCCTCGGGCTGGCGCTCGCCGCGTTCACCGCCTGCACTTGTCCCCGTCAGACGGCAACGCCGACACCGGTTCCCGTTCCAGCCGCTGTCAGTTACCCGACCAACGAGCACACGGTTCAGGCCGTGCTGTGGGTGCAGCGCTCCGGCGAGTATCGGGCGCTCTGCCATCAGGCCTTCAACCTCGCGCGCCGCGTGCTGGACGAGGAGTTGAAGGCGAATTCTACGCCGAAGAAGCGCGCCGTGGTGGTGGACGTGGACGAGACCGTGCTCGACAACAGCCCTTATCAGGCGCGACTCATCAAGACGCGGCAGGGCTATGCGACCGCGACGTGGCGGCAGTGGGTGGACCTCGCGCGGGCCGAGGCGCTGGCGGGCGCGGTGGAGTTCCTGAAGCACGCGGCAGCGCGCGGAGTAGAGGTCTTTTACATCTCAAACCGACGCGTCGAAGAACACGTCGGCACGCTGGCCAACCTCCGCGCGAAGGGCTTCCCGCATGCGGACGACGCGCACCTGCTGCTGCGCACCACGGAAAGCAGCAAGGCCAAGCGTCGCGCCGCCGTCGGTGCCACGCACGAGATCGTGCTGCTGATGGGCGACAACCTGAACGACTTCACCGAAGCCTTCGATGGCAAGGATGCGGCCAAGCGGATCGCCGAGGTGGATCGGTTGGCCAAGGAGTTTGGCCACCGCTTCATCCTGCTGCCCAACCCGCTCTACGGCGATTTCGAGGACTCAATCTACCGCTACAACCGGGGTCTGCCGGAGGCGGAGAAGGATGCGTTGCGCAAGGGGGCTTTGCGGGATTACTGAGCGCAAAATCCAGTTGTCCCCCGCTTCCCGCGCGGCCTAAGCTGCGCCCGTGGATCAAGACTCCGCCAAGCCCGCCGCGTCGCCGCTGCTGGCGGGTGCGCTGCCCCTGCCGCGGAGCTACTTGAACTTCGTCGGTCGCCAGATTTTCCGGCTGCTGCAGACCATCCAGGGCGTCGGCGCGTTCGCGCTGATCACCATCGGAGTCACGCTCACCAAGTTCAACGCGTCGTGGCGGGTCACTCATCCGTTGATCCGGGCGCAGATTGACCGCGCGGGCGTGCGGATGCTGCCGGGCATAGTGTTCTTCGGGCTGGTGCTGGGACTCGTGATCGTGGCGCAAACGGTGGCGCTGCTGCAACGCGTCGGCGCGGAACAATACGCGGGCACGGTCATGGTCACGGTGCTGATCCGCGAGCTGGGGCCGCTGGCGACGGCGCTGCTGGTGATGGCGCGCGTGGGCACGGCCATCGTGGTGGAACTGGGCTTGAGCCGCGCGCAGGGCGAGGTGGAGGCCTTGGAGGCGCTGGGCATTGACCCGGTGCATTACCTCGTGATGCCGCGGGTGATCGGGCTGGCGGCATCGATCTTCTCGCTGACGGTGTATCTGATCCTGGTGGCGGTGTTCAGCGGGTATCTGTTCATCTTCCTCCAGGATGTGCCGTTGACGCCGGGTGACTACTTCAACCAAATCGCCCGGGCACTGCGCTGGGAGGACTTCGCGCTGCTGGGGCTCAAGACGGCGACGTTCGGTGCCATCATCGCAACTGTAACCTGCTTTCAGGGACTGGCCCAACGGCTCCGGCTCGAGGACGTATCCGACGCGACGACGCGCGCAGTGGCCCAAAGCGTGGCGGGCTGCGTGGCGGCGGACGCTTTGTTCATCGTCATCTATGTCTTGATGTGAGCTCATCCACGTCAACCCCTGCCGCACCGCCGCTCATCGAGCTGGTGGAGGCCGACATCGCGTCCGCGCAGGAGCCGGATGCGGCGCTAGTGGAGCGCGTGAACTGGCGGCTGCGTCCCGGCGAGTATTGGGCGGTGGGCGGCTGGCATTGGGCCGGCAAGAGCGACTGGCTCACGACGGTGGCCGGCCTGCAGCATCCGTCGGCCGGTCAGCACCGGCTCTTCGGCGAGGACATTACGGCGCTGACGCAGGAGGAGCTGGTGGCCGCGCGGCTGCGCATCGGGGTAGTGTTCGAGCACGGCGGCCGGCTGTTCACCCAAATGACCGTGCAGGAAAACCTCGCGTTGCCATTGCAGTATCACCGCAATTGTCCGCCGGAGGAAGCTGCGGAGGCGGTCGAGGCCGCAATGCGGCTCGCCGGCGTGACGGAAGTCGCGCGGCAAACCGCCGGGCAGCTCAATCGCGGCTGGCGGCAGCGCGTCGCACTTGCCCGCGCGCTGGTGCTCCAGCCGGAGGCGCTGCTGCTGGACAACCCGTTGGCCGGCCTTGATCCCCGGCAGGCGCGCTGGTGGTTCGAGACCTTGGCCGCGCTGAACGCCGGGCACGCGGGGCTCGGCGGCCGGCCGCTGGCGGTGGTGGCGACGACGGATGATCTGCGTCCGTGGCGCGACCAGGCGCGGCAGTTCGCCCTGCTGCAAGGCCGCCGCTGGCTGCCGTTGGGCGGACGCGCGGAACTGGCCGCCTGCGAGGAGTCCACCGTGCGGGAATTCCTCGCCTCATGAGCAACGTAATCGACATTCCGCCCAGCTGATTCTCCATGGCCCTGCAAGACCTCACCCCCCAACTCCGCACCCGGCTCGGCCGCGTGGAGCACGCCGTCGGCGTCTTCGTCATCATCGCCACCGTGCTCCTGCTGTCGGGCTTCGGCTATTATCTCTATCACACCGCGCGCAACCGCGGCTGGTTCGATTTGCGGGCGCCGTTCTACACCTACGTGGACAGCGCGGCGGGCATCAAGGAGGGTGACAAGGTCAAGCTGATGGGCTTCGACGCCGGCGAGATCACGCGCATCCGCCCCGTGCCGCCGGATTCGGGCGAATACTACGAACGGCACTTTGTTTATGTGGAGTTCATCGTGCGCAGCCACTCCATTGGCTACATCTGGAACGACTCCCGCGTGCGCGTGGGCGCGGACCTCCTCAGTGGGCGCTACCTCGAGATTCTGCCCGGCGGCTGGAACGGCTACACCAACCGCGACGGCTCCAAGAAAACCCTGCGCGCCGCCTACGAGGTCAAGGGCAAGCTCATCACCGCCGTCTGGCACGACCAGACCGCCACCTACACCAACTGGGCCGCCGGCTCGGCCCCGTATCACATCATCGCCGATGAATCACCCGCCCTTGCCCAACGCGCCGAGAAGCTGGTGACCCAGGCCGAGGCCGCGCTGCCAAACATCCTCAACCTCACCAACCAGGTCGCCGCGCTGCTGTCCACGACCACCCTGACGCTCTCGAACCTCGACACGCGCATCGCCGAGCTGAAGCCCGTCGTCAGCAACGCGAACTTTCTCGTCGCCAGCTTTCACCCCGTCAGCTCGAACGTCCACCGCATCACCGCCAACCTGACCAACCCCGCCGGCTCCCTCGGCACCTGGCTGCTGCCGACCAACCTGAACGCGTCCGCCGAGCAGACCCTCGCCGCCGTCCGCGCCACGCTGGCCGAAGCCCGCACGACCTTCACCAACGCCAACGCGACCCTGACCGAGACCCGTCGCCTCATGCGGACCGCCGACGGCACGCTGGCCAGCGCGGACACCAACCTCACCATGCTGGCCCTCAACCTCGACCGCTCGCTGTCCAACCTCGCCAACCTCACCAGCAACCTCAACGCCCAGGTCGAGGCCAACACCAACCTGCTCTCCGAGGTCTCCTCCGCCATCGTCCACACGGACGGGCTGGTTCAGGGGCTCAAGCGCCATTGGCTGCTGCGCTCCGCCTTCAAGGAGAAGCCCCCCGCCAAACCAGCCAAGTGACCGCCCTGCCTCCACCCCGCTGATTCTCCAGCGCGCATGCCAGCCCGCCCCGCCATCCTCCTCGTGCTGCTCGCGGGCTGGCTGGCCATGGCCGGAAACCTGCACGCGGACGGCAAGGTCTTCTCGCAAGTCACCGCCGTCAAAACCACCACGCCGGACCAGCGCGCGTTGGTGCACTTCGCGGACGGCACGGAGACGCTCGTGGTGGAGACGACGTTCGTGGGCGCGGGCACAAACTTCGCTTGGGTGGTGCCGCTGCCCGCCGCGCCGGAAATCTCCGCCGTGCCCCGGACGGTGTTCACGAACCTGGAGCGGCTGTTTCAGCCGGAGGTGATTCATAAGCAGACGCGATGGTGGCTACTCATGCTCTACCTTGCTTTGTTCGGTTTCTATTTTTGGCACGGAGTGAACCGGAGAGAAACCGGAGTGGTGTTGAGAGGAGTCCTGCTCACGATTCTCGTGCTTGGCGGATTGTTTGGGATAATTCTGCCAGTGACGGTCAAGAGTCGCGGTCTCGCCGGTGTTTCCGTTGAGCCAAACGGCGTCCAAATCCTCGCCCGCCAGACCGTCGGCGTGTTCGACACCGTCACGCTCAGCTCGCCCGATGGCGCGGCGCTCACGCGCTGGCTGAACGAAAACGGCTTCGCCGTCCCCGCTGCCGCCGCGCCGGTCATCGCGGACTACGCGACGCAGGGCTGGGTCTTCGCCGCCGCGAAATTGAGCCGGCCTGACGCCTCGGGCAAAACCAGCCCGCACCCGCTGGCCTTCAAGTTCAAGACCGACCGCGCGGTCTATCCGCTCCGCCTCACCGGCGTGGAGAACGACCGCTGCCTCGTCGAGCTGTATGTCTTCGGCGCATCTCGCGCAGAACTGCCGGGCTTCAAGGTGGAGCAGTGCCTAGCGACGGAGTTTCCGAAGGAGCTGCCTAAGGGAACCAGTCCGAACGACGACCAAGACCGACTGCCCTTCCGCGAGCCAAGCCCCGGCCAACTCCGCATCCGTCATCCCACGCTGCGCTCACTCGTCGCCGGCTCAACCGTGGGCACCAAGCTCACCGGCACGCTCGACGCGGCAGCGATGAGCCGGGACGCCTACTTCACTTGGGTTCCCTTCGAGCGCCGGCTCGAGAGTTTCTACAGCCAAGAGGCCGCCGGCATCCGTGCAATGAACCTCGGCGCTGCCGTGCTGATGCTCACTTTCCCGTGCGTGGGCTTTTGGCTGTGGCGGACGAATGGCGGGTGGACTCTGCGGTTGCTGGCGCGCGTCCTCGGCGGTGCTGCCGTGGTAGGCATGGTGTATTTCTTCGCGCTGCCGAAGGTGGAGGTGAGGGTAAGCCGGGGAATCTATGCCAGCCTTTTTGGAAGGCAGATGAACTGGCGACAATTAGACGGTGGCATCCAGCAATTGGAGCTCGAACTTCGGTCAAAGGAAAACAGATCGGCCCTGCCGCAAGCGTGGAATGTCCAGACTTTGCTGGTCGCGCTTGAACCTTACTTCCGAAGCGAAGACCCGCTGCAAAACGTCTTCACCGGCGAACCCCTCCGCGAGGAAGCCACCCCAGGCAACCTCCTCTTCCGTCCCACCGCGCGCGGCACCGAGGTCCTCTGGCACGACGTGGACTGCGTCGAGCACATCCTCGCCACCCTCCCCACCCGCGCCCCATAAGCGGGAGCAGGATTAAGATTAGGATTACGAGCAGGAGCCGAACCACGTCGTCTTCTCGTGCTCGTAATCTTAGTCCTAATCCTGCTCCTCCCTTCGCAAACCGGGCGTGACGGCCGCGCGCCGCTGACTATCCTCCGCGCCATGCAATTTCGCCTCGCCGCCCTGCTCGCGTTGTTCGCGTTCCTCGCTCCGCTCTCTGCCGAGCAAATCCACCACTGCCGTTGGTGCGCCGCGCAGTTCGCGCCCGCGCCTGTGGACTCGCCTGCTTACCGCAAATACGCCCCGGACCGCCGCGTGGACCTCCTCCACCTCGCGCTCGACGTGACGCCAGACTTCAAGGCCCGCACCGTCGCCGGCACCGCCACGCTCACCTTCAAGCCCATCGCCAC
>CAZQEW010000133.1:0-12299 GCA_964591495.1 uncultured Klebsiella sp.
GTGCGGCAGAGCCGTTAAAGCGCACGACGGTGCGCGGGCCGCCGGGCGTGCTGACACGGACGACTTGCGGCCGCCCCACGACGCGCGTGAGGTTCTGCGCCGCGCCGTTGTTGGCGGCGCTGTTCCACGCGGAGATGCTCGGGCCGTCGGCCTTCAGGGAGGCATCGTGATACCACGCGTGCGGGCTGGGGGGTGGTTCAGCGGCGTGGGCGAACAGCGCGAGCAGCGATAGAGCGCCAAGCTGTGGGAAGAATTTCATTCTGAGGAGAAAACGAAGCTGAATCTATCGAACTGAAGGCCAATGCGCCTACCAGCCCTTCCGCAGCGGCAGAACTGCTATCGCGTGTAGTCGAAGGAGTAGTCGTTGGTGAACATGACTACTGGTGTCGCGGTGCCGCTGGGCGGCTGCCGGATTTCGAACTTCGTGAAGCCTGCGTGACCGTCGGCGAAAGCAGCGTTCCAGCGGAAATCTTGGGAAGTGGAGCCGGGTTGAAAACGGGAGTGCCGGAACTCGGATGCAGGCGCGACCTGATTGTTCCATGCGCACCAGAACGCACCGCCTTCGGCCAGCGCGACAAGGCGGGAAGCATTCTGAACTTGCGAGCCGCGGATAGAGCCGTTGGCACCGGAGGTCAGTGTGTTGAGGCCAGCAGTGCCGTGGGCGTTGGCGCCGTATGAAGTGCCATAGAAGAGGTAGTTGTTGGTGGGGTTAGCCCCACCGACTTTGCCGTCTGCTGGGCATTTCGCCACGGGCACTTCGCCAGCCACAGAACTGGATACACCGAGGTAAGGATTCAGGTAGCGAAAGGCGGATGTGATAAGCAGGTATGTGCCGTTTGTGCCCGCGCGGCCGGACCAAGCGAACTGGGTCTGGCCGCCCACTGTGCCCGTGGTGCTGTAACATTGCCGGATGGGGAAGCGATCATCTTGGTCACCCCGGTAGAGGTCAGTGGCGAGCGCGTGCTGCTTCAAATTGCTCAGGCAGGAGATTTGATTGGCCTTCTGCTTCGCCTTGCCCAGCGCCGGCAACAGCATCCCGGCCAGAATCGCGATGATGGCGATGACGACGAGAAGTTCGATCAGGGTGAAGCCCGGGAACTGGGGGCTTCGCGGGGCAGGACGGGCGCTGGCATTCATGGCGATGGCTACCGAATTGGCCGCAGCATAGCCATCCGGCCCACGGGCTCAAGCGGGGCGCGCTGTCTGAGCTTTAGACAAGTTGTCCAAAGTCGCGCCGGGGACGAACTTGGGCATGAGCCGCACGGCCCGTTCCGCCCGTCCGCGCGGCCCAAGCATCGCCAGCACCTGGCGGGAGAGGTTGCGCGCGAGGTTGGCCGGCGGGATTTCATACCGGGCGACCGTGGGCACCACGAAGGCCAGGAAAGATTCGCTGTCCCGCGAGATGAGGGAGACCTCGTCCGGCACGCGCAGGCCCGCTTCGGCGAGCGTGCCCATGACGGTCAGCAAGTGCACGGGCTGGCTCACCAGCAGGGCCGTCGGGCGAGGAGATTGGGCCAGGAACGACTTAGTGGCTTGCGCGATGCGTTCCGGGGTGTCGCCGAGGAAGGTGGCCCCGCCGCGCGCGCCGTGACGGTGGCAAGCCTCCACGAACCCATGCTCCGTCTCCATGTCTCCGGCGAGTCCGGGCACGGAGCGGAGGAAGGCGAGTTGCCGGTGTCCTTTGGCCAGAAACGTCTCCGCCGCGTGCTGGCCGATGGCCCGGTAATCCAGATCCACGGAGGGGAGGCGCACTTCCCCGTGCCGCGAGCCGGCCAGGAGCGCGGGCACGGCTTGCCGGCCGAACCATTCCTGCATGGTCGCCGTGGAGAGGTAGAGCACCCAGCCGGCGGGCCGAAGCTCGCGTTCCAGCCGGGCCAACGCGGCGGCGGGATGTTCCGCATACGCAGCGGGACACGGATGAACTTCCAGGTGGAATCCTGCCTCCGCCAAGTGGTCGCTCAAGTCATTGACCCAGTAGAGCACCGTGGGCCGCAACTCGGCCAGCCGCAGCGGCGTGAGCAAGACCACTCGGCGGCCCCGGCGCGGCGCGGCACGTTGGGCGGCCTGCCCAATCCGCCGGCGCTGGCCTTGCGCGACCACCAGTAAGCCCTCGCCCTCCAGCACCGCCAGCGCCCGGCGCAGCGTCATGCGGCTGACCTGCAAACGCTCGCACAGCTCCAGTTCGCCGGGCAGGTGTTCGTGCCACAAGCCGTCCGCCAAACCCTGCCGCAGCGAAGCGACGGTCTGGGCCACGAGCGAGACGCGTTGGGGGATGGAATACATGGCGGACACACGCTGGCGCATCACGGCGCAAGCTTCAGCGTAAGATCGGCGAGTGGCTGGCCGGCGGCATCGGTGAAGCGCAGGCAGCCCTGCCAGTTGTCGCTTTCGTTGACGAGCTTGAAGTCGACGATGTCGACGCCGGTTTTGAGCGTGAGGTTGGTGGCCTTGTCTGCGTCCGGCTCGAGCGAGCGGGCGTCGGTGGATTTCACGACTGCCGTGCCGTTGAGCCAGACTTTGCCCTGGTCATTGCTGCCCATGAGCAACTGCACGCCGGTGATTTCGCGGGGCGCGATGACGTAGGTAACGGCGTAGGCGGCCACCTGCTCGTGCACGCCGCCGAGGATGGCGTTCACGTCGAAGAAGTAGTCCTTGGTGCGGATGGTGCGCCACTGAATGGCGTTGCCGTAGATGGTGATGCCCTCGCCGGCCGCTGGCTGGAGAGCGAATTCAAAGGGCACTTGTGGCCGGTCAATCTCCTCGGCTGCGGCGCTTTCGGCGGGCAGCCGTATGGGCGCAAGCAGGAGCCAATCGCGGATAAAACCCCGGGCATCGGGCCTGAACGGCGCATCAGCGGCCGCGGCGCAAGCGGTGGAAGTCACCAGCGCGGCGAGGAGCAACGGGCGCATCACGCCGCAGGTTGCGCAGCGCCGAATTCCCGGTCAACCCCCGAGCCGGGCCAATGTAAGCGCAGGAGAATCTTCCCACTGGCCCCCTTGCATTTCGTGATTACGCTCCGGCCATGCTCAAAACTCGCCGCGCGTTTCTCGAAACCGGTTTCACGCTCACGGCCGCCGGGCTGCTCGTGCCGGGCCGCCTGCTCGCCGCCCTGCCTACGAGCAACCCCGCTGCGAAGCTCGGCTTCGCGTGGACGGACAAGCTCCGCTGGGACCACGTGCTCGACGTGACGACCGTCGCGGGCGCGGGCCAGTTTTGGGACGCGCGCGTGGAGGCCGCGCAGGCCCAGCTCGCGGCGAAGGGCGGCGGCGTGCTGTTCTTCCCGGCGGGCTCGTATCGCTTCAAAGACGATCTGAAACTTCAATCCGGCATCGTGCTGCGCGGCGCGGAACCTGTTGGCGCAACTTCGGCGCACGACGAGAAATTTTCGCCGCCGAGCCAGCTGGAGTTCCCGCGCTACCTGCCGAGCTTCACCGGCAACGGCACGCCGAAGGAAACCGCATTCAAGGGCATCGTGCTCGCCGACCCCGCCACAGCGGCGAATTGCGGCGTGGTCCACCTGCGCATTGAGAATGGCTACATCAACCTGCCCGAAGGCCCGGAGCACCGTTGCGGCCCGCACCGGCTCGTCCTCGGCTGCCTGCTCCGCAACGCGGCGGGCATCATGGATGAGGTTCCGAGTGCGAAGGACAACCAACCCGGCTGGCTCCGTTACCCGCACAAGTTCCGCGCCGCCATCCGCGTCCACGCCAGCGAGCACGCGCTCATCGCCAACAACCGCATTCCCAAGAGCGGCGAGGCGAACTTCGTGATGAGGGATTATCCGCTCGAGGACCGCGCGAAGAAGCTGGTGCCCTTCGACGTGCTTTTCGACTACGACAACCGCCCTGGCATCTACCTGAACCACCACTGCGTCGGCGGTGCGGGCGGCAGCGGCAATGACGGCACGCCGGAGACGCACCCGTGGGGCTTCCGCAAAGGCCTCGCGTGCGTGGACAACTTCGTCTTTGGCACGGGCCGCTGCGCCATCGGCTTCTGCGGCGACGGCGTCATCTGCTCGCGCAACATGATTCGCTTCGCGAAGGACGTGCCGCGCCCGACCGTCACCGGCACGAAGGCCAGTTACGGCAGCGCCACGAACGACAACCGCGCGATGGAACTGCGCGGCTGGCGCTGGGTCGTCGAGAACAACGACTACGAGGTCTTCAGCAACATATGCTCCGACGGCAAGTATCGCATCAACGACGGCGAAGGTCTGATGCACGAGGACCATTGCAACTCGACCATCGTGGACAGCCGGCTCGTCGGAAACCGGGGCAACAGCTACCTCTCGCTCTTCCACGTCGGCGCGATTGACGGCCTGCACATCGAGGGTAACGACATCACCAGCGGCCACATCTCCGCCATCTACGTCACCGCCGCGCGCCACAAGCAGCCGGGCGATTTCCCCATCCGCCGCGTGACCATCGTAAAGAACACCACACGCGGCCAAGGTATCCGCATCCAAGGCTGGCCCGCCGAGAAAGTCGTGGTGAAGGACAACCAGCACATCGGGGACAAACCCGCCGCCTTGCTCAACGACTGCCCGAATGCCGAACTGGCGAACAATACGAACTACGAGGTGAAACAGTCGCCGGTGAAGAAGTAGGCCACCGCCCCGTGCCGGCGACTTCCTGGCCCTGGCTGTGGAAGACCGCAGTTCAACGTGCCCTGCCGATTTCAAGCTCCCGACGGCGGTTGCAAACCGCCGGCCTAGGTCACACCGCAGCTCGCCAGACCTGGGGCGTCCAGGCACCGGTCTGCCAGCCGTCCGTCGTGGCGAACTCCCTCACGGTCAACCCGTCGCCGCGCACCTCGACATGGAAGAACGCCTGCGCCGGCCCGCTGAAGTGGGCGGCATTATCCACGTTGAACACGGCCACGCCCTCCGGGGCCTTGATGGATGCGCCGTCCCAGCGGAACACATTCCGGAAGTGTGTGTGTCCATAAAAGACCGCGGAGCGGCGGCCTCTGATGGCGACATAAAATGCCGCCACATCGGCCGGGTCCCACTCCCACTTGGTGTAATCTGTGTCCGGTTTGGCGACGGTGTAGCGGGCCATGTCCACGTGGTGCAGCAGCACCAGCGGCTGGTCCTTGGGCGTGTTGGCCAAGTCTTCGAGCAGGAACGCCAAGCTGTCGCTCGCCGCGTAACGGCGTTTGCGCCCGACGCTCCGGTCCGTGCCGACGATCAGCCCCAGGGTGGCGAAGTGGACGCCGCCCCACTCCCATGACGCATGCAGGCCGTTTTTACTGATCGCCTTCAAGCCCGGGCGAGCCCGCTGCCGCGTGATCATCTGCTCGATGGCGTGCCCCACGCCGTGGGGTGAGTCGTGGTTGCCGGGAATCTCGAAGACCGGAAACTTCAGCCGGCCCTCGCGGCCGGTCAGGCCATATTCCGCAGCGAAGGCCGCCCATTCGGTGCGCTGCATGGCCTCGTGCGCCGGTCCGCCCTTGTCGCCGCTGTCAATCACGTCGCCCGTGTGCAGCACGCCCATCGGCGTCGGCACTGTGCCGCCGCCGACTGCCTCGGAAAAGGGCGTGCCCGGCAGCCGGTTGAGCGTGTCCACCAGCCGGCGGTTGTAGCTCGCGGAATTGGGATCGAGCTGGTCGGGCTGGTTTTTGTCCGCGAAGAAATGCGTGTCACTCACGACGAAAAAACTCGTCAGCGGTGGAGTTGCGCTGCGCGCAGTCGAACCCGCGCCAACAGCCGCGATGGCCAGGCTGCCGAGGAAACTACGCCGGGAAGCCCGCGAGACGGAGCCCGGGGCGATGACTTCGGTGTTCATGACTTCAGCCTTGCCTGCCGTTGCGCGCGTGACAAGCCGGTCTTGCTACCGCCGCGCGCGCAACCGCAATGCGTTGCCAATCACCAGCACGTCGGACAGCCCCATGGCCGCCGCGCAAAGAACAGGACTTAGCAGCCCAAGCGCGGCCAACGGCACGGCCGCGGCGTTGTAGAAGAACGCCCAGAAGAGGTTTTGCTTGATGGTGCGCAGCGTTGCCTGCGCCAGCCCGAGCGCATCAGGAATGGCCTGGATGTCGGACTGGAGGAGAATGATGTCCGCCGCCTCGCGCGCCACATCGCTCGCGCGTGTGACGGCGATGCCGAGGTCCGCCTGCGTCAGCGCGGGCGCGTCGTTGATGCCGTCGCCGACGAAGGCCACGCGTTGGCCGCGGCTTTGCAACTGCTGCACAAGCTCGGCCTTCTGTTCCGGCCGGATGTCTGCGAAGACGTTCTCCTGGGGCATTCCCACTTGGGCAGCGATGGCGGCCGCGGTTTGTGGATTGTCCCCGGTCACCAGGAAGACGGCCTTGCCCTGCCGTTGCAGGCCGGTGATCACTTCGGCGGCGTGCGGCTTTAACTGGTCGCGCAGCGCGAACAGCGCGAGCAACTCGGAGCCACGCGCCAGACCGAGGACAGTCGCGCCTTGCGACATCCATTCAGAGGTGAATGGGTTGGCCGCGACATCCACGCCGCTGTGTATCAGCCAGCGCAAGGAGCCGAGGCGGACAGTCTCCCCGTCACTGGCGGCTTCAATCCCTGCGCCGCGAATTTCACGCCAGTCAGTCAAGGGTGGCGGCGATGCAGCAACCTGGTGGGCGGCAATGGCCCGGCTCAACGGATGGTTCGAGGGGGTGGCCAGTGTGGCGGCGAGTTCCTTCACCGGCGTGGCCCCGGGCTTCAGCTCGAGCACCGCTGCCACGGCCAGCTTTCCCTCGGTCAGGGTGCCAGTTTTGTCGAACAGCACGGCGGTGATGCGCCCGCTCTTTTCCAGGGCCTCGCCGTCGCGGATGAGAATGCCGCGCCGCGCGGCCGCGTTTACCCCGGCCATGATGGCGGCGGGAGTCGCGAGGCCCATCGCGCACGGACAGGCGACGATGAGCACACCCGCGGCGTGGATGAATGCCGCCGCCAGCGGCGACGCGGGAAAATGCTCCGGCCTTAGGAACGGCAGCAGGGTGGTGGCTGTGCGCATCGCGCTGTCGTAAGCCAGGCCCCACCAAAGTCCCGTGCCGAGCGCGACCAGCACGACGACGGGCACGAACACCGCGCTTACTTGGTCGCCGAGCTTTTGGATGCCTGCACGGCTGGATTGCGCGCGTTGCACGACGGCGATGATTTGGGCCAGCGCGGTCGCGTCGCCGGTGGCGGTCACCCGGAAGATGAGGCGACCGCTCTGGTTGACCGTGCCGCCATAGAGCTTTGCGCCAGGCGACTTTTCCACCGGGAGCGATTCGCCGGTGAGCATCGCCTCGTCCACGGCGGACTGGCCGTCGAGAACCTCCCCGTCCACTGGCACGCGGTCGCCCGGGCGCAGGGCGATGCGGTCGCCGGGCTTCAGTTCGGCGACGGCGGTTTCAATTTCAGCACCGGTGTCATCAAGCCGGCGGGCGTTCTGTGGCGCGAGCTTGAGTAATGCCTGCAGCGCGCCCGCCGCGCGCGCGCTCATGCGGGCTTCCAGCCAGTGGCCGACGCTGATGAGCGTGATAATCGCAGCGGCCTCCATGAAGTAGAGGTGCCCGGGCCAGCCCGTGAACAGCGCCCATGCGCTGAAGCCGAAGGCAGTCGTCGAGCCCAGCGCGACGAGCGTGTCCATATTCGAGCTGCCGGCCTTGAGCTGCCGCCACGCGCCGAGGTAAAAGCGCGCGCCACATACGACCTGCACCGGCAAGGCGAGCGCGAAGGCTGCCCACTGGAACCATCGCTCTATGCCCAGCCGGAAGGCCCACTCGCCGACCATCAGCAACAACGTGACCGCGCCGCCAAAGGCGACGTTAAACTGCCAGCCCGAAAACGGGGACCACGGCGACGGGTGATCGGCGGTTGGCGATTTCCGAAAAGGCGTCGCATCAAAGCCGGCGGACTTCAGCGCGCGGAGGACGGCGTCCGCCGAAGGGGTTGCGTCTGGCCGCCACCGAATCGTTGCGCGCGGCGGTTCAAGGGAGACGACAGCGCTTGCCACGCCGGGCACCGTCAGAAGCGCGGTCGTGGCCTTGCGCACGCAGTTCTGGCAGTTCAGGCCGGTGACGGAGAATTCACCTGCGCTCTCCGGGTGGACGGGCGGCGGGGGACATGAGTTGGAGCAACCGCAGGACATCGGCTTCAGGAAACCACAAATTCGGCACGGAGGCACGCGCGGCCTCGCCCCTGGCAATTGCAGGTCAGTGGTTGAACACGAACTCCGCCGAGTTCAGCAGCGCCCAGAGGATGTCCTCCACGGCGGACTGGCGGGTGGCGTCTTTGCCGGTGAAGGCCCGCTTGGCCAACGCGCGTTCGGCGTCGGTGGGACGGCGGTTGTAGGCGCTCAGGTAAAGGTCGGTGATGATTTCGTCCTCCGTGGCTTTGCTGGCGGCCAGCAGGCGGGCGCGGCCTTCGCTCGCGGTGATCTTCGTGTTCAGCGCGGTCGAGTTCATCATGTGCAGCGCCTGCACCATGCTGGGCTTGGCGTCGCGGTCACACGGGCATTCGGCACTGCTGTTGGGGCGGCCGAAGGCATCCATGAAATCGCTGTTCAACTTGTGGTTCCACGTTTGCAAGGCGCGCGAGCCTTCGGGCAGGCCGGTGAAGTTGTCGCGCGTGCCGGTGACTTGCGCGACGGCGTCGAGCAGGACCTCCGCCGGTAACCGGCGGCGGTAACTGCGCGAGTAGTTCTTCGTGTCGCCGACGTTTGTCTCGTTTGCCTCGGAACTGAGCTGATAGGTGTGCGAGCGCAGGATGTTTCGCATCAGGTGCTTCAAGTCGTATTTGTGCGCGACGAAGTTTTTCGCCAGCCAGTCGAGCAACGGCTCGTTGCTCGGCGGGTTCGAGGCGCGGAAGTCATCCACCGGGTCCACGATGCCGCGGCCGAAGAACTGCGCCCACACCCGGTTCACCGCCGCGCGCGCGAAGAGCGGGTTCTCCGGCTGCACCATCCAGTCCACCAGTGCGGCCCGCGGGTCGCGGTCTGCGGGAATGGCGGCCTCGGGTCCGTCCGGGGCGCGGGGCTTCAGGTCTTCACCGGTGACGGGGTGCTTCATGGCGACGCTGCTGGTGGCCCAGATGTATTCCGGCTCGCCGCTGATGGGGGCGGAGATGCCCTGGCCCTTGCGCCGCGTGCCGCTGAAGAACGCGGCGAACTGGTAGTAATCCTTCTGGTCCCACTTCTCGCTCGGGTGGTGATGGCAACGCGCGCAGTCAAGGCGAACACCAAGGAAGACCTGGCTCACGAAACCGCTGGCGTCCTCCGGCGTGCGCTTGTCGCGGAAAAGCGCGGCGGGGCCGTGCTTGTGGGTGCTGCCCTGCGCGGTGAGCAGCTCGCGGACGAACTGGTCGTAAGGCTTGTTCTGCCGGAAGGCGTCACGCAGCCATTGGTCCATGAGGAAAACCGGCTTCACCCCGACCCGCGACGGGTTGCCGCGGACGAGGTCGCCCCACTTCACGGCCCAGTGGTCGGCCCAAGCGGGATGGTTCAGCAGGCGGTCAATCAGCTTGGTGCGCTTGTCGGGCGACGGGTCGTCGAGGAAGGCCTTTGCTTCGTCAGCCGTGGGCAGCGTGCCGATGGTGTCGAGCGACGCGCGGCGGAGGAACTCGGCGTCCGAGCAGACGGCTGAGGGCAGATGACCGAGCTTTTGCAGGCGCTGGTAAACGAGGCGGTCAATGTCGTTGTTCACCGGCAGCGCGGCGAACTGCTCCGCCGGCAGCACGCGGTCGCTGGGCACCATCACGGTGCTGACCGCGACGCTGCCAAGGAAACGCGCCACCACCGCGCTTTCGCCGCTGAACTTGCCCACACTCACCACGCCCTCATCGTCCACGGTCGCGAGGGTTTTCTCGTTCGAGAGGAATTCGGATAACTCGGTCACATCGCGCACGGAGCCGTCCGAGTAGCGTGCCTGCACGAGCAACGGCTGCTTTGCTTCGCGGCGGTAACGGCGTTCCTTCGGGAAGACCTCGAGGCCCGTCAGAGTCGCCTCGCCGGGGCGCGAGTAGGGCATGCCTTGGGCGATCCAGTTCGCCAGCGTGCGGAACTCCTCCGAGTCGCGCTCAATGCGCAGCCCACCGTCGTGGGGCACCGCCAGCGTGGCTTTCTTGAGCAGCAGGCTCTCCTCGGGAAAGGCCGGGAACACGCGGCGACCGCGCGCGTCCTTCACAATCTCCAAATAGTCCGCGCGCGGATCGTAGGCGAAAATGGTGAGCTTGAAACCGTTCTGGCCGTCGGCCTTCGCGTGGCACGAGCCAAGGTTGCAGCCGGCCTTGCTGAGGATGGGCAGCACATCATTGAGGAAGCTGAGTTGCGGGCCAGTGCCGGTGGCTTCCGGCCGCTGCGCCGGGGCGTTGGTCGCGCTGCTCGCGGCGGGAGTTGCCGACGGCGACTGGAAGTCGCCGGCACGGCGCACGGTCACCTTAGCGCTCGCGGCTTTGCCCGAGAACTTCGCCGTGATGGTCGCGGTGCCGGGGGTAAGCGGGCGGATTTTGCCGTCGGCACTGACGGTGGCGACGGTGAGGTTATCCGAGGTGAATTTCGCGGGCGCGGGCAGCTCGAAGCCGTCTTTGTCCGTCGCGGTGACTGCCACGCGATGCGGCGCGGCTCCCGCAATGAGCGGCAGCTCCGTGGGAAACACTGCGATGGCCGTGACGCCCTTCAGCACGATGGCCGGGTCTGACTTGGAAGCCGACTTCTGCGGCGGTGTGCAGGCGGCGAGCCACAGACTGAGCAGAACGGGGAAAAAACCTTTGGCCACAGATGAAACACGGATGGAACACGGATGGAAAAAGCCCGCGTCTTCCTGGCGTTTCTTATCTGTGTTCAATCTGTGTTTCATCTGTGGCTAAACTATTTCCCCTCCAACTTCGTCGCCGCTTTTCCGCCTTCCCATACATAAACGCTGCCGTCGTGGCAGCCGGCGAAGACCGTCTTGCCGTCCGTCGTGGCGGCGACCGAGTAAAGCACATCCTCCACGCCCGACAGCTTCCGCTCGGTGCCCGGCGAACTGCTCTGCTCGCCGCTGTGGCGCTTGAGGTCGGTGATGGTCGAGGCGCTGCCGTCCTCGGACACGGCCAGGAGCGTGGCCCCGCCGCCGACCCAGTGCAGCGCGGTGACGGCGGCCTTGCGGTTCGAGAAAGAGCCTTCGCGGCCGGAGCTGGCGATATCCCAGAACTTCAGCTCCTTGTCCGCGCCGCCGGTGGCCAGCACCGCGTCGTCCTTCCCGAACGCGACGGCTTGCACGTAGCTCGTATGGCCTTCGAGTTTCGCTACCTCCTTCTGCGTCGCGAGATTCCAAACGCGCGCGAGTTTGTCCGCGCTGCCGGTGGCGAGGAGCTTGCCGTTCGCGCTGATTTTCAGGTCAAGGATGCTGTCGTTGTGCGCGGTCCACGAGGCGAAGGGCTTTTCCTCGCCCATCTTCCACAGGTGAACTTGTCCCGCCGCACCGCCCGGGCTGTCCGCGACCGCGAGTGTGCTGCCGTCCGGCGTGAACGCGACGGCGGTGGCGCGACCGGTGAGCGGCTTGTCGAGCGTGCCGAACGGTTGGAGCGTCTTTGCATCGAAGAGCAGCACACGGCGGAACTCGCCTGCTGCCAGCCAGCGGCCGTCTGTGCTCCACGCGACGGATTGGATGGCATCGCGCGCGCCGGTGAGCGTGGCGACGAGCGTGCGGTTTGTTGCACCGAGGGTGTGGATGAGGAGCTGGTTGCCGCGCGCGCTGGCGAGGCGTTTGCCATCTGGCGCGAGCGCGACGGCGAGCACGGGCGTGTAGGTGGCGGGGAGGGCTTTGAGTTCGTCGGACTTCGTTTCGCGCGTGAGGAGCTTGAGCACGCCCGCGTCCCATGGCGCGCCGGCGTCCACCCACGCGCGGAGCGTGGCAATGAGCTGCGGTGGCAGCTGCTTTTTGGGCGGCATGTGCGACTCGACGCCGGGCGCGAGGAGCTTGACGAGCGGGCTATCGGAAGCCTTGCCGGGCTTGAGCGCGGGGCCGGTTTCGCCGCCCTTGAGCGCCGCGTCGCGCGAAGTCAGGTCAAGCTGCCCGCGCTTCTTCTCGACGTTGTGGCAGCCGAAGCAGTGTGCGCGGAGAATGGTCATCGCGGCGGCCGCGTGCATATCCGCCTCCGCGCCGACCAGTGCGGGCGAAGCAGCGAGCGCCAGTGCGCAGACCAACAGCCGTGTGAACATGCGGAAGAAATGACGCGGGGAGGGAAGGTGAATTCACCGGCGCGAGATTTGGTTGCACCCGCGTCTCGCGGGTCGCGGCGGGCGCCCCGCCCGCTGCAGGTAGTGTCCTGAAGGTTCTGCAAAACGGGAGCGGGTCATGGCAGGGTGGAG